>CBCXVS010000334.1:0-7421 GCA_965178525.1 uncultured bacterium | reverse complement strand
ATGTAAATGGACTTTTGAATTGGGCTAACCTGTTGATCTACTTAACCCTCCGCCTATTCTGCCAGGGGAACTTCGGGTTAGAGACCCACTTCAGTGGCACCCACCAAAATCAGCAGTTCGGCGAGGCCGCGACGCAGGGCATGTTAGCACGCGTTGGCTTCAACCGGATTACCTTCTCTGGCCCGCGTGTCTCGGCGGCTGATCCCAACACGGTGCGCGGATTCATCCTGGCCCAAGGACTCGATTCTTTCGGCCGTGTGATCGCGTTTGTCTACCCCGGTGAAGCGGCGGATGCGGATGGCAGCATGATATTCCTTGAGAACTCACGCTTGGCTCAAAGCGTCAACAGCCAGGTGCTCAACGATGGGTTGGTCTATCCCACCTTCTACAGTTCGTTACCCATTAATTTGAAAGATCAACTCGCGGCCCAAACGCGCGTGGTACGCCAAGCCAGGGTTGGGCTCTGGCCCCAAGCGCATGGGCTGAGCGGCAGTCCGGTCGCCATTCCGGATTTGGCGACGCTTGAAACCTTGATTCTATGGCCCAAACTGTTTCGCCGCCTGGTCAGCTACTTTCGAGCCGGCAACCAAGGCCTCGCCGGATTCCCTGACTGGCTGCGTGAGGATCAACGCGACCGCGACGATTTTGTGCAATTGCCTAGCGGCGAAATCGGCAACATGCGTGACACCTTCATGATCACCGGGAACACATTGCAGATGGTGGTCGACCCGGAAGCGCTGGTGATTCTCCCCGACAACTTTGCCCCTCGGCCTCCCGCCACAGCCGAGTTGTGTATTGTCGCCGCTTTGGTGAACCCGGTTGGGGCAGATCGTGGCAATGAGACCGTGACCATCATCAACACGTCTCCAAATTCGGCTGCTCTCGAGGGGTGGACGCTTCAGGACCGGCAGCGCGGCAGGCACCCTTTGTCCGGATCACTCGCGGCAGGTGAGTGCGCGAGAGTGGTGTTGAACAACACCGTCCAGTTGGCGAACCGCGGAGATGATATCGTGTTGGTCAATCCGCAAGGGGAGTCCGTGCATCGCGTCTCCTATAACGAGGTGCAGGGGGAGCGAGAGGGATACACGATTGTGTTCTAAAGCGAAAACCAAGAAGGCAACCGACATCGTGATGCATGTGTACCGTTTCACGCTCTGCATGCTCCTGGCCGCGACGTGGTGTGTCTCGTCCCTGGCACAGGCCCAAACCGCATCCTACCGCATCCTCGTCACCAACGATGATGGGATTGATGCGCCAGGCATCGCGGCCCTGGTCCACGAACTCGCCAAGCGGGCGGAGGTGCTCGTCGTGGCGCCGCATGAGAACCAATCCGGCAGCAGTTAGTCGACTCAAATCATGTGCAACACGTTACACGTAACGCCGCATCACAAAGACGGCGTCCTGTTCGGCTACAGCGTCGATGCGACACCCGCGGATGCCGTCCGTTTCGGGCTGCTCGAGTTCGGCAAAACGCAAAAAATCGACTTGGTCGTCTCGGGCATTAACCACGGCTCAAACGTCGGCCTGATCAGCCATTATTCCGGCACGGTCGGGGCCGCCATGGAAGCGCTCGTGCACGGCGTGCCCGCCATCGCGGTGTCCCAATCCCGCCGGAGGCGCGACTATACGACGGCGGCGCACGTCACCGCGAAGCTCGTGCAGCAGATTCGGCAACGCGGGGCTCCGGCTGGCGCGGTTCTGTCCATCAACGTCCCAGCCGGCGCCATACAGGGGGTGGTCGCGGCGCCAATGGGCGGCGCGTATTTTACCATCGAGGGCTTTACGCCACATCGTGGTGATGAGAAAGCACCGTCCTACAAACCGACATGGCGGCGTCTACGGGTCGAGGAAGAGGGTACGGACACGCGAGGTTATCAGGACAAATTTATCACCATTACTCCTCTGCGGTTCGATTGGACCGACTATAAGACCCTGCAAGAGCTGCGTCAGTGGGACTTGAGTCCGGATTAAGCGCGCCACTCCGCCGGCATACCTCCTAGGTCGCGTCCAGCTCGTCTAGCACCTCCTTGGCGAGCCGAAAGCATTCCAAGCCTACTGGCATGCCGCAGTACAACGCCGCTTGCAGAATCACTTCGGAAATTTCTTCGCGCGTGGCGCCATTGTTGACGGCGCCACGGACATGGGTGCGAAACTCCGCCTGCTTCCCGAGCGCCGCCAGAAACGCCATGCTCAGGAAGCTCCGGGTTTTCCGCGGCAATCCGGGCCGCCCCCAGACTTCGCCCCAGCCATATGCCGTGGCCATCTGCTGAATGGGCAGCATGAACGGGTCCTCTCGAGCGCCGTTGAGCGAGCGTTCGACATGCTCTGCACCCAGAACTTCTCGGCGAATCGTCAAGCCTTTCTGAAACGCCTCATTCTCATCGAAAGCACGTTGCGTCACGTTTGACCTCCTGTCGCCTGCGGATTGCGGATTGGCCGTAGAACAGACCCCATGGGGACGCCTATGATCAGCTACCCGCATGGGCATCGTTACCCCTCTTATAGCGTGTGTGCCGGCGCCGCGCAAGCGATGTGCCGCAGCTTGAATTCTCCCGCGCCATCGCCCATACTCATCGTCAGTGCGGGCGGTGGCCGTGGACCTCAAAGGAGCAAGAGATGGTCACGAACAGCGACTTATACGAACAGGATGAAAAACGGCTCGCTCTAGTGCGTCATCTAACGTTGACGTCAGGACGTACTTGCGGTGTATACCACCTAGCGCACTCCGAAACATAGGCAACCTGAGTTCTGCCGGTCTCACGCTGTCCCTGTAGAGGTCGTTTACGATCGTCCCACGCTGGTGCCTGGCGTGCGGCAGGCTGTGCCGGTGGGGGTGTCCCCGAACTGGCCACGTAGACCGGACTCGGCAAGGTGCCGTCAGGCTCATTGGGGAGCTGCTCCCGCCCTCGCAGTACGAAGCTGCTCCGCGCTTGCCCGCGCCGTGCCGCGGTGCACCGGTCACTTAACAAGATAGCCGCCTGGTTAAACGTTGGCGTCAACGGAGTGACGGTCTCGGTGAGGTCCGTTGCCGGCGACCGAATGTCGACTGAGCCATCAATGCCCAGCGACGACGAAGCGCTGATGACGCTGAACTGATCGGTCAGCACGGCTGCTTGTGCGGTGAGGCGAATGTTCCCACCCTGACCCTCGAAGGCATTGGCGACAATACGACTGTTCTCTAGGAGGATGAACTCGCCATTCACCGCGATATTGCCGCCCACGGTTGTCGGCCCGCCAGCAACGGTCGCGGTGATATCGCTATCGCGCAGTTGCACCAGCGCGGTTGCCGTGATCTCAATATTGCCGCCGTCAGCCTGAGCCGCTGTGGTCGTCACCGCCCCATTGCCGCTCACGAAGCTGTCGCTGGCCCTGAGGGTAATCTACCCGGCATCGCCCGACGCCGAACTTTCTGCCGAGACCGTGCCGCCGTCGGCGAGCCGGATGTTGCGCGCTTGTATGGTAATATCGCCCCCCGTGCCGCTGCTCGCCGAATTCGTGAACAGACCGGTCTCCTGCCCCGTAATGGTGATACTCTCCATGGCGGCGATGCGTATGGTACCCGCGTTCCCTGCCGCGCCCTCACGGCTATCGGTGAAGACCCGGCCGCCGGCCGCCAGGGTCAGTTGGCCTGCCTGTATGTCAATCGTGCCGGCGTTCCCCGTCCCACGTGTGAAGCTTAAGATCCGACTGCGGTCACCCCGCACCGTCAGGCTTTCCATCGCGTTGATCCGTATCGTGCCGGCACTGCCGCTGGGCACGCGATCAAACGCCGTGCCCCCCGCCGTTTGGGACGTGCTGATAAAGCTGTCCTCGGTGATGGACAGGCGCGGCACCGTGATGGTGATTTCTCCCCCTTGCCCGGGTCCCCCCGTCACGCTGGTAATCCGTGATGCCCCCTCCAGGGTCAGGTTTGTCGCTTCAATCTGCACGATGCCGGCATTGCCTGTACTGCGGCTGAATGCCGTCGTTTGCAACTGGGTGCCGCTTTTCAGGGCGACCTCCTCTGCCCGAATCCGGATCGTGCCGGCATGGCCCGTTCCCGCCGTCACGCTGCGCAGCACGCTGTCATGCATCATCGTCACGGCCGGCGCGTCGATCTGCACGGTCCCCGCATTGCCGGTGCTGTTGCGGAACGTGCGGCTTTCGATCGTGCTGGCTTCGCCGTCCAGGCGGACGCTCGCCCGGACGGTGAGCTGCACCGTGCCGGCATTGCCGCTGCTGCCCGCCTCGGCACTGGTGGAAATCAACCCGCCATCCAGGACCGCGATCTGCTCTGCCGTGATGCGGATCTCACCCGCTTGGCCATTGCCCCCGGTCGTACTGGTGAGCTCACTGTCATTGCCGGTGACGATGACCGCACCGGTCGCGGTGATGCGCACCGTCCCGGCATTGCCTGCATCTCCCGTCCTGCGCTCGCTGGTGTTGCTGAAAATCCGGCCGCCATTGGCCACGGTGAGGCGACCCACCTGCATCTCAATCTGTCCCCCGTCTCCCGTCCCTCCCGTGGAACTGCCGATCCGGCTCCTACGGTCTTGGACCGTGACGCTCTCCGTGGCGCGGATCCGAATCGTGCCGGCATTGCCGCTGGAGGTCAGGCCCCGCTCCCGTTCCCCCTGCGCCGTTTGGGACGTGGCGATTCGGCCCCCGTCTGTCACGTCCAAGCGCTGCACGGTGATGATGATTGCCCCGCCTTCGCCCGGCCCTCCGGTGACGCTGACGATCCGTGACGACCCCTCCAGGGTCAAGCGCACCGCCTCAATCTGCACCGTGCCCGCATTGCCCAAACTGCCGGTGGATGCCGTGGTTTGGATCCTGCCATCGTCCGTCAGGCGCACCGTCTCCGCCCGAATCACGATGGTCCCGGAATTGCCTGCGGCCCGCGTCCGGCTGAGGAGCCGCCCATCCTCGAGGGTCAGGGTGGCCGCGTCGATCCGTATGCTTCCGGCATGGCCCGTGGTGTTTAAAAACGTGCTGCTCCGGAAGCGGCTGTCTTCAATGCGCACGCTCCCCGTCGCCGTGAGCCGGATCGTGCCCCCATTGCCGCTACTCCCCTCCAGGGCGCTAGCAGAGATCAACGTCCCCGCGGACACCACGAGCTGGTCCATCTGCATGTCGATATTGCCTGCATTCCCGGCCCCTTCCGTATCCGTCGTGATATTGGTGTCGCTGATAAGGAGCTGGCCGCCCCGAATGAACACCGCGCCGCCGCTGCTGCCTGTCGTCGTGAGCCTGGTGTTGTCCACAAGGGTCACGACACCTCCCCCCGCAAACTGGCGGGGTGACGCCGCTGCCGTGGCTTGGAGTCTGACCTCCCCCGGTGACGCGACACTCGCCAGGTGCAACTGCCCCCCCGACGCCTCGAGGCGGCCCCGCACGATGGTCAGATCACCCCCGACCGCCGAGAGCGTGGCGCCGTCGGGAACACGGAACCGACTGCCCTGTATAGTAATGGGCGCCGGAGAGGCGTGCAGAAACCCGAAGGCAGCCGGCGGGGCCACCGTCAGCCGACTGGCCTCGCCGAAGGAGGCCGCAAAGACGCCGCCATCGGCCAGGCGCAGGATGTCCGCGGTGCTGACATGAAAGGATCCCTGCACCTCGAGCCTGGCATTGGGACCGAAGAGCACGCCGCTTGGATTGAGCAGAAAGAGCGTGGCGCCGGAAATGTCCGAGCGCAGGATGCCATCGATGGTCGATGCCTGTCCTCCCGTCACCCGGCTCAGGATATGCTCAATCTCGGCTGGCCCTCGGAAGTGGGCGGTATCACCCGCGCCGACCGTGAAGCGGTCGAAACTATGAAACAGATTGGGGCCATTGCCCGGCCGTGTCCCGCCCGTGATGTCGAAGACGTTACCGTCCTGAGCCACGGCCGTGCCGAGCGTGCCATCGGGCGTGATCGTGGTCGTGACCTGAGCCTGGCTGACAGCCAGTAGCGATCCAAGTAAAATCACGCCACCAAGGAGCGATAAACACAGGGAACGGCTGTCGAATGGCAAGGTCAACATCGCTCTATCATTCCTCCCGGCCGAACCGTCATGACACCAATCGCCCCGTTGCGTGGTGCTTGTGGCACGCCAATTGCGACATGCTCATGTTGTTGGACGAATTGTGACATAAGAGACCTGCGACGTCACGTCGGCTCTATCCGTTCCCTTCGATCATACGAAGGTCAGAGACTTCTTTGGCGCCGTGCTGCATCAAGAATCTGTTTTTCTGGCTCCGATGTCAATGATACCATCTCACCTGTGCTATGATAGGCAGTAGTCATGTTATGCCTGACACGACTGAAGTCGGATAGTGGGAGAGGGGAGCAGGGCAGATGGTTCGCAAAGCGCCTGTCATGTGACCGAAATGTCGCGCTACATCTCTGGAAGTATTCCCATGGCATCTTGAATATGGGAACATCCGCGCATACATGGAAGGATAACGTTGCAGATGAGTCACGATCACAACAACTTGAACCTACCGAACCGAATCTTGTTGGGGCCGGGGCCGAGCAATGTGCACCCACGCGTGCTGCAGGCGATGATGACGCCGATGCTGGGGCATCTCGATCCGGACTTTTGGCCTGTGTTAGACCACGTGCGGGAGATGCTCAGTCGCGTGCTGGGCACGTCGCGTGAGTGGACGTTTCCGCTCTCCCGGCCACTGGCACCGCTGCGATGGAGTCGGCCTTCTGCAATGTGGTGGAGCGCGGGGAGCGCGTGCTGGTGGCCGTCAACGGGTTCTTTGGCGCGCGGATGGCGGAGGTCGCCGACCGCTATGGCGCGGACGTGCAGCGCCTCGAGGTGCCCTGGGGTCAGCCGGTTCTCCCGGAGATGGTGCAGCAGGCTTTGGAGACACAGGGTTCGGTCAAGGCGGTTGGCGTCGTGCATGCGGCGACTTCCACCGGGGTTCTGAGTCCCATCAAGGACATCGCGACCGTCGTGCGGCGCCATGGCGCCTTGAGCATTGTCGATGTGGTCACCTCGCTGGGCGGTGTCGAACTCGCCATGGAGGATTGGGATCTCGACGTGTGCTATAGCGTGTCCCAAAAGTGCTTGGGCGCCCCGCCGGGTCTGGCCCCGATCAGCTTCGGTCCCCGAGCCGTGGAGGTCGTGCAACAGCGCCAGACGCCGGTGCCGAGTTTCTATCTGGACCTCGCAACCTTGGAGGAATACTGGTCGGAGAGCCGGCGCTACCACCATACCGCCCCCATTCTCATGCTGTATGCGTTCCGCAAAGCGCTACGCTTGGTCCTTGAGGAGGGCTTAGAAACGCGTTGGCAGCGGCATGCCCGCACGGCAGCGGCATTGCGGGCAGGTCTGGAAGCGCTGGGGCTCGAGTTGTTGGCCGATCCGGACTATCATCGGGTAGGGGCATCATGTCGCCATGACCCCCCCCCCTCAGAACCGTGCGGGCGACTTTCATCGCACACGGCTCAA
>CBCXVS010000333.1:0-7426 GCA_965178525.1 uncultured bacterium | reverse complement strand
CTTTGAGGATGATTCGGTGGGCATCTGGGCTGGGCTAGGGAACCTGATCTTATGCTATTGAGGAACAACTCTGTTATTGTCCCTCAAATGCATTCAGGATATCGTCCGGTAATGGCGCGTTGAAATCCTCTGCCATCCGGATTTTCCCCTTGGCGCTCCCGGGTTTGCGCTCCGCTACTGGCTGTTCGTAGGGTACGAGGCGCACAATGGGATGGCCAGATTTGGCGATAACGATCTCTTCGCCCGCGACAACGCGTTTTAACAGCTTTGAGAGATGGGTTTTGGCTTCATGAATATTGACGACGACCGTCATGGCTAGCCTCCTTTGGAACGCAGGATTCAACGCTCAGAAGTAGGGTATCAATATAAACTAAGTTATGGACTAAGTCAAATTACATGACACGAATCTGGGATAGATGGCCACGGTCCACATCGGCTCAGGAGCCAGAGGGTGGGCAACTGTATCCCATGGGCCGGCACCTTCGGCAGGTAGTGCGGTCTACACCAGTTCTCAGGAGAGATTGCCGGGGTACGGAATGTGATGTCAATATCAGAAGAGTCGTTAGCATGAATTAATAGGCGTGATAAACCATGCCCTAGCGTTGAGATTCAGGGGCTGGTAGCTGTAAAAAGACCTCGCGGTCTTCCTCGTTGAAAAAGATATCGTGCCTGGCCATGCCACGTGAGGTGAGGTGAGGTGATGAAAGGTGCCAGGGTATTCAATGCGAAGGGGGGGTGCCATGATGGCCGGGTTGGACTTGTCGGCTGGTCGATGTCGCCAGCCCTTGAGGCGGATGTGTGCCGAGAGTGTACAGATTGTGCGGCATGCTTTGTTGCAGATTCAAGGCCAATCGCCTGATCTGTTTGAACCCCTTACGGCCTTTTTTGATGTCGATGTAGAAGCGCAGCTGCACAACGACGAAGTGTAAAAGACTCTGATTAATCCAGCCCTAACCTAGGAGGGGCATTCAGCAAAAGGAACCGTTCACGACTGATCGATATGGCTCAACTGATGATGCCCCTCCCGGCATTGTCTATGTCGAGTTCCTTGACGCCTATGCTGATGGAGCCGATGGGCAGCAGATATCTACCCTCGCAGCGACCGGAAAAAGGCACGGACGTCGTTGGCCAGTAGCTCTGGCTCCTCAAAGGCAGCAAAGTGACCGCCCCGCGGCATCTCGGTCCAGTGCTGAAGGTTGTAGAAACGCTCGGCCCATGTCCGTGGCGGATAACTGTTATCGTGCGGAAAGCGCGCCACCGCGCAGGGGACGTCGATGCGTTGACCCGGCTGAATGATCCAGGTGTTATGCAGATTCTCGTAGTAGAGCCGGGTCGAAGAATTGATGGTCTGGGTGACCCAGTAAATCATGATGGTGGTCAGCAGCTCATCTTTATTAAAACGCCGCTCTACATTTCCATCGCAGTCGCTCCACGTGCGCCACTTTTCCACAATCCAGGCCGCGAGCCCAGTGGGTGAGTCGTTGAGTCCATAGGCTAGCGTCTGCGGTTTTGTCCCTTGAATATGGAAATAACCGCCCTCTTCCTGAAACCAATGGGCCCGCGATTCAACCAGGGTCCGCTCTGCGACGGACAACTCGCGCATGCCCGGCATCCAGGTGTTGGGGGCACCGGAGACTGAGGTGGTGTGAATTCCTATCACCTGACTCGCGTAGGAAAAGCCAAGCCGAGCGGTAACGCCCGCGCCCCAGTCGCCACCTTGGGCGCCAAAGCGTGAGTAGCCCAATCCTTGGGTCATCAGCTGCGACCACATATCCGCGATGCGAGCGAGATTGACGCCGCGTCGAGTGGTGTGGTCCGAAAAGCCATACCCAGGCATCGAGGGGACGACCACATCAAAGGCGTCCGCCGGGTCGCCGCCGTGACTGGCCGGGTCGGTGAGCAGCGGAATGATTTTGGAGATCTCAAAGAACGTGCTCGGCCAGCCGTGCGTGATAATCAGTGGCATGGGATGGGGACCCTTGCCGCGCTCGTGGATGAAGTGAATGCCCATGCCGTCGATCGTGGTGTGGAAGTGGGCAAAACGGTTCAGCGCAGCTTCCTGGGCGCGCCAGTCAAATTCGGTGCGCCAGTACTCAGACAGCTCCTTAACATAGGCCAGGTTGGAGCCGTAATCCCAGCCCGAATCCGGAATTTCACTGGGCCAGCGGGTACGCGCCAGTCGATCGCGTAGATCCTCTAAAACCTCATCCGAAACGTGAATCGTGAACGGTTGGATATCCATCTTGCTCTCCAACTCGGCGCTGATCCCAGCTGCCGCTACCTGTGGATGCGCGGAAACATGTGCTTTATTTAAAATGTCTACCCGTCTTTGGACAGAGGTTCCGGCACGTCCTTGGTGGCGTCGAAGATTGGATACCCTTCTAGATAGCCCATCTCGATGAGCCGAGTGTTGGGCACCCAACGGGCGAGTTCTAAACGAATAGGCGCCACGTCGGCGGCCCGAGAAAAGCCAGGAAGCCAATCGTCGTGATGACTCAATACCACCCGGCGCGGGCGGAGTAAATCGGCTTGACGCGCCACGAACTGCGCCAAAGACCCCTGAATCGGCTCACCGTCGATGTTCCCTCGCCCCGCAGCAGCCAGGATAGCTACGTCCGGCCGCAGGTCGCGTAAAATACCACTCCAGTGTCCGGAAGTATCCTGATAGAACAAAGTCCCGTATGGGGTGTCGAAGAGATACACTAGGGCCCCACCATCGCCCCATGGACCCTGGTTGGCCGCGTCGAGATGGGTCATGATGTCCTCACTCAGGGCCTCTCTGCGGCCCAGGCGAGCCTGAATCTGTGCCAACCGTTCTTGATGTGTGATGCCGAGTTCCCCGAGGCAGACCTCACCGGAAAAAGCCGACATTTGCGTCGACCAGATGCAAGAATGCTGACTCGGAAATACCCGCACGGTGACACCGTCTGCTAAACGGACCATTTCCCCGCCGGCCACCGGCATCAACTGCTGCTGGGGAACACCCTGCGCGGCCATGACGCGGGCGGTTTCGTATGAGCCGATGATCGTGGCGCCGGTAGCGCGGGCAATCCGTTCGGTGCCGTACAAGTGATCGAAGTGCGAATGCCCCACCACGATCCAATCGGCGCGGTCGATGTCATCAATGGAAAGGCCAATTGGCATGGCACTCGGGATCCGATCGATATAGGCATCGAGAAAAACCACCAGCTCCCCCATGGTGAGTCGAAACGCCGCGCATCCCAACCAATCCAGTGTCGCAGTCATGGCGTGCGGCCTTCTCCTCATCAACGTGTTGATGTCGTTCAGTTCCTTAACGTCAGCCACTGCCCTCACTCAAAAACGCCAGCAGTTCCCGATTGACCGCCTCTGGCGCCTCCCACTGGAGAAAATGCCCATAATGTCCTATATGTTTGGCCTGGGCATTGGGGAATGTCTGCCGCCAGGCGTCCTCCAATGGACCTGCCCTCATGGCTTCAGCCGTCCGAACCCGGCGTGTACCAAACAAGAATAGAAACGGCGGCGACAACCGGCGATCCGCATCAGCCTGCCACTGCGGTGGGTCTTCGTCCGACGCAGCGCGATAGTAGTTGAAGCCGCCTCGCAGCGCTCCCGGTTGGCGATACGCGGTGACGTACTGCGCCACCTCCTCGTCGCTGATGGGGCATTTGTTCAGGCACCAATCCCGGAAGATATGGCGCAGATAAATCTCCTCTCGCCCTTCGATCAGCTTCTCCGGCAAATCGAACTGCTGATGGAAGTACGAGTGCCAGCGCTCTCGGATGACCTGCGGCATCTGGGGTCCATAGCGTTCGTGCGGCGGTGTGGAATCTAACAGCGCCAGACGTGTGACGGCATCCTCATGGTCCAAGGTGTAACGAAACGCCACCCTGGCGCCGATGTCATGGGCGACAATGGCCACGCACGAGTGCCCTAAGGCGCGGGCCAATTCGTAGATATCCGAGGCCGCGGTCCGCGTGTCGTACCCGGTGAGGGGTTTGTCGGAATAGCCAAAGCCCCGCATATCGGGAACAATGACCTCGAAACGTTCGGCCAAAACCGGGATTTGATGACGCCAGCTATACCAGAACTCCGGCCAGCCGTGGAGTAAAATCACAGGTGAGCCCTGCCCCTGGGTGACGTAATGGATATTGATATCGTTGACCAACGCGGTGCGATGCGTCCACTGTGTCGTCATAGCCAACACCTCCTGATTTACACGGGCAATACAACTGATTCCGGCTCCTCACCCCCGGCGACTCTGGCCGCGTTTTGCACGGCAAAAGCGCGGCTCTTGTCGAACGACTCCTGGGCAAAGGCGGCCAGATGGGGCGTCACCAAGACGTTGTCCATATCCAGTAAGGGATTGTCCGCAGGCGTGGGCTCCTCCTCCAAAACATCCAGGCCAGCCGCGCTGATTTTCTTTTCCTGAATCGCTCTGATCAACGCCGCCTCGTCCACGACCGGGCCGCGGCAGGCATTGATGAGCACCGCCGTGGGTTTCATCATGTCGAACTCGCGGTCGCTGATCATGCCTTGGGTCAGACGGTTAAGCGGCACGTGCAACGCCACGATGTCCGAGGTCCGCAACAGGTCGTCAAATGCCACCTTGGTGACGTGCAGTTCCGCCTCGAGTTCAAGGGGAAAGGTCACCACATCATGGTAGATGAGCCGGCATTCCCAGCCTTTCAGACGACGCGCCACACGCTGTCCGATACGGCCCAAACCGACGATGCCAACGGTCTTGTCCGTGAGTTCGTAGGCCTGGGAAAACCAGTTGCTCCTGATGTCACCCGCCCACTGACGGTCCTTGACGGCTTGGAACTGCAGTTGCATTTTGCGATATACACTGACCATCAACGCAATGGTATGTTCGGAAACCGCAACCGCGTTGCCGCCGCCATTATTCGCGACCTTGACGCCCAGCTCACCCAACGTGACGAGGTCTAGCGTGTTGGTTCCCGCACTCACCGTCTGCACCAGCCGCAGGTTGGGACAGGCACGCGCCAGCTCCACCGGAAAGACCGATGGGGCGGCAATAATGGCAGCAGCATCTTGGAGTTGCGCCGCTTGTTGGTCAAGTGGCTGCGTCGAATCCACCCAAATGATCTCGATGCCTTCCGGTGCGAACTTTTGAATTGCCTCCAATTGACGTGGATCGCTTGGCGACAGTACAAACACGTTCGAACTCATGGGTTCCTCCTGCATGATAGGGTCGCGCTGGTCGATTAGGGAGCCCGATTATACGTAGCAGGCGTAGTGGCGGCAAGTCTCCATTGCTCGCCCCGGCTCCGGAGTCCGTAAGGCAGTTTTTCTAGGAGCCGGGGCGAGACGTCGTTTGGCCAAGCGGTTTATTGGAAATAAGGAAGGACATAACGTCCGAACAACTTGATCGAATCCATAATGCGACCATGGGCCAGGTTGCCCATCTGCATGAAGCAGAGGATCTGATCGATGCCCGCCTCCTCGTATTTCTTCAGCACCTTGATGACGGTATCCGGATTGCCCATGGCGAATGCGCCGGAGGCAATGTGGTCTTCAAAGGTCTTTCCCGCCCGCTCTTGCTGCACGGCTGACACCGCAAACTTGTAGGAATCGGGCACCTGGCGTCCCTGCCAGGGCGCGTAGAGATTCTCTGCCATGTTGACGAACCACGCCCCCTCTGGACCGGCGACGCGGTGGGCTTCCTCGTCGCTTTCCGCACAGTGGGTGACGCACAAGGCCGCGACTTGATTGTTGATAAAGCTCCCTACCGGCTTCGCGTTCTTAATCCCTTCCCGGTACATGCTGACCCGCTCGGCCATTTGCTCGTACCCGCCCAGGTTGAAGCAGAGGGCGCCCAGGCCCAACTCCCCGGCAGCCTGAAAGCTGTTAGGCTGGCTGCACGCAACCCACATGGGAGGATGGGGTTTCTGCACCGGCTTGGGAATGACGGAGCGCGGCGGAATCTGGTAGAAACGTCCTTCGTGGGAGAAGGGATCTTCCGTCCACATCCGAGGGATGATACCGATGGCTTCTTCCCACTGGGCTCGGGTCTCTTCCGGGTCGACCTGGAACCCGTCCATCTCGATGAGGGTAGTCGAGCGCCCGGTACCGAGATCCATGCGGCCATCACTGACGATATCGAGCACAGCGGCGCGCTCGGCGACCCGTACTGGGTGATTGTACTGCCCCGGCAAAAGGGCTACCGCATGGCCGATGCGAATCCGCTTGGTACGTTGGGACAGAGCGCCATAGAGAACTTCCGGGGCGGAGCAGTGGGAGAATTCCCGCAAGAAGTGGTGCTCCACCGTCCAGAAGTAATCAAAGCCAACCTCGTCAGCTAGCTCCACTTGCGCCATCACTTGCTTGTAACGCTCCTGCTCGATCCCTTCGTAGTGAGGTTCCGGTACCTGGATTTCATACATGAGTCCGAACTTCATCGTCCTGTCCTCCATCCCCAACGCCCATGATGACCATGCATGGGCAAGATCCGTGTCTGGTAACGGCTTGTTTTGTGTACATTACCATAAGGCGAAGGCATTAGATAGTCTTATCGTGCAGAGTGGGATGATAAGTTGCTGGCATGGTTTGCCCGCTACCTCATGAGCGAATTCGCAGGGATGCCGCCAGGCATGCAGGATGTGGGAAGGCCACCTGTGATTGTTGGAAATACGGGCGCTCGCCGGTGGCCTCCTCTTCTCTTGAGGAGGCCGAGCTGTCTAGGTCTTTATTTTCCGGCGATAGATGCACGAGCAAAGTGGAAGCTTGCACGCCAAGACACGTTCTTTAAGTTCCTCCGCGGGAGAACCGATAAGGCAGCTAGCCGTTTATGCCCTGCGGCACATAAAGGATTTGAGACCAAATTGAAGTAGAGCTGAGACGTGGAGAGCCCGTTGTCATCAATATTTCGTCGCCGGTCGCTCGACGTCGTCGGCGACTCCGGAATGAGGTCATTGGTTCACCCACAACGCTGGTACTCCCCACTTAAAGCCGTCACCATATGGATCGAGATCATCGTGAATTTAGATGGACAAAGGATGGTCGTATGATGCGAGGACAGAGTTATCTACACATCTGGGTTTTCAAGGCTTTTGCAACATGCCAGCAGGTAACTCTACATCACCTCGGCTCTGTATCAAGCTGGGAGGTTCGCGGTTTGGCTAGAATCATGTGGATATTCGGGGTGATCAGTGGGATGCTGTTGGGAGGCCAGCACGCCTGGGGCCATGAACGCTGGGTGCCCAATACCCTCCTCCACCCCGTGCACACCGACCTCTTCGCCTCGCCCAGTTGGGATATGATCAGCATCATCGGCCGCACCCTGCTCGCCTTGGCCTTGGCCCTGGGCATCTGGGGCCTGCGACACCCACTCCGCGCCGCCCTGCTGCGCCTGAGCCCCCCATCCTGCCACCACCTGCTCCGACAGCTCACCGCCTTCGCCTTCGATGAGGCCGTCGAGCATGCC
>CBCXVS010000332.1:6816-7522 GCA_965178525.1 uncultured bacterium | reverse complement strand
GTTGGGATTGAGACCGTAAGTACGTTCCCAGTTGTCATCCATGCCATCCCGGTCATGGTCCGGATAAGGCGGATCGCCACCCAATATCGGCCATGGGCCTCCCCCGCCGATGTTGGCAATGTTGCCCGTCCCATTGCGGACATCGGCCACAATCCGCGCATCCACGGCGTCTCGCGGGTAAGTGGCGCCCGCGTCGGCGAGCACGATGGTCTTCACGCGCTGGGTGGGATACGTCGTGACGGTCGGCGCCACGAACGGGGTGAGGGCGCGGTATTTGGCTTCTGGCGCGCGCACAAATTGACCCGTCCGTATCCACTCATCAAGATCGAAAAACCCATTGTCCCAGTCATTGTCGCAGCCCCTTAGACAGTTGGGACCCCAGTTGCCGCGGGTATAAATCTTGCTCCCGCCACGTGCCCGGTCGGGCTCACCGTTGGCCAATAAGAAAAAATGCGCCGGGGTGCTGTTGGGACCGGCAACATAGCGATTGTTCACAAAGTTGCCCTTGACCGTATGATCACGGTCCAACGTTCGCCCCCACTCCAAGCCGAAATGCCCTCTGAAGTCCGGTTCACTTTGGCTGCCCCAGTTGTAGATGAGGTTATTGCGAAAATCGACGATGCTGGCATGAGCAAACTTCGGATTTCTCGCGCCGTTATGGGCGAAGAGATTGTGGTGCATACTAATGGTTTGGATGTCCGCCCTA
>CBCXVS010000332.1:0-6806 GCA_965178525.1 uncultured bacterium | reverse complement strand
TCGCCCCCCCCCCTAAAAATCCGAATGATTCTCCAGGAGCAATCGGGCTGCCTTCGGCAAAAATGCACCACTGCCAGGTGACATCTCTGACCGCATCCCACGTGCTGGCCATCTCGTCATTGCCCCATTGAAGCGAACAATGGTCAATGATGACGCTGTGGACCAGTCCTTGGTCTCCGGTAATGACGATGTCGTTCCCCCCATCATCACTGGACGCAGGCGCCCCGGGGCGGACACGCACGTGTCTCATAATAATGTCGTGGGCGTCGCCGATCATGACGACACGCAGGCCTTGGCCTCGCAGTTGTATCCCACCCGGGGCCGTTTGCCCCGCAATGGTCAGGTACGGATGAGTAATCCGGATGTCTCGCTACAGGGTAATCGTGCCACCCACCCGAAAGACACAGATGCGTGGCCCCCTGGATTCGGCGCAGGCCCTGAAGCTGCCCTCTCCGGAGTCCTCGAGGTTGGTCACATATATTATCTGGCCACCCCGCCCACCCTGTGCATAGGCCCCGAAGCCTTCAGCCGTCGGAAAGGCCGGACCTCATCTGTCGCCTCTGCCAAGGGCATGAGGATGAGGTGCAGCGCAGGGGCGCCCCTGGTCGCAACGGAGACCCCACCCACGCACAGACCCATCAGCACAACTCCGATGTGGACATACCGCATCCCACATGGGAGACGCAGAAGCCATAGACGTAGCATCTGCAGTGCCTCCACAGTAGCGATGTTGCCGCGGCCATTGGTTCGAGCCTGTCTAAGGACGCCGCCGCGCACCAAGGGCTCAAGCGTTTTCCACACCCGGGATCGGGTGGGCTCTGGTAGACTTGGCGCGACGCGGCGTATAGACCGCAACCGCCTTGGCGAGCACGACCATATGCCAATTGGACATGAACGCGAGGTCAAGGATCATCGCTTCCAGAAACGCGTAGACTAGTAATGGGAGGAGGAATGGCGCATCCGGCAAGTTTTTGGCCCGTGCCTGCAGGACGCCTAAAGCCGCACGGCCCCAGTAGGCGAGGAAGAACGCCAAAGGGATGACGCCGGACATAATGCCAATATACAGGAAGCTGTTGTGCGGATTCAGGAACCTGTTGATACTCGGTACGTACAGCGTCACGTGGGAAATGCCGACACCGGTGAGCGGTGTCTGGAGGAAGCGATCGATGGCGATCGGCAACGTTAATCCCCGGCCGGATTCTTCCAGACCACGGTAGGCATAAAACGTGGCAATGGGCTCAAAGAGGCCGGAGGTATAAATCATCCAACTCAGCCCGAGCAGGAGTAACAGCGGCAGCGTGCCGCGTTTCAACAACCGGCGTAACGCCATCGTGGTCGCCACGGCAGTGCCCAACAGCGGACCACGGCTCACGGTGATCCCCACCATATAGAGGCAGCCAACGCCGGCCAACCAAGCGGCGACGCGCATGAATGTGCGCCGGGCTTCAATGCCAGCAACGAAGAAATACACGGCGCAAAACCCGGCCCACATCCCCAAAGCATTCGGGTTGTCTCGCCCCACACCTTCAAGTCCGATCCGCACTAAGGTCGTTGAGTATCCATAGAATTTGATAAATGGCAGTAACCCTAGCCCGGTCACGAAACTCACCAGAGCGAAGCGGTGTAAAAAGCCTTGACGCATGACAAGCGACTGGATAATGAACAGCCCAAGTATCCATACAATCACCACCCGCAGCTCGCCTCCCGTGCCTGCAATCACGCCACTTGGCACAATCGACTCCCCGTGCACGACGAGTTGTATGATCAGCAGGGAGAGGGCGCACGCGAGCGGAAACGCCATCGGCGCATATACGGATAACGCTCGTGGTCCGAGTCGTGCCAGACACCAGACAGCCAGGAGCAGGAGCAAAGCCGGTTCGAGAAACCGCACATACAGACCCAGTACCGTCCCCAAGGATCCGTAGGTCACGGTGGCAAAATAGGCATATTCCATGAACCAGGGCGGCGTCACGGCACTGTCAACACGGTACGTCCCCGCGATACGGTGCGAGACATGCGGCATCATTGGCGCAGATGTGGGTGTCGGGCGCACGAGAGAGCGCATGGTATCCTACCCGCTTCGGGCGGCGAATCGCTTGATCGTTCTGGCTTCGGGCTGAAGGGACGTCTAGGTCTCCTGTCCCCCGTGGAGCCCACGTTCGAAGGCTTTGATCGCGGCCTCGGCGCTATACGCCTCCGCCACAAACCGGCGAGCCCGCGCCGCGATCTCCTCACGCCGTTGGGGGGCGTCCAGCAACGCTCGGATCGCGGCGATCGTACCTGCAACATCTCCGGAGATGACCCCGAGTCTCTGGCGCTCAATCAGGTGATCCGGATCGATGTTGACACTGACAACCGGTGTGCCCCCTGACCATGCTTCGAGAAACACGCTCGGAAACCCCTCGGCATCGGACGTCAAGAGGAACACCGCCGCGTTCGCAATGATGTGGAGAGTGTGTTCAGGCGTGGTGTGCCCAAGATAGTCGATATTCGGGAGTGCTTGCAACCCCTCCATGGTCCGTGCGCCATATCCGGGCGGTGATCGATGGTCACTCGGACCGCCGCAAACCACGAAGCGGAGGTCGGGGGCGCGCCGTGCAATCTCAAGCAGCACATCGGGACGTTTCGGCTCGCGTAATACCGCCGCCCACGCGATGTATGGCTCACGCGCCGCGTGGGGTAAGACCTTGGTCGTGGCGCCGACGATGCCTGGGAGTATCGACGCTTTATGGCGCCAGTGGGTGGCAAGCTGCGCCAGCTGCCCGTGATGCTGTACAAAGATTCGGTCGACCCATGCCAGCCCCCAGACATACAGCGGCCACCAATGCGGATGGTCCCACAGGGCATGGCGGAGCTGCAAATCCTGATCGTGCATGGCCGAAAATATGGTTCGCACACCCGCCAGCTTGGCGATCGCAACCGCCGGCCCCAAGGCATGACTGGCGCCCTGCCAGTACCACCAATCCGGGCGTTCCGACATCAGCAACCGATACCAGTTGCGGGGCATATTCCCCGCCCCGAGCCCCACAAAGGCAACCCCGTCAATGACGCGTCGCTCGCCGACCTCCAAGGCCGTGCGTACGCCAACCGTCACCGACCACCCGGAAGCCGCCAAGGCACGCGAAAGCAGCCACAGATAGCGCTCACCACCACCATCCACAGACGGCTCTCCCGACGCGAGGGCATAGACACGTTCACGCACATGGACCATCTTCATGAGGACATCCTATGCTCGCCCTCCACATCATAGGCATACGTGTCCTCATAGCCATAGGGCACACCTCGGGGGTCGAGAAAGTTCATGATCAGGCCGAGACTCGGCGGGTTGTGGGGTCTGGCGTCCCGCCCCCCGTGCGCGCAAGACTCCGGCTGCAGGGTCAGCAGCGACGCGACGGCGCGTCTAGCACGATCGCAAGGCGTTGCGCCCGCGCGCAGAGCAAGCAGGATGGCGTCCACCCAAGGACTCAGCATCATCGCATCGCTCACCGCCAGAATCGGTGGGGTATCGATGATCACGATGTCGTACTGCTCCCGGGCACAAGCCAGGTAGCGCTGCATGCGTTGGGACCCCAATAGCTCTGAGGGATTCGGCGGGAGATCGCCAGCGGTCACAATCACCAGGCCGGCATCGGCCAGATCGGGAGGCTCGTGATAGGTCTCGGTGACTAACAGGTCACTGGGACCGGCACGCCATGGACATGAAATGCCTTGTGGATCGAGGAATGGCGCAAATCCGCATCGAGCAGAAGGACACGCCGTTCCATTTGCGCCATGACCATGGCGAGATTGGCCGCGACCGTGGTCTTGCCCTCATGCGGATATGGGCTGGTCACTAAGAACACCTGGCGGGGCGAGTCCGTCGAGCTGAGCAGCAGGTTGGCCCGCAAGGTTTTGAACGCTTCCGTGACCGCTGAACGGGGCGAGACGAGGGCAATCAAAGGGACGGTAGCCGTCCCTTTGACGTGGCGTCGGAGAGGAAATCGTTCGATCATACCCACCACCGGCAGCCCCAACGCCTCCTCGGCTTCCTCAGGGGTTTCCAGGGTATTGTCCAGATAGCCCATCAATGAGGCCAGACACACGCCCGCCAGCAACCCCAGCATGGCCCCCAGCCCGAGGGTCAGCTTGGGACGAATATTGATCGGCCGGATGGGGACCTCAGCGGCATCGATAATGCGGATATTATTGCCGCTCGTGAGGTCGCTGCTCATGCTCGCTTCCTTCAGACGCTGCAAGAGGACATCGGCGAGCCGCCGGTTGCTCTCGGCCTCGCGTTTGAGAACGCCATACTGCACGGCATCGGTGTTGAGCCATTTGACTTCGTTTTGCAGGGTCTGCAGCCGCTCCACAATGACATCTTCACGCGCTTTCACCGCCTGATACTTCGTTTGAACGGCTTGTATCACTTTTTTGACTTCGGTATGAATCTCCGTTGCGAGTGCGCGAGATTGAGCGTTCACTTGCAACACCCGAGGATGTTCCTCACCGTATTTTTGTCCCAATTGCGTCCGCGTCCGGAGCAGGTCCGCATGCACGCTTTTGAGAGACTGGATGAGGCGATTTTCCACGACCGCCGGAGTGCCCTCCATACTTTTGCCCTGTGCGGCGGCACGCCGGGTTTCCTTGTAGAGGGTTTCCAGCTCGATACGCTCCGCTTTCGCCTCGGTAAGCCGCGCGCCAAGCTGCGTGATTTCTTCCATCACACCTAGTAGGCGATTCTCCAGGGCATAGATATCACGGTCGTTCGCATATTGCTGCAGGGCTCGCTCCGAGACTTCGACGCGCTGCCTCATGCCATCGACTTGCTTGTGCAGCCAAACCAGGGCATCCTGAAGGGCGGCAAAGCGCATCTCCAGGTTGAAATCGATATAGAGCCGGGCCAGGGTATTGCTCACTTCAGCCGCCAGCTCCGGGTCACCGGATTCGAAGCTGACATGGACCAAATGTACATTGGGTTCCGATTTTACGTGAAGCTGGGCGAGAAACGTATCCACCCGCTTCGACTCCAGGCCGGGAGCGGCCTCGGCTGCCGGAGAGGAACCCGAGGGCGGCGGCGGCGCAAATTCAGGGTGCGTGTCCAACCCCAGGGCGTCGATCACCCGGCGGGCCAGGGAGCGGCTCGCAGAATCTGATATTGCGTCTCATAGTGTGCCTCGGTCCGGCCAGGTTGCACAAAGTCGTCAAAGGGCACGACGTTGCGCCCTTCCCGTTCGATCAGCAATTTTGCTGTGGCCCGGAAGACGGGTTGCGTCCTTGTCAGATAGAGCCCACCCAGCGCCAGCCCCACCAGGGCGAGGACCAGAATCAGCCATGGATGCTTGCGTATCTGGCGCCAGTAAAACCGGGCGTCAAACGTTTCCCGATCGACAGCTCGCATCACACCCTCATAAGCGCTATCAAGGCGGAAAACAGCCGTTTCAGAAGAGGCTTTCCGGTACAATCACGAGATAGAGAGATGAACGGGGCAAGCGTGTGCGAAGCGCCCTGTACAGAGCTCCGCTCCGTCAGTCACAGCAGCCGCTGTACCTACGGATGGCGTGATACATGTGTATGTACGCGGCAGGATCAGAGTCCCGCCAGGGAGCCGCCTGCTCACAAACCACTTGGTGGTCCGTCAAGTCTTATTTGGTCTATTGACGCCCTTGCCCTACTGTAGGAGAGGGGGCAAAAGACATCCGTCAAATACCACTTGATACGGCACGAGTACGGCGCACCGCACAGGCGTATGCAGCAGATGATGATCTTGATGTGCTTGAGCTTCCAGTGCTCAAACGACTCGCGGGCTTCTGCCAGCGTGTAGGAGCCAATAAAAAAAGGCGCACCTGGACGCTATTCTCAAAAGAACGTCCAAATACGCCATAAGATCGATGCTATGCACTGGCAGACGCAACACATTTGTGCTACGTTCATGGACGCCCTGAGTGCGTTTACTCGGGGCCTGAGGGCTGGTGATGTCGGTCCTTGGCAGATTCCGATCACCAGCCCGCCGCATGCATGATATAGGTTATAACCGAGCTTGCTTCAGCAAGCCTTACCGCATACGCTTTCCTTTTGGACCCTAACCCTGCAAAACACGGTGTCTTGTCAAGATCTGCATCGCAGCGATTACACCGCTCGAATGGCAACCAAGTGTTGCCTCAATGGCAATCAACATCGTGCCGATCAAACATGCCGGCGACGACCTCATCTGCATGGAAGCCGTCCCTTAAAGTGCCCGAACAAAACTAAATCCATATTTTTCCTCTGGAAAACCGATGTCGCTAATTTTGTCCAGGTACTTATTGAGCCATACCCTGTAGATATGACGGCCCACCGGCGGTCATAAGAACCGCGCCCTCAAAGCGGCGTGCTGGCCTCAATGTCACGGCCAAACCTGTGATGCGTGGAAGTCGAGGCTTGGGGTTGGAAGACCGAAACATAGTGATGCCTGCGGCAACAAGCAGAGGGCACGACAGGGGTGAATCGAGGGAAGAAAGGGTTCGCCAAAGGTCAGTCACAATGACGACACGACAATCCGCGGAGAAAAAAGTACGGCTGAGGGAAGTGGTGAGGACTAGGCGTACAGAACCACATGATGACCAGTAACCTACGCACGATAGGATGCTAACCGTTCTACGGACGCAGCTCTACCCTTAGACTCACGCCAGAGCGTCAGCCTGAGACACTACCTGAGCCATTGCCACCATTTTAGTTTAGAGACTTCATGGGTTTTGTATATCTTGGGGCAAATTAATAGGGTTGTTCCCCAATAGTTAATGAGGTAGGCTATCCTCCCCCAAACGATGGAGGGAGCCCAGCCAGGTCAT
>CBCXVS010000331.1:0-7528 GCA_965178525.1 uncultured bacterium | reverse complement strand
AAGGTCAATTCGTTCCAGGCTTTTGAGTTTTTATTTCAACAAGTTGTCGCCGAATCACGGGAGGAACTTCGGCCTAGCGCATCTCATGATCGGGCGTGACATCGCGGTGGCGCGGCCGCCCCGGCGACCAGCGTGCGTCAAGCCGGCTTTGACCGTGGCGGACGTATGGGTCGATGGCGACCGAGGGGGCGCGGCCTTGCGGGGGGTGTCCTTTGCCATCGGACAGGGAGAGATCCTCGGTGTGACGGGGGTGGCCGGTAATGGGCAGCGCGAACTTGCGGAAGTGATAGCCGGGCTACGGCCGTGCCGTGCCGGATGTATCCGCCTGCTGCAGCACGACATCACCCACGCTTCGATTCGTCAACGATTCGCCGCCAGAATGGCTCATATTCCCGGAGAGCGTACGCGCATGGGAGTGGTGCCAGCCATGTCGGTCGCAGACAACCTGGTGCTCCGGCAGTATCGCTTGCCACCTTTTGGCCGGGGTCCGTTTCTGAACCGCCGGGCCATGACACAGTTCGCGGAAGCGTGCATACGCGCCCACGACATTGTGACGCCGCACGCCGCGACTCCGGCCGGCCAGTTATCCGGCGGCAACATCCAGAAACTCATTCTCGCCCGTGAGCTCTCGGGCGAGCCGCGTCTCATTATCGCGGTGCATCCGACCCATGGGTTGGATGTCGGCGCCACCGAGCGCATCCATCAGTCGCTGTTGCAACAGCGTGAGCGGGGGGTCGCCATCTTGCTCGTCTCCGAAGACCTGGAGGAGCTTGGGCGTATAGCGGACCGGATTTTGGTGCTGTGTGCCGGGGAGGTCATGGGGGTCGTGGCGGCAGAGGCGGTAGACCCTGCCGCATTGGGGTTGATGATGGCGGGAGTACGGCACGCATGAGACGATGGCGGTGGCCCGTCCATATCGATATGCGCGGACGTCGATCCGGCGCGGTCGTTGCTGGCGTGTCGGGGTGTGCCGTGATGGCGGCGTTTGTTGCGGTTGGCCTAGTGATTTGGGGATATGGGGTGTCACTACTACGCTTCTATGCCGTCATTATCTACGGCAGTCTCGGCGATTATCGTGGCCTGGCCGAGATTGGCCGGAAAGCGGCGCCCTTACTCTTTGCCGGTATTGGGTTGGTGGTCGCATTTCGGGCGCGCATCTGGAATATTGGCGCCGAGGGCCAGTTGCTGGCGGGCGCGGTCGCCGCTGCCGGTATCGCCCTGTTCGTCCCTCTGCCGGCACCATGTCTCCTGCCTGTGATGTTTGTGGCCGGAGGTCTCGCCGGGGCGCTCTGGGGATTGCTTCCCACGGTTTCGAAAATCATGCTGGATGTGAATGAAGTGCTGACGACGCTCATGATGAATTATATCGCGATCTATCTAGTACAATGGCTCATTCACGGACCGTGGAAAGGCCGCAGCATGTTCGGTTTTGCCTATACCGATACCTTTCCGCAGGCGGCCTGGTTACCCCTTTTGCCGGGCACCCGTCTGCCTTGGCCCTCGATGATTGCGGCGCTGGCGTTGGCCGGTGTGGTCGCGCTCTTGTTCACCCGCACGCGGCTGGGGTACGAGATGCAAGTGCTGGGACAGAGCCCCGAGGCGGCGCGGTATGCCGGGATTCCTTTAGGTAAGACGATGCTGTTGGTCATGCTCATCTCCGGCGGGGCCGCGGGACTGGCGGGGGTCGGGGAGGTGGCCGGTACGCATCACAAGCTGTTAGAACCGACCCAAATGTCCTTGGGGTATGGGTACACGGCGATCATTGTTGCCTGGCTCGCACGCGGCAATGCCTTGGCGGCGATCCTCTCGGCCGTCTTTGTGGGGTTTCTGTTTGCCAGTGGCGATGTGGTCAAAGTGACGCTGCGCATACCGGTCCAGGTCGTTGGGGTGATGAATGGACTGATCTTGCTCTTCCTGATCGGCAGCGAGCGTCTCATCCATACCTGGACCCCATCCGCTGCATCGGCGAGTGGGAGGCCACATGAGTGAGATGAGCTGGCTCGTGACGACCTTGAGCCGGGCTTTGGCTTTTGGCACGCCGCTCTTGTGGGCATCGTTGGGGGAGATCTATGCCGAGTGTTCTGGGGTCATTAATCTCGGCGTTGAGGGGATGATGCTGCTCGGGGCGTTGGCTGCCTTCGCGGTGACGTACACGACCGGTTCGCCCCTCCTAGGTTTGCTTAGCGCCGCAGTGGTAGGGGGATTGGCGGCCCTTCTGCATGCCTTTGTCGTGATGACGCTGCACGCGAATCAATACGTTTCCGGGTTGGCGTTGACTATGTTTGGCCTGGGACTGGCCGGTTTATTAGGCCGTGGCTGGGAAGGCTTGCCCTTGACCACACCGCTGCCCGCTATCTCCATCCCATGGCTTGCCGATCTGCCGGTGCTCGGGGCGGCGTTATTTACCCAGCAGAGCCCGCTCACCTATCTGGGTCTGGTCATGGCCGTCCTGCTCGGGTTTACCCTGTCGCACACGCACTGGGGCATCACCATCCGGTCCGTGGGTGAGTCGCCCGCTGCTGCCGATGTCATGGGCGTATCCGTTGCCCGTGTGCGATATCTCAGCGTCGTGTTCGGCGGTATCCTTGCCGGGGTTGCCGGCGGGTTCTTGTCGGTAGCCTATTTGCCGGCCTGGACCGAAGGTATCACGGCTGGCATGGGCTGGATTGCCCTGGCCTTAGCCATCTTCGCGGCTTGGCAACCGCTCCGAGCGGTTGCTGGGGCGCTGCTGTTTGGGGCGTTATATCATCTGTCGTTTCGCTTGCAGGCCTGGGTCGCGCCTGAGTTACTCCAGCTCATGCCTTATGCGTGTACAATCGTGGTGTTGGCCGTTGTGGCTTGCCGCAAAACCGGTCGTGGACATGGGGCGCCGGAAGCGCTGGGACAGCCCTATAGACGTGGGGAAGACTGAACTGCGCAAACATTGAGAAAGAGGAGGTTGACCATGCGTGGATGGCTGGGAACGGTGGGATGGATCGTCGTGGTGCTGGGAATGGCCGCAGCCGTGTGGGGGCAGACCACATGGAAAGCGGGATTTATTTACGTCGGACCCATTGAAGATTATGGCTGGAGCCATGCGCACGATCAGGCGCGTCAGCTCGTGGACAAGCAGTTTCCGTGGTTGGAGACGACCTATGTCGAATTGGTACCCGAAGGCGAAGTCGCCACCTTTCTTGAACAGATGATCCGCCAAGGCGTCTGCGTCATTTTTACCACCAGTTTTGGCTACATGGATGGGACGCTCGAGGTCGCGGCACGGCATCCGGACGTGATTTTTGCCCATGCTAGCGGCTTTAAACGGCGCGCCAACATGGCCACATACATGGCCGATTTTTATCAGCTCTATTATCTCAATGACCTCATGGCCGACACCCTGAGCAAGAGCGGGAAAATCGGGTATGTGGGGGCCTTTCCCATTCCGGAGGTCAAGCGGCATATTTCGGCCTTTGCGCTCGGCATCCGGGAAGTGAATCCGCAAGCCACTGTCCATGTGCGCTGGATTTTCAATTGGTTCAACCCGGCTGCCGCCAAAGAGGCGACGGAGGCGCTCATCGCTGAAGGCGTTGATGTGTTCGCTTTTACCGAGGATACGCCCACCGTCATCCAGGTGGCGGCGACGCATAAACTGCCCAGTTTTGGCCACTATTCGCCGATGCATCAATTGGCCCCGGATTACGTGGTCTCCGGACAGCTTGTCCATTGGGAGACAATTTATCATGATTTTCTCACCAAAGTGCATCGTGGCGAGTATACGCCGAAGAATCTGCAGAACGTTGATTATTGGTGGCTCCTGGCTGACAAGGCGGTGGAACTTGGCGGACAGCCGAAGCTACCTGTCAATCCGGTGTACGGGCCGAAACTCAAAGCCGTCATGGTCAAGGAAGCGGACGGCGGCGCCATTTCGGTGTATGATTTGGTCAACAAACGCCTCACCCAGATGGCGCAGAAGCCCCCTGCCTTTGATCCCTTTCACGGGCCGTTGGCCGATCGCACCGGGGTGATGCGCGTGGCGGCGGGCAAACGCATGAGCCAGCAAGAACTCACGGCGATGGAATGGGCGGCTCCGGGTATTGTCGGCCCATGGGCGAACGAACCCGCGAAGTGACGGAACTGACCTGATTGGCATAGTTTTTGCTGTTCTTTCGGCCGAGACTCGAAGATCCGTGCCACCCACTGATGTCCTCAGGAAGCGCCGTGTCCATGCATGAAACCGGGACAAGTTCCTACCATGCTGTCCGCACGATGGTCTGACGCGGATGTCCCCCGCCGGCACCACCGGCCGGGCCATCCTGGGAGGGGCGATGAAACTCACGGATATTCCGGTAGAAGGATACGAGCGGGTCGTACGCTGTGATGACCCGGCCTGTGGGCTCAAAGCGTTTATTGCGATCCATGATACTACGCTGGGACCGGCCTTGGGTGGCATTCGGATGTGGCCCTATGCGTCGGACCACGACGCCTGTACCGATGTCACCCGCTTGGCCCGGAGCATGACCTATAAATCGGCGTTAGCCGCCACCGGCCTCGGTGGTGGCAAAGCTGTGATCGTTGGCGATCCGAAGACGGCGAAGTCCGAGGCGCTGCTACGGGCGATGGGGCGTTTCGTGCACACGCTCGACGGCCAATACATCGCGGCGGAAGATGTCGGCATGACGGAGAAGGACATGGTCATGATCCGGCAGGAGACGTCGTATGTGACCGGCTTGCCACATACGCGCGGCTCCAGTGGGAATCCCGCCGGACTCACGGCCTTCGGCGTTTTTCTCGGGATGCGTGTGTGTGTGGAGCGCATGCTGCACACGGACCGCTTCACGGACGTACGTGTGGCGTTGCAGGGTTGCGGTAACGTCGCCGGTTATCTCTGCCAGCACCTGCATGATGCCGGTGCCGTCTTGAGTGTCGCCGATGTCGACCCGCACAAGGCCCACACACTTGCCGAGCGCTATGGCGCAAGCGTCGTAGAGCCGGATGCCATTCACCATATCGCGTCTGACATCTACGCGCCCTGCGCTCTGGGCGGGAGCCTCAATGATCAGAGTATCCCCCAGCTGACGTGTGCGATCGTTGCCGGTTGCGCCAACAATCAGTGCTTACATCCTAAACATGCTGAACGCCTACGTCAGCGTGGTATCCTTTATGCGCCGGACTTCGTGATCAACGCCGGAGGCGTGATCAACATCGCGGTAGAGCTCGAACCCGGTGGTTACGACGAGGTCCGTGCCTTTGCAAAAGTCCAGCGCATTGGCCCGGCATTGTGCGATATCTTCGACCTTGCAGACCAGGATGGCGTGGCGACGGAACACGCCGCTATCATGCTTGCGAAACGCACTTTGGCCGCCGCGCGGCGTACGTCAAGGGAGGAGAGATAGGTGCGGACACAGTCTATTTTGCTGATTACCCAAGAAGACCTGACGCTGGCGCAGTTGCAACACTTCGTGGCCGGGGACATTTTGGTGACCCTTGATATCGACGGGAAAGACCGGGTACAGCGTGCCCGCACCGTGATCGAACGGATTCTGGACGGCGGCCAGCCGGTCTATGGCGTTAACACCGGCTTTGGAAAATTCGCCGACGTACGCATTCCCCGTGAGCAGGTCGATGAACTCCAGCATCGTCTGATCCTCAGCCATGCCGCCGGGGTCGGCGCGCCGATGCCGATCGATATTGTCCGTCTCATGATGCTGCTGAAGATTAAAACGCTGGGCCAAGGTCACTCGGGCTGCCGGTGGGCAGTTGCCGAGCTGCTTACCAGCATGCTGAACAGCGATGTGATCCCGGTCGTGCCGGTCAAGGGTTCGGTCGGGGCCAGTGGCGATTTAGCGCCCCTCGCCCACCTCGCCCTGGTGATGATCGGGGAGGGCAATGCCTGGCAAAAGACGGCAAATGGTTGGCGCATGGCGCCAGCCCAGACCGCCTTGACCGAGGCCGGTATCGAGCCCATCCGGTTCGCGGCGAAGGAAGGGTTAGCTCTGATCAACGGGACGCAGGCCATGACCGCGTACGCGGCCTGGGGGCTGCTCCAGGCTCGGAACGTCCTCAAGACTGCCGATATCGTCGGCGCCATCACGTTGGAGGGGTTGTTGGGCACCTTGACCGCCTTTGACGTCCGTATCCAGGGCTTGCGCGGCCATCCCAGCCAGGGAGCCGTGGCGTCGAACATCCGGCGCATGTTGACCGAGAGCGCTATTGTCGCCTCGCATCGCGACTCCGATCACCGCGTCCAGGATGCCTACAGTTTGCGCTGTATACCGCAGGTCCATGGGGCCGTACGGGACGCCGTGGCGCACGTCATTACCGTTGTCGAGCGGGAAATCAATGCCGTGACGGATAATCCGCTGGTGTTTCCGGCCGATGATGCGGTGCTATCCGGCGGGAATTTTCATGGCGCGCCCGTGGCCATGGCGGCGGACTATCTGGTGATTGCCCTGGCTGAGTTGGCCAGTATTTCCGAACGGCGTATTGCATACACTCTGGACCCGGCGGTGAGTGAAATGGCTGGCTTTTTGACGGAAGACGGCGGCCTCAATTCCGGTTTTATGATGGCCCACGTGACGGCGGCGGCCTTGGTGTCGGAGAACAAAGTGTTGACCCACCCCGCGAGTGTCGATTCCATTCCGACCTCGGCCAATCAAGAAGATCATGTCAGCATGGGGGCCCACGCCGCTCGCAAGGCGGTGGAAATTATCGATAACCTTGAACATGTGCTAGCGATCGAGTTGCTCTGTGGGATTCAGGCCCTCGATTTGCGGACGCCGCTGCAGCCATCGGCAACGACGTCGGCCGTGCGTGAGTTGGTGCGGCAGGAGATTCCGTTTTGGAGCGAGGATCGTCTCATGTATTGTGATATTGAGGCCGCTAGAGCTTTGATCCGTACGGGGCGTATCGTCGCCGCGGCGGAAGCCGTGTGTGGTCCCTTGGATTAGCGCTGGCCTGAGGCGGGCGGAGGGAGGGCCGTTTCGTCTCTGGGGAGGCTGGCATGTCCCAGCTTTTCACGCATGCGGCGGAGTAATTCAGGATAGGAATGTTGGGTGATGACCTGATGGAATTGCGAGCGTAGATTCCTTGATAAACTGACACCGTCGAGTCGGATGTCACGTATACGCCAAGCGTCGTCGTGTTGCACGAGTAAATAATCGATCTCAATGAGTCCCTCTCGCGTATGCCGGGCAGTCGTTGCGACGACCGCCTGTTGGCCGTTGATGCGTTCGTCCGTCACGGTCATATCGATCCCACGGAAAAACGCCGCTGATTTGGGAAAAGCGACCTGGGACAACAGCTGCGATAAGAGCGTGATAAATTCGTTTTGTTCCGCCTGACTGCGCTCCTGCCAATGTTTGCCTAACGTTCCTTGGCTAACCCCGGGAAGATCGACAATATCCAGCGCCTCATGCAAACTGGGACTGGCTTGGCCTTGTGGGTCTGCTGTCTGCGCGGCTCTTTCCTGCTCACGGCTAATCCGAAGTTCCCCTGGCAGAATAGGCGGAGGGTTAAGTAGATCAACAGGTTGGCCCAATTCAAAAGTCCATTT
>CBCXVS010000330.1:0-7581 GCA_965178525.1 uncultured bacterium | reverse complement strand
CATGTAAATGGACTTTTGAATTGGGCTAACCTGTTGATCTACTTAACCCTCCGCCTATTCTACCAGGGGAACTTCGGACTAGTACAAGCAGGCGGAAGTCAGTCACCCCTTTGAGCACCGTAGGATGAACAAAATCAGGATGTCCTAGGGGTACGTTATGGTCGGTAAGGAGAACGAGGTCGGTGGGGCAGGGCGGGATCGGCGGCCACAGCAGCGCTTGATTTTAGCCGCTCTTGCCCAGAGACCAGAAGACTTATTGTAGGGTTGAGGCCGCTGGATTGTGCAGGGCGTGTAGCTGTTGCATCTCTTCATCAAGGACGTGACGGACACGATCAAACTCGTCTGCAAGCTGGGTAATATAGGTCGTTGCGCCGGTTGTGGACCGTTGCCGTCCCATCGTTTGTAACTCCTGACAGACCGTTGCGATACCGATCGCCCCGATGTAAGTACTACTTCCTTTCAGAGCGTTGGCGGCACGTTCTAGCGCCTCGGCGTCATCTGTGGCCGCAGCGTGATGCAAGGTGTCGAGATAGGTTAAAGCATCTTGTATAAAAACATCAATGATTTCGGCAACAAAGGTTGCCTCCTCGCCGTGGCCGAGTTCTTTTAGAGCCGCGAACGTTTCGGCGTGCAGGGCCGGGGGAGACGGACAAACTGACGGTGAGGTGGTGAGCGATGCTGGCGTTCGGCCGATCTTTTCATCTGAGAAGGTATGACAGGATGCCGGCGTCCACTTCTGTACCATCGCTTTTAACGCCTCTGCCCGTATGGGTTTGCTGACATAATCGTCCATGACTGCCGCGAGACACTTCTCGCGGTCACCTTGCATGGCGTTGGCCGTGATGGCGACGATGGGCATGTGCAGGCCTGTCTGGCGCTCATGCGTCCGAATGGCCGCGGTGGCCTGATAGCCATTCATTTCGGGCATCTGACAGTCTAAGAAGAGGCAATCGTAAGGGAAATGGCGCGCGGCATCAATGGCTTCTCGTCCGTTGCTGACCACATCGACGCGGCAGCCGAGGTTTTCGAGTATACGCACCGCGACTTTTTGATTCACCGTATTGTCCTCAGCCACCAGGATACGCGCTCGTATTTGAAGACGTTCCTCGGTCAGGCGATGCTGGGTGACCAACGCCGTTGGAGGCGCGGCGGTGGACAGGCTCATCACGGTCGTAATGCATGTGTAGAGGTGCGATTGCCGGATCGGTTTGCTCAGGTACGCCGCGATACCCATATCTTGCGCTTCTTGACCGTGTCCTCGACGACCCAAGGAACTCAACATAATCAGCCGCGTGTCCTGCCAGGCGGGGTCGGATTGAATCACGCGGGTGACAGCCATGCCATCCATCCCTGGAAGATTATCGTCCAGGATGACTAAAACATAGGGGGCGGCTTCGCGTTGTGCGGCGCGTAATTGCTTCAGAGCTTGCGAGCCATCCGCAGCACAATCGACCTGCATGCCCCATGTGCTGAGTACGGTTTCCAAAAAGGTGCGATTGGCGGCGTTGTTGTCAACACAGAGCACACGTACGCCGTGGAGTGCCGGCGTCGTGGAGGAAGCCGTATTGCTGGGGGATGAGGGCTTGGCGAGACGCATGGTAAACCAGAACCTACTCCCAGCGCCAGGGATACTGTCGACGCCGATGGCGCCGCCCATCATCGTGGCAAGTTGATGCGAGATGGCCAAGCCGAGACCGGTACCGCCGTATTTGCGGCTTGTGGAGCCATCCGCCTGGGAAAATGCTTGAAATAGCTGGTCCTGGATCTCGGGCGGTATACCGATACCGGTATCGTTCACTTCAAACCGGATCAAGACATCCTGCCCCGTCTCCTCGCCAAGCATGGCATACACGACGACTTCGCCTGCTTCCGTAAACTTCACGGCGTTCCCGACTAAATTGGTAAGAATCTGGCGGAGTCGCACCGGGTCGCCCGCTACCCGGTGCGGCACGTCTGCATGCATCATCGCCACCAGTTCCAGTTGCTTGCTCGCGGCTTGCTCGGCGAGTAATTCGAGCGCATCCTCCACCGTGTTGCGGAGCTCGAAATCGAGGAATTCGAGTTCTAGCTTTCCAGCCTCGATTTTTGAAACGTCGAGGATATCGTTAATGAGCGTGAGCAAGGTTGCACTGCAACGGTGTACCGTTTGCGCATATTCTTGCTGCTCGTAAGATAGGTTGGTATCCAATAAGAGGCCCGTCATGCCGATGACCCCATTCATCGGCGTGCGAATTTCGTGACTCATGTTGGCCAGGAACTCGCTCTTGGCGCGATTGGCCGCTTCGGCCTCGGCAAGCAAACGCTCATTTTCCATTTCGGCATGCTGGCGTTTTTCGATCATGCGCTGAAAGGCTGTCACCAGGGCCGTCATCTCGTCTGTCGACTGCTGACTCGCCGACAGGTGTCGCATTTCCATGAAGACATTGTTCTCGATATCGCGGCTCATGCTGCCCTGATCTTCCGCGATGGCATGCATGGTAGAGATCGCGGCTTTCAGGGGATGCAAGGCGCGATGTACATACCACGAGAGACCGACGAGAGAGAGCAGGATACCGCCTGCCGCGATACTGTAGGTGAAATACCGGATGAGGCGTTGATGGATATAGCTTGCGGTGCTGTCTTTGAGGCTGACAAGATGAGCTTGAGGAGTGCCGGATATATCGGATAAGGGTGAGATGGTGATCGAGCAAACTTTGTTGTCCAGTCGCATCGTTTCGACGGATGACTGCCCCAGTTGCGGTACGGGGAGGGTAAGAGGCGGCAGTGCGGTCGAATGCGTGGCGTACGCGTAAGAGCCGTCCGGCTGGAGGACGAACGCTTCCATACTATAATCACGTTTGAAATCTTCTATAGCGGCTTGGAGGTCACGGGCGAATATGCCGATACCAACGGGTCCGGCCGTGCCGCGCACATAGAGTGGAAAGGCAAAGAACGCCACGAGCGCACCGTCATGGTCGCGAACCATCCCGCGTGTGACCTTGCCATCCCATAAGGTTGTCAACTCCACGGCGGGTATCGTTGTGGTAGGATGCATCTGTGGCGCAGCAAACCGCACGGTACCGGCCGCATCGGTGACATAGAGTTTGGTGAGAATACGAGAGGTACTGAGACGATTGTAGGTTGGCCGAACGCTTGTGGCCAACCGGGCTGTGTCACCGTGCCGAAGGGCGCGCAGGGCCGCATGATTCCGCGTCAAGCCGAACATGGCGGCCTGCATACGATCCAGCTGGCTGGAGATGACCTGCTGCCAGCGCAAGGTATCACTGGCCATGGCCATGTGGCGCAATTGCTCGTCGGTTGCATGTTGTGCGAGATAACCGGCCGTCGTTAGAAGGACAGTCACGACGAGCGTTGAAGAGAGCGCGACCAAGATCAAGCGTGTCCGCAGCGTCATCCTACCCTCCGCTGAGGTTGCGATCCTTACTCGATCGCATGGCCTGCAGCTTGCCAGGCGGGAAAGCCCAGACGAAAGTCATGGACATTGGTAAAACCCCACGTGCTCGATTGCGCCGCAGCCGTTGAACTCCGCGGACATTTCGAGCCGTTACAATAGATAACGACCTGCTGGTTGTTGTCGATCATCTTGCTCAATGCGGGTTGCGTAAACACGGTGTGCAGCAATTCCAGATGGATGGCATTGGGAATACGCCCCGCCTCCCAATCGGCATCGGCCCGCATATCGACGAAGACAACCCCTTGATCAAATAGCGCTTTGGCCTGGGCTGTATCGATGGTGCGGGCGCCGGCGACGGTTTCCGGGGAGGTATACTCATCTGTAGCAAGGGTCGGAGAGACAAGCAGCAATAGGACGTATATAACTGTGGAAATCGTGTGATGCAGCATAGGACCATTCCAGTAAAGTATGGGATTGCCCAAGTGGTGTGTTGAGTAGCCTGGATACGTGGTGAGTTTTGAGACATCTATCGGAGGGGGGATAACAAAGCTTTAACGGTAAGAAAGTATGAGCGGAATTCACCCTGAAGACCGTGAAGCTTGCCAGTTGTCATTGTCTGGATGATTTGTCCACGTCCGGCAATGAACGATTCCTACGTGGACTTATTCCAGAGTCACGGCGCGAGCATGGTGATGTTGGCCAAGGGGAATCGCTCGCAGCAGGTACGAGATGCCTGTGCCAACTACGGGGGATTTTATCTTGGCTCCATTGGCGGTCCCGCTGCCCGCTTGGCCGAATATAGCATCAAGAAAGTCGAAGTCCTGGAATATGGAGACCTCAGTATGGAGGCGATCTGGCGTATTGAAGTTGAAGACTTTCCCGCGTTTACAGTCGTGAATCATGAAGGCAAGGATTTCTACGCCGAGCTGGCGGCACAGCGCCCACAACCTCTGATCCGGCTGGGCAACGAAGCCTAACCCATGGCCCGCAGGCCGTGCCCGGGCGATGTTCTTCCGCCCTGGGCGCGGCCGTCATGAAGTCGTCTACCTCCGACGTGTCCCAGCCGCCTCACGCCGCTCCACCCCTATCCGTGATCTTGGATACACTTAAATATCCGGACAACATCAGCTGCATCTTTTTTCTTTCCACTAACATAGTAGAGAACTCAACGGCTCAGGCGAGGTAAGCCGGTCAAGCCTCTTTTCGCTTCGACGCAATTACAGACAGGAGTGTACATGGGCTGGGAAGCATGGGTGACACTCGGTGTCATGGGGTTGGTATTCGGCCTTTTAGCCAGCACTCGGGTTGGACCGGATATCATTATGTGTGGCGGCTTAACCCTTTTGGTAACGTTACGGGTGCTGACCCCCACCGAAGCCATAGCGGGCTTTGCCAATGAAGGGATGCCTACGGTAGGGCTATTGTTCATCGTGGCGGTGGGGCTGCGTGAGACCGGTGGGATGAGCCTCCTGGTACAGCGCTTACTCGGCCGGCCACAGTCGGTTTTCCGCGCACAAGTCCACCTCATGTTACCCGTTGTAGTGATGAGCGCCTTCCTCAATAATACGCCGTTGGTTGCGATGCTCCTGCCGGTCGTGGACGATTGGGCGCGCCGGTATAAGCTCTCGGTCTCGAAGTTGCTCATGCCTATGAGCTACGCGTCTATTCTTGGCGGCGCCTGTACGCTGATCGGCACCAGCACCAATCTACTGATTAGCAGCTTATTAGCCCAGCTTCCCAACATACCACGCCTGGGGCTTTTCGATATCGCCTGGGTCGGACTGCCGTGTGCCCTGGCCGGTGTGGGGTTTATGCTTCTGTGTAGCCGCTGGTTTCTGCCGGAGAGGCGGCCCGTCATGAGTGCCTTGGACGACCCGAAGGAATACACCCTAGAGATGTTGGTAGAGCCAGGGGGCGCATTGGTCGGCCAGACGATCGAACAGGCCGGTTTACGCCATCTACCCGGCGTATACCTCGTGGAAATCCATCGCGACGATCAGGTGCTGGCAGCCGTATCGCCCCAGGAGCGGCTGGCGGGGGATGATCAACTGGTATTTGTCGGGGTGGTCGAATCGGTGGTCGATCTGCAACGAGTGCGAGGTTTAATTCCTGCCACCAATCAACTCTTCAGGCTCACCGGTCCGCGTGAGAATCGTTGCTTGATTGAGGCCGTGGTGTCGTCATTGTGTCCTCTTGTGGGTCAGACGATCCGGGACGGACGCTTCCGCAACGTGTACCAGGCGGTGGTGATTACCGTGGCCCGCAATGGGGAGCGGTTGCACCAAAAGATCGGAGACATTGTCCTGCGTGCAGGAGATACGCTGCTGTTGGAAGCCCATCCGTGGTTCGTCCCAGTGCACCGGAATAGCCGGAATTTTTATCTCGTCAGCCGTGTGGAGGATGCGACGCTGCCACGTCACGGGCGGGCCTGGATCGCGGTAGCGATTTTGCTTGGCATGGTCGCCGTCGCGGCCTTTCAGTGGCTGCCTATGCTCAACGCCGTCATGCTTGCAGCCGGTCTGATGGTGCTGACGGGATGTTGCTCAGGTCCTAGCGCGCGGCGCAGTGTCAACCTGCAAGTGCTCGTGGTGATCGCAGCCGCGTTCGGTATGGCGCAGGCCTTACAGTATAGCGGCGCCGCGATCGCCATTGCCGGTGCGCTCCTCGGCTTGGCCGGCGACAATCCGTGGACGGCATTAGCTCTGGTTTACAGCGTCACGATGCTGTTTACCAATGTCATGACGAACAACGCGGCAGCTGTTCTCATGTTTCCGATCGCTTTGGAAACCGCAACGACGCTCGCCATAAGCCCCATGCCCTTCATGATTGCCTTAATGATTGCGTCTTCATGCGGTTTCGCTACCCCCATTGCCTATCAAACCAACCTCATGGTTTATGGCCCGGGCGGGTATCACTTCACCGATTACCTGCGCTTTGGCGTGCCTCTAAATCTGCTCCTGTGGGCTGTGACCGTCGGACTCGCGCCGATTGTGTGGCCATTTTGACCATAAACCCAAGGCGATGAGTCCGACTTAGGACGTCTCATGCCGGCTCGTATCCTGTCCGCATCCGTGCTACGCTTAACCGGTCAACAGTTCAAGGGCTTGACTCGTCTGAGACGTGGCATGAGATAACGTGTGACCGATGGCTGATTCCATTTGGCAACGATTCATAAACGGACCGAGGACGCTGGCGCCGGAAGCCGCGGCCATGGCGCAGTGGCACCGCGGGCGCAAGACGTATTGTGTGTGGATGTATCACGTGGATGATCGTCAGCTTCTCCAACGACGCGACCGGATCCTCGACAGCGTCCAGGCGGTCGTGGAGGTGCTTCCGGTACAGCACTTACATATCACCGTGTTTGTATCCGGTTTTCTGTCCGTGCAGCGCGTCCGAAACGATGATGTCGAAGAATCGCTGCTCGCGAGGCAAGCCCAACGCCTTCAGGGCTGTGCCTTTCCGGCGCCGCGATTGCGTGTCGGCGGTGCGGGTTGTTTTCTCACCGGACCCTTTCTCTATGCGCATGATATGACGGAAACCACCAAACACATTCGCGCGATCTTAGCGGATGGACAGGCGGAAGTGCGGTTCAAACCCTTCGTGGCGCATATCACGCTCGGGCATTTTTTAGCCTCTCTCCCCACAGGACCAATCGCCGAGGTGATGGATCGGTGGCGTTCTTTGCCGCCGATCGTGATTCAGCCCGAGGCTTTGGAGTTGGTCTCGTTTGATGCCACGACCCCTGTGAGTGAGCACCATGCATTATGCCGCGAAGCGTACGACACCCGATGTAAAATCGGTTTCTTGACCGCTCCGCGATGAGAATTGCCGCAAAACCCCAAGGGCTGCCCTTCATCCTTGCCCGCCATCCTCACCCCTTTATCCACCCCGTGCTGACGCCATACGTTGCAGCATGGAGAGCGCGTGCCCTTCGTAGTCTGCATCTTCGAGTCGGGCGATCACAGGTTGTTTGGTGCCGACCAAGGCAGCCAATTTCTGCTGCGTGAGACCCGGGCCACGTGCGCGTTCAAGGTTTCCTCAGCAATCATCTGCCGCATATCCGTCTCATCACCAATCAGCCGGTCAAGAATGTTGAGCGCATCTGTCGTCTTAGCCCGAAGTTCCTCCCGTGATTCGGCGACAACTTGTTGAAATAAAAACTCAAAAGCCTGAAACGAATTGACCTT
>CBCXVS010000329.1:0-7660 GCA_965178525.1 uncultured bacterium | reverse complement strand
GACGAAAAGCGGTACCTGAACAGTGGCGCCCGTTTCCACGACGGCCGGCTTGCTGCCACCGCTGGCCGTGTCCCCGCGAACACCGGGATCGGTCTGTGTCACCGCCAGGGAAACGAAAATGGGCAGCTCCAAGCCGATAGCCCGGTTTTCCGTGACGAGGACGTCGCACGTCTCGTTCTCCTTCAGATACTTGACGGTATCCCCAACCGTCCCTTCGTCGAGCTCGAACTGTTCGAACGTCTCGTTATCCATGAATGTGAACAGCGCGTCACTCCGGTAGAGAAACTGCATCTTTCGACGCTCGAGACGGACATCCTCGACCTTGTCGCCGGACCGAAACGTCCTGCCACATCAACGATCCCGTATCCAGTCTTCTACTCGAAGCCCAGGCACTCGGTTAAATTCCCGAGTATTGCGGGTCACCAGGGTGACGCCGAGGCTAAGCGCGTGGGCGGCAATGAGAAGATCGATGGGGCCGATAGGTTGTCCTTGCTTCTCCAGCATGGCGCGAACAGGCCCATAAACAACTGCAGCCTGGGCATCGTAAGGTGCGATCGCAAGCGAAGCCGCAAATGCTTCTAATACCGCCTGATTGCGTTGCTTCTGGGAACTTTTGATAACGCCATATTGCAGCTCCGAAAGCACCATAGTTGAAATGCCAATGTCACCGATTCTCGACCTTCGTATCCGGCGCGCCATATAGGGAGATCGCTGCCGCATGGCGTAAATACAGGTATTCGTATCAAGCATGTATCTCATTCGAAAGAGACTTCCCGGTGGTCTTGAGGCTGCAGCCGCTCAGCCATAAAATCATCCGATGCTTGCCCCATCGCTGCTAAAAGTGGCCTCCAAGGATCGTCCATCGGCAACAACACAACGGCACTGCCGACTTTCTTGATGTAGACTTCATCCCCTGAAAAACGGAATGCTTTAGGCAGTCTCACCGCCTGACTTTCACCATTCTTGAAAAGTTTTGCCGTTTCCATCGCGTCTCCTCCTGTACAGACTTTTTAATATATACTGAAATATATACCTCACTTATAAACCTTGCAAGTCTCGTCTGCTTCGTATCAATGACATCAATGCCTTCGGGTGCTTATCAGCCCCATTGTGCTGCGCAGATGGCGATGCCGTCACATACTAGGGTTGTTCCCCAATAGTTAATGAGGTAGGCTATCCTCCCCCAAACGATGGAGGGAGCCCAGCCAGGTCATTGGTTATCCGAGATGATCGGCAGATGAAAGCCTTAACCGGTGTGTCTCAGACGCAATTTGACTTCTTGCTGCCCGCCTTCAGCCACGTCTATCAACAGGCTCAGCAAAAACGCTATGAGGAGGGTGTCCAAGCTGGCAAACGCAGCCGAAAGCCGGGTGCAGGTATCAAAGGCAAATTACCCACTCTGTCAGACAAACTCCTGTTCGTTCTATATTATTACAAGACGTATCCGACGTTTGATGTTCTTGGTGCACAATTTGGTATGGTACGTTCGAAAGCGAATGAAAATCTCCATAAGCTCTCTCCCATCCTGTATGACACGTTAGTGCAGTTAGACCTCATGCCTTATCGAGAGTTGAAGACCCCAGAGTCGTTGAGGGAGGCGTTGTCAGGTGTGGATCAACTGATTATTGATGCGACTGAAAGAAGCTATCGCCGGTCACAAGATGAGACGACCCAACGTGAACACTATAGTGGTAAAAAAAAGCCATACGCTGAAAAATACAGTGATGTCGATGCCGGATAAATGGATCGTCTTTCTGGGCCGTACGTTTAGTGGTCACAACCATGATTACAGCATGTTAAAACAAGAGTTCCCACCGGACTTAGACCGGTTTAGTGACGTAGAAGTTTGGGTGCACCTGGGTTATCAGGGGATTCAGTCGGACTACAAAGGCGAAATGCTTGAGATTCCACACAAGAAACCCCGGAAGAGCAAGACGAATCCGACTCCAGAATTGACGGCGGAGCAGCAGGCGGCGAATTATGCCGTGAGTCAAGTTCGCATCTTGATCGAACATGCCATCGGCGGTATGAAGCGTTTCAACATTTTGGTGCAGCGTTTCCGCAACCGCAAAGATCACTTTGAGGATGATTCGGTGGGCATCTGGGCTGGGCTAGGGAACCTGATCTTATGCTATTGAGGAACAACTCTATTATAGAGCCGCGTCCGCCGGCGCTCCTTCACCCCGAGAACCCGCTCCGTCGCCTGCGACCAGCGCGGATGCGGCACGTGCGGTTCGACATTGGCCCAGAAATCATACTCACGCGGTCCCACCGTATTCCAAAACGTCTCCGGCTGCGTGTCGGTCAGCTCAATCCGCACGACCGACTTAATACTCTTAAAGCCATATTTCCAAGGCACCACCAAACGCACGGGCGCCCCATGCTGCGTGGGCAATACATGGCCATAGATCCCCACCGCCAGGAGCGTCAGCTCATTCATCGCCTCAGCCAGCGTCAGGCCCTCGTTGTACGGCCAGGGATAATGATTGGAAAATAAAGACGCCTGACGCTTCACAAAATGCGCGGTGGTCATACGCACATGCGTCGCCTTGGCCAGCGGCTGCACGCGGTCCAACAACGCCCGCATGGGAAAGCCAATCCACGGCACATCCATGGCCCAGGCTTCCACGCAACGGAAACGGTAGTGCCGCTCTTGCAGCGGCATGGTGCGCCGCAGGTCGTCGATATCCAAGGTTTGCGGTTTATGCACCAGCCCGGTGACCTCGACCTTCCAGGGTTCCGGCGCAAACCGCGCCCGCTTCCAGACATTGCCCTTGCCACTGCTAAATTCGTAGAAATTATTGTAGCGCGAGGCCACGAGTTCCGGCGTTAGCGGATCGGTCAGCGTATAAGCTGTATGGTGCGGCGCGTTGAGTTTGGGCAGCGCTCGCGCCTGTTCCTGTACGTGCTGCTCGGCACGGTCACCGCAGCCCGCCACAAGCCCTGTCAGGCCCATGCCAGCGAGGCCCATCGCGCGCAAGATGTCCCGCCGCTGCCAGTAGACGGTTTCCGGGGTCAGCCGATATTCGGGGATATCCCACCCCCGTGCCATTTTGATGAGAGGCGCCATGATGACCACTCCACGATGTGCCAAATTTACCCCACCTGGACGGCAGCCGTCCGGTCACTTCTTCTTACATAGTCCGGGCGCTGTGCAGAGATGTCAAGGTGATGTATACTACTGGGGCGAACTCATGGCCGGCGCTCTTCCCGGCTCGGCGCCTATTGCGATGATCTATGTATTGGCGCTCGACGATGACGCCTCAGGCCTAACGGCTGACGCCACGAAAGGATCGCGGCAAGTCTCTCCTGTGGACACATAGAGCGGCTGACCGCGTTTGGCTCCCTAGCATATGATGATGGATGACGAGACATTGTATAGGTAGCGGTATGCAGAAGACGGTGAGACAGCCCAAATTTTTGGGGCCCGTGTTTATTGTTGGGATGCCACGAAGTGGAACCAAGTTGATGCGGGCGTTGTTGAATCAGCATCCTCGGATTAGTATCACCTTGGCCGAAAGTCATTTTATCCCCTATTTTATTAGAGTCTTTGGTGATCCCCCGCCGTTCCATACGGAAGCCGACTTACGTCATTTTGTTAACCAGTTTTGCCGGACAACATTTTTCCGGGGGATGCATCGGGCCGGGTATCGCTTTAATACGCAAGAATTTCTTGCCACAGTCGACAGACGTTCCTGGCCGGCCATTTTTGAACACATCTTCCGGCATTTTGGCTCGAAGGCGGATCGGCCTGACGTGATTTGGGGAGACAAAACTCCAGGTTACATCAATCATATGCCGTTACTCCAGCAGTTATACCCACAGGCAAAATTCCTCCATATGATTCGGGATCCGCGGGATTATTGTCTCTCCGTCAAAAAATCATGGGGGAAAAGCCTCTACCGTGCGGCATACAGATGGAAAGACACGATTGAGACCGCCCGGTATGCCGGAGAGCAATTAGGAGCGAACTACCTGGAAGTGTTGTATGAAGACCTGCTCTATGACCCGAACCAGATCATGCACACGGTGGCAAAATTTTTGGAATGTCCGTACCATGAGAGCATGGTGACGCTTGGAAAGTCGCCGGAGGATTTCGGTGAAACAAAAGGACAATATGGCATTGTCAAAGACAATACAAAAAATACTATCACCATCTATCGATATATCAAATAAGAAGAATTGAAGAAATTGTGTATCCTGTAGCGGTACAGTTGAAGTATACAATGGATTATGGTGTAATGTACAAGCCATTAAACATGATAAGTTTGGGCGGCTACAAGCTGTATGATGGCATCATTGCATTGCGGCATCACATCTTGATGGAACGCCATATTTTGCAAGGGGCACAACGCCTAGTTAATCATTACACCAAGAGTAGCTGGCGATAGCATCGCCTGAATACAGGTGGTGTGTGACGGTTTCGCTATCCGTTATGAATCCTATTGAACTCGGGATATGTTTCAAGAAAAATTTTTCCGTTCATCATCTCCTCAATCCGATTGGAGCCTGTCGAGCCGCCCGGCCAATAACTCCGCAATCAGTGTGGTCTGCTCGATGCGCTCAAAGAGAATTTTCATCACCGCCGTCAGCGGCGTGGCCAGCAGCATGCCGACCACGCCCCAAAGCATGCCCCAGACAATCAAGGCGAGAAGAATGGTGACGGGGTGCAAATCCATCGAGCCGCCCATGATGCGTGGCTCGATGGCATTGCCAATCAAAAACTGAATGACGCCGGGCACCGCAATCGCCAGGACAATCGTGAGGGTACTGTCCTGGTTCACCAACACCACCGGTAAGGGTAAAAGGGTCGCAATGAGCGGGCCGATACTCGGGATGAAATTGAGCAAAAAGGCGAACAGCCCGAAGACCAGGGCGAGATCGACACCAAGCAGGGCCAACGTGGAGCCGACCAGGGCGCCCGTCACCGCTGACAGGAGAACTTTGGTGACGATATAGCGCTTCATGCAGACCTCGACTTCACCCAACACACCGCTGTTTGGCTGTGACCGTGCCGTGTCGCCAAGGAGCAGAAAGAAGAGAAAGACCACGACCAGCAGACCTTGTGACAGAAGTTCGACAATGGCTTTGGTCGTACCGGCGAGCATGCGACTGATCGTCTTGATGAAGCCAGCGGACACGGAGTTGAACATGGCTAACGGATCGAAGCCAAAGCGGGTACGCAGCCCCTCCATCATGCTATCGTCCTGCAACAGCGCGGCAGATCTGTCGAGAAGTTGATTGATCTGCTGCTGATAGACCTCGATGTTCTCGGCCAGTTGGATTGAAATCATGCCGCCAAGCAGGCTGAGCACCATGCAGCCGAGGAGCAGGGTGACCAAGACAGCCAGCGGGCGCGGCATCCGCAAGCGTCTCTGAAAATTAATCAGGGGGGATAGGCCAAACGCCAAGAAAGTAGCCAGCACAAAGGGAATCATGACGGCCCGCAGCCACCATAAGGCCAAGCCAATCGCCACCGCGCTCAAGATCAAAAGGCAGACGGTCTGGATATGTTGCTCACGTGGTGTCACACCCACAAGACATCCTTTATGGCTCAGTTGTCAGATGGCATCAGAACAAGGGGATGGATCCCCGGCTGCTTGTCACCCTCACGTGTCACATGGATGAAGTAGAACCCTTCCGTCAGTTGTTCCTGCGGGCCATAGTGCATGACATGAGGCGAAACGCGCGTGCGGTTCAGCGCCTGCGGTTCCGGATCGACATGGTCGAGACGCCACGAATCCACCACGCGTATGACGACCGGGACTTGCGGAGCTGACACCGGCTCCGGGCTGGGAAGAATCTTGAACAAGGTGACCTCACGCCCCTCCTCGCCGACCCCCAACCATCCGAAAGCTTGAACATCATTAGGCGAACGGCAACAAAGCGATCCCGCGCTATGGTGTGGACGGTATGGGTATGCTCGCGCCGCCAGAGCGGATGGGTAACGAGTTCCAACGTCGAAAGCGACCGTCCCTCGATGCGCTGTTCGAGATCTTCCAATGACGTTTTACCGAGCTGCTTTATCTCCTTTGCCACTTCTACGCTTGGCACCGCCTGGTAGGCGCATCCCTGGCGCAAGTACAGCCCCGGTACCGTTGGCATCTCAGCCGCGCGCACGTCAATCGATGCCGTCGTGGTCTTTTCATGTTTCTCGCCCACGACCGTTAAGGAGATGGCGTAGGTAGCAGGCGTGTTGAAGGTGTGCTGCACGTTAGGCCCGTGCAGTTGCACATCCCCGCCAATCGTCCAGCGGAACTCAGGACGTATGCCCTCTTGCACATCGGCTTTGCCAACGAGTTCGACATGCAGCGGCACGCAGCCAGCACTGGGAACGACGCCAACCGTGACCTCGCCGATTTCTCGGCCGCAACCCAACACCATGAGGACGAAGATCAAGAGCAAAACCACAAAGCGCGTACGATTGTTCCCCATCAATACAACCTTTACGTACCTGAACAGCACCAGCGTCATCATGTTGGATGTCAGCACATTGAAGTACCGAAACACCATGCAATTTATATTTTTCCCCTGAAAAAATGTATCAAGGTCATTCTGTCCAGGTACTTAATCAGCCACCGCAGGTTCCCGTAGCCCAGCCCGATTGAGCGCCTCGGTGATCTGTCTGCGTTCAACTTCGCTGATGACCGGTGTAACATGCGGCAGGTGCCGCAGATGTAGCTGAGGGTATCATACACCCCAGATAGTCTGTCAATCGGCAGCCAGCGTCAAGGGCCGTGTTGGCCTTAACACCAAGCAAAGGCGCATTCTATGGTAGAAATGGCGATAGATCATACAACCGTAACCCGCTGGAGACATCTGATGACGTCACCGATCTATACGACGACCCTGGATTCACCCGTGGGTCCGATGCGCCTGAGCGGCACTTCAGAGGGTCTGACACGGGTGGATTTCGAGCACGGCGAGCGACCCATAGCGCCTGCGCCCGATTGGCAGGAGGATGCCGGTGTGTTCGCGGACGCCGTCGAGCAATTGCAGGAATATTTTCAGGGCATACGGCAACACTTCACGCTGGCCCTGGCGCCTGCCGGCACGGCGTTTCAGCACCGGGTATGGCAGGAATTACAACAGATTCCTTACGGCACAACGCTTACCTATCAGGAATTGGCGCAACGCGTGGGCAAACCCAAAGGCGCCCGGGCCATAGGGCATGCCAATGGCTGCAACCCCATTGCGATCATCATTCCCTGCCACCGCGTGGTGGGTAGCGACGGGCGCCTGCGGGGCTACGCCAGTGGCCTGCCCATCAAACAACGCCTGTTACAACATGAAGGCGCCTGCTTGTTGTAGCGGCATCGAGGCCATGTTGAGACAACGCCAGCTTACCGATGGTTCGGAGGCAGACGATCCATCCCATGCCTGTCGAAGGCTAATAACTCGAAAAATTCACGCCTGCGCCTTGGCAAGCGTCTTTTCTTGTGAAAGGACGTGTGTGGCTTAAGAAAGCCGAGGTGGGAATCGGAAATCGTAACGCCTCACACATTTCAGGAGCAGCTCAAGGGGAAAGGCGGGGAAAGTGGTGGGGTCTGGACTCCATACACTCTGGGCCGAATCCATGGGTGATCCCGAATGGCCTTAAGTCAAGCCAACTCCTTTCTTGATGAAGCAGTTACGCCGATTGCCTGAGACCGACTCTCCT
>CBCXVS010000328.1:0-7737 GCA_965178525.1 uncultured bacterium | reverse complement strand
AAGGTCGATTCGTTTCAGGCTTTTGAGTTTTTATTTCAACAAGTTGTCGCCGAATCACGGGAGGAACTTCGGTCTAGATCTCGTTTTGCCTTGTTGAGAATGCTATCTTTATACACAGCGTAAGCAAAAGAACGAGGCCGATGGGCATCTCGTATCACCGATACGGACACGTAATGAGAGTGAGGACGTGGTTGATGGATCCTGTAGCGTTAGACCGCCTAACCGCGCTTGATGCCGTGTTGACCGAGGATGAAATCCTGATGCGCGATACCGTGCGGCAATTCGTCGTTGAGAAGTATCTACCGATTGTCGGCGACCATTTCGAAGCGCATACGTTCCCGGAACATCTCAGGCCCGAAATCGCCGCTCTTGGCTTGCTCGGCGCGAATATCAAAGGCTACGGCTGTGCCGGGGTCAACGCGGTCAGTTATGGGCTGATTATGCAGGAACTCGAGTACGGCGACAGCGGGCTGCGCAGTTTCGTCTCGGTGCAGGGCTCACTGGCCATGTACGCGATTTACCATTCCGGTTCCGAGGAACAGAAAGCGCACTGGCTCCCGCGCATGGCCACGGGCGACGTGATTGGCTGCTTTGGCCTGACCGAGCCCGATTCCGGCTCCGATCCCGGCTCGATGCGCACGATGGCACACCGCGATGGTGATGCGTACGTGCTGAACGGTTCGAAAATGTGGATCACCAATTCCCCCATCGCTGACGTTGCCATTGTCTGGGCCAAGTTGGAAGAAGATAGCCCCAAAGCGATCCGCGGCTTTTTAGTCGAACGGGGCGCCCCCGGCTTCGAGACGCCCACGATCTACCAGAAAATGTCCTTACGTGCCTCGCATACCGGCGAAATTGTCCTCTCCGATTGCCGCATCCCAGCCGACAACCTGCTTCCCAACTCCCGTGGCTTAGGCTCCCCCCTGTCCTGCCTCAATCAAGCCCGTTTCGGCGTTGCCTGGGGGGCTATGGGCGCCGCCAAAGCGTGTTTCGATGCCGCTCTGGCATACAGTCGTGAACGCATCCAATTCGGTGTGCCGATCGCCAGCAAACAACTCATCCAGGAGCAGCTCGTCGAGATGGCTCTGGAAATTTCCAAAGCCCAGATTATGAACTACCATTTCGCACGCCTCAAAGACCAGGATCAACTGACGCCGTACCAGGTCAGCATGGCCAAGAAAAACAGCGTCGGCCAAGCGCTCAACGTGGCGCGCACGGCGCGCGCCATCCATGGCGCCGTTGGCATTTCACTCGCCTTTCCGCCTATCCGGCACATACTGAACTTGGAGTCGGTCTACACTTATGAGGGCACCGATGAGGTGCACACCCTCACCCTTGGCCATGCCCTCACCGGTATCAGCGCCTTTTAATTGCAGAATGCGGAATGCGGAATGCGGAATAAAAAATATCGAAGGATACGAAGGACACACAGTGCCCCAGTTCTTATGTCCTTGATTTCCCTTATTTCCCCTTATTTCCCCTTCGTGTTCCTTCGCGCCCTTCGCGGATCCTTCCCCTGGACGATGGGCATCACCTCAGCAAACGCATCAACCCAATAGTCCGGCTCACAGGCCCGCAGCTCCGCGGCATCGCCAAACCCATACGTCACGGCACACGTCTGCACATAGGCCGCCCTGCCGGCAAGGATATCTCCCGGTGTATCCCCAACCATCAGTGCCTGCTCCGGGTGACAGTCGAGTGCTGCAAGTGTCGCTTCCACCATATCCGGGGCTGGTTTCTGCCGCAACCCCGGTTGCCAGCCCTGGATATGGCGGAAGTAGGGCGTCAATTTGAGTTGCCGTAGCACGATGTCGGCCTGCGCCTGCTGTTTGGTCGTGACGACAGCGAACGTCATGTCGGCCAACTGTTCCAACGTTGCCATGACACCCGGATAGGGCCGAGTGTGCCGGGCGCAGTGGATCGCATAATAGCGCCGGTACGTGTCCAGGAATGTCGCCAGCTGCCGCGTCGACAATCTGCATCCCACCTCGCGTGCCATGACGTCCAGAGGCTTCCCAATGTGCGCCGCAATGGCGGCTTCATCAGGTAGGTCACCGTCCGTCACGCGTCGCAAGGCCTGCTGAAACGCCACGGCAATATCACGGCGTGAATCGACGAGTGTCCCATCGAGATCACATAGAATGGTCGTCGTGTGTGCTTTTCCTCTTGTGATAACCGAGCCCTCTCTCCGATGCCTAACCCATCCTGCAACCGTGCGTCAGAGAAATGCGGTTGCGCATGTGACGACGACCTTGCTACGATTCACCTAACATTAATAATGAACAATAGCACAGTCGGATGACGTTGCAAGGACCGCCTTCAGGAGCCCAGAGGAGATTCAGCGCAATGGAGCGACGCATACGCAAAGCAGCAGTGTTGGGGGCAGGCGTCATGGGCAGTCAGATCGCCGCTCATCTGGCCAATGTGGGTGTGGCCTCGTGGCTCCTCGATATCGTCCCGGCCGACCTCACGCCTCAGGAAGAGCAACGCGGCTTGACGCGAGACTGTGCGGCCGTACGCAATCGCCTGGCCCAGCAGGGCAAGCAGGGCGCCTTGCAGGCCCATCCGGCGCCGTTTTACCTTCCGGATGCTGCGGCCCTCGTGACCCCGGGCAATCTGCAGGATCATCTGACCAAGCTGTCAGAGGCCGATTGGGTCATCGAGGCGGTCACGGAACAGTTGGACATCAAACAGCAGCTCTACCGGACCATTGCCCCACACCTCCATGACGCCGCCGTGCTGAGCTCCAACACCTCCGGATTATCGATCACGGCCCTCAGCGCCGATCTGCCAGAGACGCTACAACCGCGATTTCTGGGGACGCATTTCTTCAACCCGCCACGCTATGTGAAACTGCTGGAGATCATCCCGGGACCGCAGACCGACCCGGCCGTGGTGCAGTCCATGATGGACTTCTGCCGGTATGGGCTCGGCAAGGGCGTGGTGCAAGCGAAGGATACACCGAATTTTATCGCCAATCGCCTCGGGGTCTACGGGCTCTTATACTGCCTCAAAGTGATGCAAGAAGACGGCTACACGGTAAGTGAAGTCGATGCCATCACCGGGCAGGCCATCGGGCGTCCGGCTAGCGCCACATTTCGCACCGCCGATATGGTCGGTATTGACACCCTGCTCCATGTCGTCACCCATAGTCTCAACACCCTCCCTGACGATCCCATACAAGCGCTGGCGCCCGACCCGAACGTTTTGCTTGCCATGGTCGAGCGGGGACGGCTTGGCAACAAAACTGGCCAGGGCTTTTACAAGCGCATGCAGACTGAGGCTGGCCAAGAATTTCATGAGATCGATCCCGAGACCCTTGAGTATCGGCCGCAACAGCGCTTGCGGACGCCGTCGTTACAGCAGGCGCGCCAGGTCGACGACGTCCGCAGGCGCCTGCGGGCCGTGGCCTACGCCGACGACCGCGCCGGGCAGTTTGCCTGGAAAGTGCTCAGTGCTTCTCTCGTCTATGCGGCCCGTCTCGTGCCGGAAGTCGCGGACGATATTAGCCGTATCGACAACGCCATGAAGTGGGGTTTTAATTGGGACTTGGGGCCTTTCGAGACCTGGGATGCCCTTGGCGTCAAGCAGGCCGCAACAAAAATGGAGCGTGACGGTCAACCGCTACCGCCTCTGGTCGATCATCTGTTGCGCACGGAACCGCCGGTATTTTATCGCCAAGACAACGGCACGCGGCATTATTTTGATCTGCATCACGGCGCTCATGTTGAAGAGACGTGCGATTCCCACCGTCTCCGCCTGGCTCCCCTCAAAGCCCGTCAGCAGGTTATCCGCTCGAATGCCGGCGCCAGTCTCATCGACCTAGGCGACGATGTGGCATGCCTGGAATTTCACAGCAAAATGAACGCCATTGGCGGTGACACGGTAGCCATGATGCAAACGGCTATCGAGGAGGTCGAGCGAAACTTCGCCGGGCTCGTGATCGGCAACGAGACGGAGCACTTTTCCGCCGGCGCCAACCTAGCCCTGATTTTACTCGAAGCGCAAAGCGAGGAATGGGATATCATTGAGCAGATGGTGCGCGCCTTTCAGGAGGCCAATCTGGCCCTGACGTACCTGAACAAACCGGTCGTGGCGGCTCCGGCCGGTATGACTCTAGCGGGAGGCTGCGAAATCTGCCTTGCCGCCGACCGCATGCAATGTGCGGCGGAAACCTACATGGGCCTAGTTGAGGTGGGTGTCGGTCTCATCCCCGCCGGTGGTGGATGTAAGGCGCTGTTGCAACGTCACGTCGAAGGCCTGCCGGACGATGTTCCGATCGACATTTTTCCCCTGATCCAGCGTGTGTTCCAAACCATCGGCCTGGCCAAAGTATCGGGCAGCGCCGCCGAAGCCCGGCAATTGGGCTTCTTGCGATCCAGCGACCCGGTGACGGTGTACCGTGACGGCTTGCTACACGACGCCAAGCAAACCGTCCTCGATATGGCGGGCCAAGGCTACACCCCACCCCAACCACCCATGATGCGCGTCGTGGGCCGGTCGGGCTATAGGAATTTTCTGGCCGGTTTGTATAATATGGAGATCGCACGCCAGATCAGCCGTTACGATCATCACATTGGCCGCAAACTCGCCTACGTGCTGTCTGGTGGCGACGTCCCCGATGGCAGTAAGGTATCGGAACAATACCTGCTTGATCTCGAGCGTGAAGCCTTTCTTAGCCTCTGCGGCGAGTTCAACACCCAGGAGCGTATGCGCCACATGCTGGAACGGGGAAGACCGTTGAGGAATTAGCTGTCAGCTGTCAGCTGTCAGCCGTCAGCTAAAAAAGAAAAGAGATTTAGGTCACCTCTCATGATGCAGTTAGCCGTTTGAGTTCTGCTGATGCTGAGAACATTGTTTTACTTTTTGCTGAGAGCTGAGAGCTGAGAGCTGAGAGCTAAAAAAAGGAGCCCATCCATGCAGGAAGCGGTGATCACTGCCACGGTACGCACGCCGATTGGCCGGGCGTCACGCGGGGCGTTAAAAGATACGCGGCCCGATGATCTGGCCGCCTTGGTGATCCAGGAAGCTTTGCGGCGCGTGCCGGGTCTGGATCCGGCCGAAGTCGAGGACGTGATTCTAGGCTGCGCCATTCCGGAAGGACCGCAGGGCATGAACATCGGCCGTCTCGCTGCCCCCAAGGCCGACTTGCCTTATACGGTCCCAGCACAGACCGTGAACCGGTTTTGTTCTTCCGGCTTGCAGACCATTGCTCAGGCTGCCGAGCGGATCATGGCCGGATTCGCCGATGTGATCATCGCTGGCGGCGTCGAGAGCATGAGCATGGTACCGATCGATCAGGCCAAACTCAGTGTCAATCCGGATCTGGCCGAACGCTACCCAGAGGCCTATACCACCATGGGAATGACAGCCGAATTGGTGGCCGAGCGCTACAACATTGCGCGGCAGGATCAAGATCGCTTTTCCTTGCAGAGCCATCAGCGTGCCGCCGCGGCGATTCAGAGCGGGAAGTTTGCCGAGGAAATTGTGCCCGTCCCTACCCGTATCGCGCGTCTGCAGACGGATGGCAGCAACCGCTTCGAAGCGATCATGGTCGATACCGATGACGGCGTGCGGCCTGACACGTCGCTAGAGGCATTGGGCAAGCTGCAACCCGTCTTTCGCCAGGGCGGCACGGTGACGGCTGGTAACGCCTCTCAAACGAGCGACGGAGCTGCCGCCGTGGTGGTGATGTCGCGTCAAAAAGCGGAGGCCATCGGGGCGCCGATACACGCGCTGTTTCGGGGCTTCAGCGTCGCTGGCGTATCACCCGAGGTCATGGGTATCGGCCCGGTTGAAGCCATTCCCAAGATTTTGCAGCGCACCGGTTTACGGCTGGAGGACATCGAGCTCATCGAGTTGAACAAAGCCTTTGCGGCGCAGTCTCTCTATGTGATGCGCACACTCGAACTCGATCCGGAGCGTGTCAATGTGAATGGCGGCGCCATTGTCTTGGGCCATCCGTTGGGTTGCACCGGCGCCCGACTCACGGCCACGTTGCTCCATGAGATGGAACGCCGCAAGGTGCGCTACGGTATGGTGACGATGTGTATCGGCGGGGGCATGGGCGCCACCGGGATTTTTGAACGCGGATAGCTCTCAGCTCTCAGCTCTCAGCTCTCAGCTCTCAGCTAAGATTGAGAATAAAAACAGGAATTCTAAAGCTGATCTCGCTTGTAGCGATGTACGTCAGCTTTGGCAAATAAAGCCTGACTTAGCTTCACTTGTTCTTAAAGCTGACAGCTGACAGCTGACAGCTGACAGCTGATAGCTGATAGCTAAAAAAGGAGACATCGATGGCTACTGAAACACTGACGCCTGGCGGTGGATTCCTGTTAGGAGAATCCGATCCGCAGGCTGTCTATACGCCGGAAGATTTTACGGATGAACACCATCTGTTGGCCAACACGATTCGGGATTTTGTCAACCAGGAAGTCCTGCCCCGTATGGAGGCGATTGAGGCCAAAGAGCCCGGTGTGATTCCGCAGATTCTCAAGCGGGCCGGAGAACTTGGTTTCCTGTCGATCGAAGTCCCCGAGGCCTATGGAGGCGCCGGGTTGGGTCTGAAAAACGGCATGCTCTTGATGGAAACGGCCGGGTGGGGGGGTGGCTCCTTTCTGGTCTCCCTGGCTGATCATGTTGGGATCGGGACGCTTCCGATCGTCTATTCCGGCTCAGACGAGCTGCGCCGACGCTACTTGCCGCAGCTTGCTACCGGCGAAAAACTCGGCTGCTATTGTCTCACTGAATCGCAGTCCAGCTCCGATGCGCTCGCCGCCCAGACCTCTGCAGAGCTATCTCCTGACGGCAGGCATTATATTCTCAACGGCGCGAAACATTACATCACCAACGCGGCCTTTTCGGACCTCTACACGATCTTTGCCAAAGTTGACAAGACGCTGTTCACCGCTTTCGTGGTAAAGCGCGACGCACCAGGCCTGTCGATTGGCAGGGAAGAGCACAAGATGGGCATCGTGGGCTCCTCGACCTGCCCGGTGATCTTGGAAAACGTTCCCGTGCCGGTAGAGAACGTGTTGGGTGAAGTCGGCGCCGGCCACCACGTGGCCTTCAACATCCTCAACGTTGGCTGTCTCAAGCTGGGTGCCGGCTGTATCGGTGGTATGAAAGTGGCGATGGCGGAGACCATTCCCTACGCCAAGCAGCGGCAACAATTCAACCGCCCGATCGCCTCCTTCGGCTTGATCCAACAAAAAATTGCCGACATGGCCATTCGCACCTACGTGGTTGAAAGCCTAGTGTACCGGACTGCTGGCTTGATTGAAGCGCGTCTAGAGACGCTGGATGCCGCCGCCGAGGATTACGATGCGCAAGTGATCAAGAGTATTGAAGCGTATGCGGTCGAGTGTTCGATTGCCAAAGTTTTTGGCAGTGAGATGCTCGATTTTGTCGTCGACGAGATGGTGCAGATCTTTGGCGGATACGGCTTTATCGAGGAGTTCCCGGCGGCCCGCGCCTACCGCGATTCGCGCATTAACCGCATTTTCGAAGGCACAAACGAAATCAACCGGTTGCTCATTCCCGATACCTTGATGCGCCGGGCCATGCGCGGTCAACTTCCCTTGATGGAGGCGGTGCAACAGGTCAGCAGCAACTTGTTGGCGCCCCTCTCCCCCTTGTTGGACCGCGACGATATGCCGCTGCAGGTGGAAAAGCAACTGCTCGAACGCGGTAAACAGGCGCTCTTACTGTGTGCTGGCGTCGCGGTGCAGCGATTCG
>CBCXVS010000327.1:0-7821 GCA_965178525.1 uncultured bacterium | reverse complement strand
GGTCAATTCGTTTCAGGCTTTTGAGTTTTTATTTCAACAAGTTGTCGCCGAATCACGGGAGGAACTTCGGTCTAGCGAGCGGTTGTAGGCGGCGCCGGCCACCTGGGTCAGCGGCACGCGCCGAACCGGGTTGTGTTTGACAAAGATGTCCCCATCTGCCAGCTCTAGCTCCGCCTCCGTGTCGAGGAAAAATCGGGCCAGTTGAAAAAGCTTTGCCTTCAGGTCCTGCAAGGCGAGGTGCAGCGCCCCGCCCGTGCTCACGGCGCTGCGGCTGACACCCGTGCCGGAGCCAAACGGGGTGGCATCGGTATCGCCCTGCAGCACCCGGACGGCCTCGGCAGAAATACCGAGTTCCTCGGCCGCCAGATTGGCAAACACCCGTCCGTGCCCCTGACCCGCTGAGCAGGCGCTGACGCGCACGTCGACCTGTCCGGCGGCATCCATGCGCACCATGGCGGCATCAAACGCCGGCGTCCCCAGCACCCCGCGCTTGCGATAGTCTCGGGAACCGGTGCTGGTGTGCTCGACAAAGCAGGCCAGCCCGAGGCCGAGATATTGGTTGTGGGCGCGCGCCTCGGCCTGCTCTTGGCGCAGCCGGTCGTAATCGGCCAGGCGCAGCACGCGCTCCAGCGCCCCGATGTAATCGCCACTGTCGTAGAGACGGCCAGCCGCAGTAGCGTAGGGGAACTCATGCGCCTGAATCAAGTTGCGCCGCCGCACCTCCGCGGGATCGAGCCCGAGACGCGCCGCAATCATGTCCATGACCCGTTCGATCGTAAAGGCCCCTTGCACCGTGCCCACACCACGATATGGGCCTTGTGGACATTTATTGGTGAGCAGGCCATAGGCCTCGCAGTCGAAATGCGGGATGCGACACGGGCCCACCATCGATTGTCCGGTCGTCATGGGTTCCAGCCCGGCGCCAATCGGTCCCAGCGCATGCGCCCCTTGATCGACGAGGACTTTGGCGCGGATGCCCTGCACCGTGCCGTCGGGGTTCACGGCGACCGCAACCTGCACCGTTTGCTCGTGGGCATGGGCGCAGGCCAATAGGTGCTCGCGGCGATCTTCCACCCATTTGATTGGCCGCTGCAACTGCCGAGCCAGAAACGCCAGCGCGACGGCCTCGGGATACCCACTCCCTTTGATGCCGAAGCCGCCCCCAACGTCCGGCGCAATAACGCGCACCGCGGTTTCCGGCACGCGCAGGACACGGGCAAAGATGGTGCGGGCCTGATGCGGCGATTGCGTCGAGGTCCAGAGGGTGAAGCGGTTCCAGCTCCGATCGAAGGCCGCGATGACGCCGCGGGCTTCAAGTGGGATGGCGGTTTGCCGGGGAAAGTGGAAGGTCTGCTCGAGCACGACATTGGCTTCACGCAGGGCGCGCGCCGCATCCCCATCGCCAAATTGCCGATAGAAGAGGATGTTGTCCGCCAGATCTGCATGAATCCGCGGCGCATCGGGCGCCAAGCTGTGCTCTACGTCCAGCACGGCCGGCAAGGGCTCATATGTGACCCGGACCGCGTCGACCATATCTTCCGCCATGTAGCGGCTTTCCGCCACAACCAGGGCGACCGCTTCGCCGCTGAACGTGGCCTTGCCCGGCGGCAAAGGATAGCGGTTGTAAGGACGCGCATAGGTGCTGATGCCAGGCTCGCCGGGTCTGACGGCATCGACGTGGGGCAAGAGGTCGTCGGGGGTTAACACCGCCAGTGCGCCGGGAATCTGGAGGGCCTCGTCCGCGCTGATCTGGGTGATCGTGGCGTGGGCATGAGGACTGCGGACAAAGGCGGCATGGCACATCCCAGCGAGCTTGATGTCGTCTAGAAATTGCCCCTGGCCTCGCACCATGCGATCTTCTTCGGCGCGAAAGCGCCCTGCAGATGGTGTCGCCATGTTCGTGCGCTCCTCTACGCGATGGACGTCCTCGTAATATGGGCGCCAAGGCGCTGCAAGCCGGTGTCGATGTCCTCATACCCGCGATCGAGTTCCTCAACCCCTCGAATCGTCGAGGTGCCGCGGGCGATCAGCGCCGCAATCAGGTGGGAAAATCCCGCCCGCAGATCCGGAATGGTCATATCGGCATGGCGCAATGCCGTCGGACCTTTGATAATGACACTGTGGCGATGCCCACGGGTCTTGAAGCGGCAGTCGCTATTGCCCAGGCAGGTATCGTAGAGTTCGATATCGGCGCCGAGCTTCTTCAATTCGCTGACATAGACGAACCGATCCTCAAAAACGGTCTCGTGAATCACCGACATGCCGTGCGCTTGTGTCAGCAGGATGGCAAACGGGGGCTGCCAATCCGTCATGAAACCGGGATGGACGGTAGTTTCCAAGGCAATAGACTGCAGACGACCGTCCCGGTAAAAGCGGATACCATCGCTGTAGACGTCGAATTGGCCTCCGACACGGCGCAGCGCATTGAGAAAGGTCAACACATCGGCCTGCCGCATCCCACGCACAAAGACATCTCCGTGTGAGGCCACGGCGGCGACCCCGAGCGAGGCGCCGACCAGGCGGTCGGGCATAATGGCATGGGTGGCGCCCGAGAGCGAGGCGACACCCTCAACGACGAAGGTGCGATCGACGTTGTAGTCGATGATCGCTCCCATTTTTTGCAGGAACAGCGCCAGATCGATGATTTCAGGCTCGATCGCGGCGTTGCGAACGTAGGTTTTCCCCCGCGCTAACGTCGCGGCCATCAAAATATTCTCGGTGGCGCTGACGCTGGGATAAGGCAACGTGATATCCGCGCCGATCAGCCTCTGGGCTTCGACGCAGTACACCTCACCCTGGACGTCGACCGAGGCACCCATTTGCCGGTAGGCCTCAAGGTGAAAGTCGACCGGGCGGGCGCCGATTTTGTCGCCTCCCGCTGCGGGGATGACCGCGTGCCCACAGCGATGCAGCAGGGGCGCCAGCATCAGGATCGACAGACGGTTCCGCTTGGCCAGAGGCTCCGGCACTTCGGCGCTTTTCATCTCCAACGTCTCGACCGCCAGGGTCTTGTCCTCCCCGGCGACAAAGCGCACCCCTAGGGATTCGCATATGCGTTGGGTGATGGCGATATCCCCAATCCGCGGCACGTTCTCGAATCGGCATCGTCCGGACGTCAGCATCGAGGCCGTAATCAGCTTACTGACGGAATTTTTCGCGCCGGAAACGGTGATTTCGCCTTTTAACTGCGTCGGGCCTTCAATGACAAGTTGCTCCATAGGTCAAGCTCCTTCTACACATCCCCTGGCATGATAGCATAGTTGGTAGGCAATGTAGACAGGGCACGTCATCGCGTCTATATTCTTGGGAAGACATGGCCTGGAGGTTGCCCGTCCGTGCGGGAATCGCGAGAGGAAAAACCGGCGCAGCCGGACCGCGCTTACCTATTCAACGTCACAGCAAAGGAGCGAGCATGGCCGTAAAAGTGAACATGGATCTCTCCATACAGACAAGCCCGAAGACAAGCCCGAAAGGGATGACAGCAGAGGAATGGGCGCTGCGGGTCGACTTGGCCGCAGCCTACCGGCTGGCGGCGATCTATGGCTGGACCGATCTTAACAATACGCACTTTTCGGCGCGTCTTCCTGGGCCGGAAAACCATTTCTTGCTGAATCCCTTTGGCATGTTGTTCGACGAAATCACGGCATCGTCGTTGATCAAAGTGGACCATGAAGGCAACGTCCTGGGGACGAGTGACTATCCGGCCAATCCGGCGGGCTTCAACATCCATGGCGCCATTCACATGGCCGTGCCGGAGGCCCATTGTATTTTCCATACCCACAGCCGTTTTGGGACTGCAGTGGCGATGCAACAACACGGCCTGCTGCCCGCGAGCCAGAAAGCGCTGACGGTCATGGGCTGGGTCGCGTATCACGATTTTGAAGGCCCGGCGTTGAGCGCGGGTGAGCGCCCGCGTATCGTGAGCGATTTGGGCGAGCGCAAGATTCTCATTCTGCGCAATCATGGCCTCCTCACCGTAGGCGAGACGGTGGGCGAAGCCTTCGTCTGGATGTATCGCATCGAAACGGCCTGCCGCATGCAGATCGATGCCATGTCTGGCGGCTCTGAGTTGAACCCGCTTTCCGAGCCGACGCGGCACGGTTCGATCCAAACCGGTCTTAGCATGTACGGGAAAGGCGGCTTCAACGAGGTGGGCCGGGAATGGCCGGCGCTACTGCGGCAGCTTGAACGCCTTGACGGCGCCGGATACCGCTCCTAGTACACGTTGGCAGAAGTCCGTGAGTAGAGGATGATCTTGATAGGGTTGAGCTGACGGCGCTCAAACGGCTCACGGACTTCCGCCGGCTTGTACTCACCTTTTTGCTGTTGAGATGAAAAACTTCGTCGGCCTATTCCCGATGTGAGATGCGGACCCGAGGCTTCGTCAGGCCTTGACAGGCAGACTATGAAGCCATCGTTGATTGTAAAAGGCGCTGAGTCGTCATGAGGAGCGTTTGGACTAGAGCAGGGGCGACGTCGGCCGTTTTGAAACCATGGACCAGCGCATTTCGGTATCGTACAGCCTGCAGCAAGAAGTTGTAGTCATCTCTAGATATCACACCATTCGTTATGGCTTGCTCAAAAAGGTGGAGAGCCATAGGACGGTCAAGCACGATATCCTCTTCCTCAGTAAGGAACCTAATGGTAGCTTCCGCAGTTGACCAGGCTAGTAAAAAGGCGGCTTCATTAAACCCCAAGATTGTAAGTCTCTCAGCTTCCGCAATACCTTGAAGAATATCGTCCCTCTCGAATGGCCGTGCATCTTCAGGAATGAGAAGTTTTTCTCCCTCCCGCACCATAACCAATTCGAAGTCCCAGTCCGGTTTTGCTTGAAGCAGTCGAGCCAACTCTCTAACCTGGGAATTTCCAGTCAAAGATGATCGCGTCTTTACCTCGACAATCATGGTCTTGTTCCCTTTTCGTACAAGCAAATCAGGCTGGTAGCCGAATAAAAATTCAGGCAATTGCTCTAGCATGGGTTTTTCAACAACGGTATAGCCCTTACGACGGTATTCCTCGGCAAGGGTATAGACACGCTGTTTTTCCAGAGTGATGGCTGTTTCCATCAGGAAATTACCTCTTGGTCTGGTGCGTCCTTGACAATGATATAGAGGAATTGATGACCGCGGCTGAGACCTTCAGCCAATACACTGGACGGATTTTCAATGCGTAAATCGCCGTTCAAATTTCGCTTTCGGCACAGAATATCGGTCACTTGTTCATCATCCGAGTAAACCAGCCCTTTCAGCGCATCCAAAATTGGTTTTGGAATGTTATCCACATCGACCGCGATGTTGTCATAGAAATACGTGATGGTTAGCATGATCGACCCTATAAGCGGCAGATCACCTGCAGGCCAATGCTGCTGCGCGACACGCCGTATCTCCTGTATCCACTGGCGAACCCGCTCTCTTCGCCTCGCCTGCTGGGACACAGGCGGACCCTCTATGACCAATTCAAGTCGTAACGCCACAGGTTCCTTGCCGCTTGCAACGAGAGCAGTTGGAGGCGTTTCGGGCTTCGAGCTGCGCTGTGCTCCGCCAAGATAGATTGTCGCACAACGCGATACAACAGCCAAGCATCGAGGGCGGAAAAGTACGAAGCGTGACCGAGGGGCTCACCCGATCCTACCTCGTCCCGCCCCTTCGTCCCCTTCGCGCCCCTTCGTCCCCTTTGCGCCCCTTCGCCCCCTTCGCGGCTCCCCTTTGCCTCACGCACAGTGGTGTTGCGCCGATGGCGGCACATCGAGCGCCGGATTGCGATCAAAAAAGCCGACGGGCTGTAAAACAAAACCCGTATACTCCACCGGCATGACCGGCCAGTCTTCCGGACGCGGAATGTGGGTGACGCCGAAGCTGTACCACATCACGATGTCCCGATTCTCCAGAGGGCGATCCTGGGCGGCATAGGCCGGCAGACCCGCCCCGCCCGGATGCTGGTTCGGGTAATCACCGGCCGCGTGCACCTCGGCCGGGTCGTACGCCGTGACCCAGAGATTATGCCGCGTAAACCCGGCGCGTTGGGCCACACGGGACTCGGCAGAGGCGATGAGCCGCGGGGCGCTTCCCGGCAGGAGCTTGTAGCCTACGGGCTGGCCCAGGGCGTTGTGCACGTTTGGATTCACCACCATCCAGTAGCGGTTGCGGCTGGGATCCGTATCACGCTGCGCCATGGATTCGCGCGCCAGCAACGTGGGGCGCGCCGCGAAGGCGTTGCCGTGTGGGTTGCGCTCGGGGGGCAACGGCTCTACATTGATTTCGTACACGGCATTCTGTGCGCCATCCAAGTCGAAGTCCAGCCGCACATTAAAGAGATGCTGATGATTCGGGGCCGCCAGCTGCGGCGCAATCAGCGGCGAACACTCGGACACGTCTCCAGGGGACACCGCCGTGGTTTGGACGATCCCGGTGAGCTTGATCTCCATTTGCAACGTGCCGTCGAGGTAGAAATACCAGAACAGACCATACTCATAATTGCCCACAGTATGAATCGAACTCACCACCAGGCGGCGGGAGCGCCGCACTTCGGACGTAGCCGAACGCGCATCCGTATGCTTCCAGAGAATCCCATAGTCCTCCTCATGCAAGCAGATGGCCTGGGGAATGGTCACGGGCTCGCCTTCTGAGTTACAGAACGTGGCATCGACGTAGTGAATCACGCCCAGACAATCGCAGCCCAGCTGGAGTGAGTTGGCCATCCGTCCCAGGCCGACCTCCCCGGCATCAAAGACATGCTTCCAGTGGTGCGACGGTCCCGGGTCGCCGTAGGGCACGACCATTTCAGAGAGCGCGGCGCGATGCAGGATGGAGCGGACGCGGCCCTCGTCCTCATAGCCGACCGTGTGCAACACCAAGCCCTGGATGGGGTGCATGGAAATGCGAAATTGCCATTTTTGCCAGTGGATCTCGTGCCCGTCCACCTGGAAGCTCGGCCCTTCAGGCTGGGTGATCTCAAGGGGACGCAGATCGGTACGGAGGGGCCCCACGACATCTGGCGTGTAGTTGCCGTGCTCGGGCGGAAGCGGCACGATGCCCTCGTCATCGACGCGTATGATGTGATCATGGGTGAGATCGACATAGGCCGTGACCCCTTCAATGGGCCGGGCATAGCCGTTATCCGCTGCGTGTGTGCGGAGATACGATATCGCACGCAGCAGGCGGGCGCCGGCCGGGACGTCAAGCTCGGAGCCGCCGATGACCCAAGGATCGATCTGCATGCGTTCACAGTCCGCGTCGCTCAAACCTCGGCGGCGCATGGCCGCTTGCCAATCGGGATGGGCTTTGACCAACTTCTGCGCCCGCTCAAACTCCACGGCCGACAGATGCACCTGCCCGTCGGTCACCGGCGTGCAGGAACGAACGCAGTTGTCGGTCAGCGAGACGATCGCATCCACACCCTGGGCCTTGCCGCGATCGTAGAGGAGCAGGCGCGCCTCACGCACCACGGCTTCGCCGTTGTGGAACTGCCGCACGATGTCTTTGGGCGGTTCCTGCAGCACCATAGAGCTGAAGGAGACGTCCTCCGAGATGGCGCCGCTTTGCCGCAGAATCCCGGCAGCTTGCGTCATCTCGTCCGGGCTCAAGGGATCGAGAGGATGGACCGTGATGCCAAGGCTCATACTATTCTCCTGTTGCGCTGCCGCACGGGTGGCGCGGTTAGTGAGACCTGCTTTCATGTTTCCACCTTTCGCTGCACGACGCGACCGTCCCGTCAAAGCCGTGTCTAGACCGAAGTTCCTCCCGTAATTCGGCGACAACTTGTTGAAATAAAAACTCAAAAGCCTGAAACGAATTGACCTTTGTTCCCATGTAAATCGCAAAA
>CBCXVS010000326.1:0-7833 GCA_965178525.1 uncultured bacterium | reverse complement strand
TTTGAGGATGATTCGGTGGGCATCTGGGCTGGGCTAGGGAACCTGATCTTATGCTATTGAGGAACAACTCTATTGACCTTGAGCCCATCAGAGAAATATCTTGTAGCCTACCTGAAGCACTTTGGAAAATTTCTTCGCATTGGCTTTGCCAATTGGACGTTTACCGTTTTCCATCTCAGAAATATGGCGCTGGGGAATACCCGTGCGCTTCGCAAGCTCTACTTGTGTCAGGCCTTCTTTACCTCGCGCCCCACGGAGGATTACACCGGGGAGTTCGCGATCGCTTACCTCGGGAAAAGCCTCGCGCCAAGGAATAGATTCTTCCACAATGCTGAAGCCCAGACGGCTCAGCGTCTCTTTCGCCTCCTGCGCGTGTTGGCCTGGCCCCACCGCTCGAAACGACCAGGGCGCTTCAGTAGGGGGCGTCTTCGTGCGTACCGGAAGGCGAACTTCGCTCTCCGTCACGTACCAGACCGCAACATAGGTTGGGCGGCCTTTTTTGAAATGGCAATGGTGACGACCCTAATATACTAACGATTAGTATAATTATCAAGGAAGCAAAATCAGAAACGTATTTGAAAGACCCCTAAGATTTAAATGAGTGGTGTTGCAGGACAATCGCCGGATTAGCGCACGCAGCGAAAGCCAATCTCCAGGTGCCGGTCGGTGGCGATATCGTAATTGCGGTATGCCACCCGTATCTTGGCGCGATGACTGCTCCAGCCGCCACCCCGCAGGACCTTGTAGGGTGACGGCGGAGGACCGGACGGATCCCGGGACGGAGCGGAGCGGTAGTAGGCTTTGTGGTACGAATCCCGACACCATTCCCACACATTCCTCTCCATATCGTGCACCCCGTACGGACTGACACCACGTGGAAAACGCCCCACGGGTTGCGTCAGAACCTGCAGGACATCGAGGTTCAACGTCCCCAAAAACCGCAGCCACGCTTGGGTCTGCAGGACGGGTTGGCCAAACGTCGATTCCACGTTGTTGGAATAAGCGGCGACCCAGGTGTTGCCCCAAGGAAATGCTCGGCCGTCCGCTCCCCGCGCCGCTTTTTCCCACTGGGCTTCGGTGGGCAGACGCTTGCCAGCCCAGCGGCAATAGGCATCGGCATCGTACCAGTCCACGCCGGTGACGGGATGGGTGGCGCCATTGAGGCGAGGGTCGCGCCAATAGGTCGGGGTATAGTCTTTGCCGCGCAGGGCGTCGGGATGCGCGTCGCGCCGGCCATGTGTCTTCATGGCGCGTAGAAATCGGGCATATTGCCGGTTTGTGACCTCAAACTGGTCGATGTCAAAGGCGCTGACGTAGATGCGGCGCTGCGGGGTTTCGACCCCAAAATAATCGCCGAATTGTGCAGTGAGAGCTCGGGCTCGGGTTTCTGGGGTGCCCCGTAGGAAATACCCGGCTGGCACGCGCACCATCGGCGCCAGGTCTTTGGGGTACCGAGCGTCCTCGCACCTACCGGTTGCGGCCCACCCCGCGTACACGAGAGCGCACACCGAGAGGATCATGGCAATCGGTCTCGTCATAAATGTTGATTCACCCATGCTTGCCAGGCTGCCGGGTCGGCCGTGCCGGTGATGTTTTCCAGGGCCACGGTGGCCTTGGCCGCGCCAATGCCGACGTGCTACCCCCATTTGCCGATGACCAGGCGCATCAAGGCCGGGACGGCCCGCTTTAGCTTCAAGGCGCCCGCCGTCTCAATCGCTTTGATCGCCACCGCATCGGTGCTATCGGTAATGGCCCGCACAATGGCTTTTTGGGCCCATTTCTCGGAGGCGGCGCGGATGATGGCGATATCGAGTAGCATGGCGCGTACGCGCCAGTTGGGATGCTTGCGAACGGCTTTGTATATGGCTTTACGCGCGCGCTTCGCGGTCATGCGGCTGAGCGTCTGGCGCGCCGCCACGAGCACGTGCGTCAGGTGTTGATCGGAGAGTCCCACCAGAATCTCCTCGGATAAGCCTGCATATAAAATGGCCAGAGCCGCGTCTTTGCTATCGTCTTGGCCAACCCGTTGAAAGACAGCCAGCAGCGTGCGAACGTCGCTGGTGTCTTTGGCCGCGACAAAAGCTTGGCGGCTCGCAGGAGGCGGGGAGGGGGCGGCGACGTGGGCCACAACGCCGCAAAGGATCAAAGCCAAGCCTACGAATGCGGAATGCGGCCCCCTGCGGGGAGCAACTAAGATACGGAATGCGGAATTGAAGATTTTGAATAGTTGTTGATGAGTAGGCGTCATTGGCACCGGTCTTTCTGCCTAGGGCTGTGAGATGGCGTTTGGCGACATGTCAGCACGTTCTTTGTGGCGCCAGCGGGACCGTTGCCAGCGCTGCCAGCGTGGGAAGCTCCAGAGAAATAGGCCGGTGACGGTTTGCAGGAGCATCAAGCCGGCCACGATGTCAAGCAGATAGACGAACCAACGGCCCAGAAGCTTGCCGCTATGGAGATCGTGGAGCAACTGATACAGGGTGGTTTGGCGCATGGACCGATGCGGTCCGTACGGGGGGGCCAGCGGGGTTGGGCGCCATGGGGCCGGCGCTCCCGCAACCAGGGCGGTCAGTTTCTGCTGCCACAAGGTATCCTGAGCGGCGACATACAGGGACGTGCGGTTCGCATAGAGCGCATCCACAGGTTGATCCAGCAACGATTGCCAGTGGCGGCCGTCATCTCGGCTGACCCGCAATCCCTATGCGTTTCCCGCGTACAGAAATTCAAACCACCAGGGACCGACGAACAGGTGCTCGATCTGCTTCCTGACCGCGGGCTGCAGCGCTGCGCCGACGTTGCGCCAGCGCTGTCCCCCATCGTCCGACGCAAAGAGCCCGTAAGCATGACCGACCCACAGGCGGGCGGCATGGCTGCGACTGATCACCAGGGTGTGCAGGTGCAGACGCACGGGGCCTCGCCACCGATTCTGATCGAACTGGGAGGGCAACCACCGGGTAGGGAGGCCCTGATTCAGCAAGACCGAAAAATCACCGTGGTGTAACAAGATCATCCCCGTCAGAGGGAAGAGGAACAGCAGGAGCCAACTGAGCAAACCGCCGCCATGGTGGGCCGTGCGGAAAACCTTGGCGGGGAGGAGCGGTGACGGTTTCGGATAGGTTCCGCGGCTCCGGATGCGACGATACCACAGCACCATGCCCGTGAGAGCCAGGAGGATCAGGAGCAGACTGAAGCTGTGGTTGAGCCCCACCAGAACCGATCGCTAAAGAGCTGGCCGTTGTAAGCGTACAGGGCGATGGCATGCCAGGGCAGCACCCCCACACCGCGTTGGTCACCGTATGGCAAACGTATAGCGGACAGCTCCCAGCCATCGTCCTCATCGGGGTCGAGCCGGCGTTGATACAACAGGCCATGCTCGTCGATGACGCTGACGGCGCTAGGAGGCGCAAACATGATAGCTTGGATCGCACGGTGCGAGAGATCTTCGTCATCGGAATCGCCGTAGGGTTCCCACGTGTCCCCGCCATTGGTGGACCTGGCAAGCCCACGTCCTTTACTGGCCATGATGAGGTCTTCGTCGCTGGGGTGCATCGCCAGCAGCGGCGGAAATTCACCGAGCGCTGTATCGAAACGCCCTGGGATAGCCGCGGTGATATCGTGCCAGCTCTGCCCGCCGTCTGGGCTGACGAAAATACCCTGCTGGTGGGCGGCATAGACTTGCCCTGCCGGCGTCACGGCTAGGGACCGCATGCGCCCGCGCCAGGTATTGACGTCGTACCGGGCTGGGAGCCACGCGGATTGGATGACCCTATCATGCAGTCCGAACTGATCCAATGGATAAATCAGCACGCCGGTGAGAGCCAGCATCAACAGCATGAGCCATGAGGCGAGAGCGCTCCAGCGATGCAGCCGGAACCACCTTTTCAGATTCACCCGGCCACGAGGCCGCCTGGCCGATATCATCCCCACCAACCTATTGCCATACCGATAGACGACGACACAAGCCGGGGCGATCAAGTCTCCAGCCTGTGCTCGTCGTACCACGTGACCTAGACACGCTGGGTGATATACCCATATACGGCGTTGTCACGCAGCGAGTCGAGTTTGCCAGCCTACGATATTCCTGTTTGAGCTGCGCAAACTTGTCCAGGGTCAACGGCCGGTAATCGGCACGCAGATTGAGGTTGTACAAGCGGGCGGAGTTGTACCCGAAGATCTGATTTTTGATCGGCCCATCGGCGGCGCCCAAGGGGGCAAAGCCGTACTTTTTCTGCATGTCTTCCGGGATCTCCAGCCGCCGGAAGGCCTCGATCTGCCACTGCGGCGAGCCGTGAAACACCGAGTCGGTTCCCCACACCACATGGTCGGCGCCCATCCCCTTGATCCAGGTGCCCAGGAGCGCGGCAGTAAAGCGCGGGTGGGAGACACACGACGTGGCGAAGCTCGTCCCCATCTCCGTATAGATGTTCGAGACACCCGCTTTGGCCGGGACCTCAGCCAAGTCGCTGGCCCACTCGATTCGGCCCGTCTTGTCAAATTCGGCCAGGACTTGATCAAAGGGATCCATGAAGGCCCGTAGGCAGCCGTGATAGATGATAAAGTTGAGCTGCGGCCAGTCCTTCGCCGCTTTCAGGAGATCCCGCGGGGTTTGGTACTCCCACACGTTGGGCCAGCTTTTGGCGTAATCCGCCGGCATCAGACCCTTGTGAATGCAGAGGTTGCGAATGCCCGCCTTGTCGGCCTTTTCATAGAACGGATACATCAGCTTCTCATCATCGAGCCAGAAGGGATGTTTCGTTTTGGCCGACAACGGGTCGCCGATGGTATACAACTTCCAACTGTCGGGACGGCGTTCCTCCAGAGCCTGGTCCACTTCCTCCATCCAGCCATCCTGTCCCGGGGTCACCACGGCATGGCCGAGCATGCGCTTGCCCGCCGCCACCCGGTTGACGGTCGTCACGGCTTCCGCGATCGACGCATTGGTGAGAAATTCCCAGGACTTGTCGTCGAAGGGAGCGCCGCTCAACAGGGCCACCGTGGTATCGCTGTTGAGGAAGATCTGCCGTACATAGTTCTCGAACTTAATCAGGTAGAGATCGATCTTATTGGGATCGATACCTGTTTTCCAATTTTCGGCCCCGTATTTCAGGATGCCCAAGAACTCTTCCTGTTTGAAGTCGTCGCGCACAAAGTGGGTCTGGACATCGAAGATAAACTGGCCTTGGAGCGCCTCGGCCCGCTCGGCCGCCATAGCCGCATCGGCTGCTTCCGCCTCGGAAACGTTGAACAGGTTGCCAAAGACATTGTTCATCGCCACAAAGGCCGCGGCCATGCCGCAACTGCTGCGCAGAAACTGGCGCCGGTCCATCCCTTGTTTGGCGCCATAGGTGTCCGCCAGTTCTTTGATGCGCGCCTCGACGCGCTTTTGCTGCGCCGTCTGCGGGGGCGGATTGAATTCGCCGTTGGAGATGACCTGGGTGGGAATCGGCGAGCGAAAGGCATTTTCGGCCGATTCGAGTTGCGCCAGCTCTCGGTCACTGAGGTACGTGCCCATCTGATGCCTCCTTCTGATTGACATCCTGTGAGACGCCGTTGTGCCCCACGTCTGTGGCGCAGTCTATCGGAGTCCTGGGGCAATTACAATCCTGCAAAGCCGAGCACGTCGTGCGGCGACACGATTCGTCGCCTGAAGCGTTGATATTCACCGCCTTTCTAGAACTTGATCCGGTTTCCGGCTGCGCCTATAATGCCACTCATCACGGATGGCCCCTTCACGTCGCATAAGCTGCTACAAGGAAAGTGAATCACCATGGCTCTTCCTGAACGCATGAAATTTGGCATCTTCATGGCCCCCTTCCATCGCATTAACGAGAATCCCACCCTGGCCCTGGAGCGGGACCTGGAACTCGTACAATGGCTCGACACCCTGGGGTTCGATGAGGTGTGGGTCGGCGAGCATCATAGTGCGGGCTGGGAAACCATCTCGTCGCCTGAGATTTTTATGGGCATCGCCGCTGATCGAACCCGGCACATCAAGCTCGGCACGGGCGTGATCAGCCTGCCCTATCACCATCCCTTCATGGTTGCAAACCGCATGGTGCTGCTGGATCACCTCACCCGGGGACGGGTCATGCTGGGCGTGGGACCCGGCGCCCTGGTGACCGATGCGCATATGTTAGGTATCGATCCGAACGTGCAGCGGGCACGCATGGACGAAGCCCTTGGGATTATCCTGCGCCTGTTCCGGGAGACGGAGCCCATCACGTACGTGAGCGACTGGTTTGAGTTGCACGATGCGATGCTGCAGGTGCGCCCGTATCAGAAGCCCCACATCCCCGTCGCCGTCGCGTCCGTGCGGTCGCCATCCGGGCCGGCGCTGGCCGGCAAGCACGGCGCCGCCGTGCTTTCGATGAGCGTGCCGCGGGAAACGGCGGACCGGGCGGACATCAATTATCTGTGGGACGTGGCTGAGGAATCGGCGGCTGAACACGGGCAGACCGTGCAGCGTGATGAGTGGCGGCTGGTGTTGCCCGTGCACCTGGCCGAAAGCCGCAAAGAGGCGATCCATGACATCCGCATGGGGGCCGGGCAATTCAACCGGGAATATCTCGAGGAGAGCCTGGGACGACCGATGGAATACGACGGCCCGATGGAGAACATGATCGATCATCTGGTGGAAACGGGTGAGTGGATTGCCGGCACGCCGGATGACTGTATCGAGACCATCCATCGCTTGGCCGAACGCACGGACGGCTTCGGCGGCTTTCTCGTGGGCTTTACCCAGGATCTCGCCCCCAGAGAAAAAGTGTTGCGCAGCTACGAACTTATGGCCCGCTATGTGATGCCCCATTTCCAGGGCTCTCTGGCTGGCTTGCATGGCTCCAATCAGTGGGCCCGGAGCCGCGCCGATCAGACGCGGGAGGACATGGCGCAGGCGGTCGAGCGGGCGAAGCAGACCTATGAGGAACGCGCCGTTGGTGGGTAGGTTGAGAGCAAGAGACCCTGTTTGTAGGGGATCATCCAAGGAGCAGGATGAGGTTGCCGACATCATACAGTTCCCCCCCTGCGCCCGGCATCACGGGCCAGGAGATCGTCAATAAGGGCCTGGTCCACACGAAAATTCGTTTCCAGCAAACGGGTGATCGCTTCCGGTAAATCCAGGAGACCGCGCAGGGATGCTGCTTCCAGTACCCCCATGTGCCCGTGGTGGCCACCCTTTGCCGGGTGGCCTCGACCCGCGCTCTGCGGTCATCCAGCAGCAGAAGATCGGCTTCCAGCTCCATGGCGAGCAAGATCGCCTCGCGCTCCCCGTCGTCCAGTTCGGCCAGGGTGCCGGATGCGGTCAAACGAGGTTGCCGCACGTCAACCTCAATATGCTCTATAAGAAGAAGGTAATGGATCGGGGATGAGTCAGCGATAACGAGCATTTATACAAGCCCGAGACGCTTTGCCGTCTCGCGGTCCTGTTCCAGGTCTTCCATGCTGTAGTTGAGCGGCACGCCATGGTCCTTGAGAAAACCATGCACGTCAAAACGCGTTTCAAAACCCAGCAACCGGCGGAGCTGCCCGTCGCTCAGAGCCCCCGAGCGGTAGCCCTCAAGCGCGAGGCTCTCCAACACACCGCGCGATAGATCCCGCCACGTCGCCTGCAAGGCGTTGGCAATGTCGTCCGGCACTTCAATCGTAATGTTCATACCACCCTCGTCTTTCGTGGTTCCTGTTTAACACGAACACGATCAATAAATTCAGGGATTCTGCAACTTCTATTGGTTTTACTGGCGTTGCAGGGGCGTTTCACAGCTTCTAGACCGAAGTTCCTCCCGTGATTCGGCGACAACTTGTTGAAATAAAAACTCAAAAGCCTGAAACGAATTGACC
>CBCXVS010000325.1:0-7842 GCA_965178525.1 uncultured bacterium | reverse complement strand
CACTTTGAGGATGATTCGGTGGGCATCTGGGCTGGGCTAGGGAACCTGATCTTATGCTATTGAGGAACAACTCTAGTTGTCAGGGAAAAAGAAGGTTGGACATGCTCAACTGCCTACTGCCTACGCCTTACACGGATGATGTATAAAAACTAATTTGAAAGACCACTCAGTCGCCGCGGGAGGGAACACATATGGACTTCGGATATACGGCCGAGAACAACGCGTTTCGGCACGACGTGCGACAATTTATTGCCGAGAACATCACGCCGGACGTCCAGGCTGCACTGAAGCAGTCGCGCTTGAAAGGCCCGGGGCCTCTGACCCAAGCGCTGCTCTTAAAATTGGGTGAGCAGGGATGGATCGGCATGAGTTGGCCCAAAGAATATGGCGGCCAAGAGCGGGACCTCATCGATCAGTATATCTTCGAAGAAGAATTTGTGCGGGCTCGCGTCCCCTTGGACCTCAATAATATCCTCGAACAGGCCCCCGCCATTATGCGGGCGGGCACGGAAGAACAGAAGCGTTATTTCCTTCCCCGCCTCGTCAAAGGCGAGGTGACGTTTGCCCTGGGCTACAGTGAGCCCAGCGGTGGGACAGACTTGGCCTCCCTGAAAACCCGGGCGGAGGCGGATGGGGATGAATATGTGATTAACGGCCAGAAAATGTTCACCTCCGGGGCGCATCACAGCACCCATCTCTACCTCATGACGCGCACGGATGCCGGAACTCCCGAAGCACAAGGGCATTTCCATTTTTCTCGTTCCCATGGATGAGCCCGGCATTACGGTGCGGCCGTTGTGGATGCTTGCCGGTGGCCGCACCAATGAGGTGTTTTTGGAAAATGTGCGGGTGCCCAAGGACGCCATGCTCGGCGAGAAGAATAACGGCTGGTATGTGGGCGCCTCCGCCCTCAATCTGGGCCGGGCCGGGGCGCGGCGCTACTATACCTACATTTCCGCCTTTGAGAACATCGTGCACTTCATTCAGGAACAACGCGCCACGGGCCTCGACTTGGCGGCTGATCCGGCGATTCAGGACAAGCTGGCGGAACTCTACAGCGAGGTCCAGGTCTGCCGCTTGTTCACGTTGCGTAGCCTGTCCATGATCCGGCGCGGCATCAACCCGCCTTACGAAATCTCGTCGGAAAAGGTGTGGGGACCGGGTTTTCATGTGAAGTCGACCGAAATCATTACCCAGATCCTCGGGCCGTATGCACAGCTCTGGGAGGGCTCCGAGCTGACGCCGCGGGAGGGGGAATTCGCCAAGCAATACGTCGGCGCCATGGTGTCGACGTTTGCGCACGGCAGTGTGCAGGTGATGCGGGATGCCATTGCGCGCCGTGGCCTCGGGCTTCCGAGAGGATGATATCGATTGCGGAATGCGGAATGCGGAATGCGGAATTGAAGAAAAAAAGAAGAAAAGAAAGAGAAGAGTTATGGATGTGTTGCTAGATGAAGATGAGGAGATGTTGAAAGGGACGGCTCGGGAGTTTTTGGAGCGGGAGTGCCCGCCGGATTTGGTGCGGCGCATGGAGACGGATGAGCTGGGGCATTCGGTCGAGATGTGGCGGCAGATTGCGGCGTTGGGCTCGTTGGGGTTTGCGCTGCCGCAGGCGTATGGCGGAGAGGAGGCACCGTTGGAGCAGACGGGGCTGTTGCTGGAGGAGATCCGACGCGCGGTGGCGCCGTTGCCGTTCCTCAGCACCATCGCGCCGGCCTTAACGCTTGCCGAATCGGGCACGGAAGCCCAATGCCGTGACCTTCTGCCACACGTGGCGCGCGGGGACCTGATTTTGACCTGGGCCGTGATGGAACGCGATCCTCGTTGCACGCCGGATGCAATCCATACCGAGGCGGTCCGGGATGGGGATCATTACGTCATCAGTGGGTCGAAGCTCTTTGTCGATTCGTTTCCTAGTGCCGATCGTTGTCTGCTGGCGTGCCGGACGGGGCAGGACATGTCTCTGCTGCTGGTGGATACGCATCGTACGGGGATCTCCAGTACGCTGTTGCCGACACTGGCCGGGGATAAGCAAAGTGAGGTGGTCTTCAACCAGGTTCGGGTACCGGCGGCGAATGAGATTGGAGAACCCGGGCAGGGATGGCCCATCGTCGAACGCATGCTGGAGCGGGCGACGGCGTTGATGTGTGCGCAGATTGTCGGGGCGACTCGCAAAGCGGTGGATATGGCGGTCGATTACGCCAAGTGGCGGGTGGCGTTCGGGCGGCCGATCGGGGCGTTTCAATCGATTCAGCATATGTGTGCCGATATGGTCACCTGGGTCGACGGGGCGGCGCTCTTGACGTATGAAGCCTTGTGGAAGTTGGGCCAGGGACTGCCGGCGAGCCTCGAGGTTGCCGCGGCTAAATCGTTTTGTAACGAGCGCTGTCAGGCCGCGCTGCGGCACGCCAATCAGATTCACGGCGGCGTGGCTCAGATTCAGGAATTCGACCTCAATTTATGGTATCGCCGCGCCGCGGCCTGGACCATGAAACTGGGCCGGACGTTTGAGCACCGCGCTAAGATTGCCCAGGCGTTGGAGCTATGAGCTGCCGCCGCAGTCGGCTCCGAAGTCATCATCTCCCGCGAGAGCGCTGCAGGCATCATCCTCGCGCGATTCTTCCGCCGAGCGCAGCCGCCCACGTGTTGTGCTCGGGAACTTCCGGTTAATTTCTCAAAATTTTTCCTTTACATGTGCGCTTACACGCCGATAATCAGAGCCATTGGGCATCATGAGCGACACGATAGACTTTAGGGGGATATCAGTGTGCAACACGCGGCTAAAGCGCTTCTGGTGGTCATCCTTCTAGCCTCGATCTGCCCATGGCTATCGGCTGCAGGGGACGCGGCAGAGAGCTATACGACAAAGCGTGGCGATGCCCTGTGGGAGATCGCCAAATGCTACGACCGGGATGATACGATCTCCACCCATCAGATGATGCTAGCGCTGCTGCACGCGAATCCCGGAGCTTTTATCAATAACAATATCAATCTTCTCAAAACCGGTTACGTTTTGCGTATTCCGACACGTGCAGAGATCCGTGCGACACGTGTTGAGGATGCCATCGCTGAGGTGACGCGGCAGGGCACGGCATGGCGTGAGCAGCGCACGCCGGCAGCCGGTAAACCATCGGTCAACGTGGCGGAGACCACCAGAAATGCACACGCCTTTCCCGCTCCTCCGGAGACAGGAAATGAGAGCCATGCGGCCGCCATCACGGAACCGCCTGCTTCTGTGGCCGAGGCCCGTTCAGAGCCAAGGTCTGAGAAGGCGTCGTCCGAAAACGCAGGTGCAGCTCCTGGCGTGGGTACGCCGGACATCGCCATGCTCCAACAGGCCCCGGCGTTGGCTCAGGCGCAATCCACACAGCGACAAGTAGAGAACGACGTGTTACGCGCTCGGGTCGCGGCCATGGAAGAGAAGTTGACGAAGATCGATGAGCGCATCGCCATCCAACATGAGGCGCCCGCCACACCGCAACAACGCCTTGCCGAGGTACGTGGCCGTGCCGTTGCGTCAGGACAGACGGCAGCGGGAAGCGGCGAGGCGACGTTAGCGCCGCCACGACCCCGGAGCCGTACCACGGCGTGGCCCGATGTCCCGGCCATCGTCATGGTCATCGGCGGTATGATTATACTCGGGTTAGCCTTGATCTGGTTCAGAGTACGGCGTGCCACGGAGAACACCGCGGTGGCGGAGATATCTGCAAATGTTGCGACACCGAGCAGGGCTGAGCCATTAGCAGCGGAAGAAGATGACGCGTTGGAACTGGGTATCGCCGATCTGGATTTAGGCGCCGCACCGCTGCCGGCAGAACAAGACGTCACCGCTGCCGAGCCGGCCAGCCTCGACACTGCGGCGGTGGCAGAGGCCGTGTTAACGGAGTTGATGATCGATTTGGATGACCTGGTGTTGGAGCCGCATCAGGGAGGAGCAGACGCCCCTGGCCCAGGCGCTTTTGGCGCTGTGGATGCCACGGGTAAGGACGGCTATGAGAGGGCGGCATCGCCAAGCTTGCCCAATACGGCCTCGAGGTCGCCAAAGGCAGACCCGGCATCGCCATCAAACGTTTGCTGAATAAAGTCGGCAAATTCGTCTTGGGAAACCGGACGGAGCTGTTGCGCCGCATTGACTAGGGTGACGTCGCCTTCACGTACGGCATAGCTCAGCAAAGCCAGGGCATACCAGCCAGCGGCGCGTTCCTGATTGAGAAAGATCACCTGACCGCCGAGCGTTTTGAAACGCTGCAGTTTCTCGTTCGTCGTTTTCCAACTCGACGAAAAGGGACAGCGGGCATCGCGAATATATACCACGAGGCTTGCCGGATCCGTCAGCAGACAGTCGATACCTCGGGTCAAGCTGGCGCTGACGGCGGCAGGGTGCGGCTCAACGTCGATCAATAGGGTCACCGATGTCAAGGACGCCTCGCCAGACTGCAGGGTACCGATCAGGTCAATATATTTACGTTCCGTCTCGGGGCGCTGCACCGACTCGACCCGGTAGCGGCTCCGGGCCGGGCGATGGCTCAGGTACAAACCCAGAGCCCGCCGCAGTCGGTCGCGATCCGGCGGATCGCGCTCAAAATCCTGCCGGACCGCCCGGCTCTGGCGGTCGAAGGCATCCTGCAAGGTCCGGAGCGGCGAGGCGGCAACGTCGAGTCCGGCATCCACGATCTGTCGTAAACGTTCATTGACCCGCGCAATCACCACTCTCGGACTGTGAAATCCGACCTGAAACATCTGCCGGAGTTCCCCGGCATCAAACGGAAACAGCGCCTCGGCATGCTCCGCATCGAGCACCGACGCCAAGCGGCTCCGCACCAGATCGAGAGCTTGTTCCGCCGTACACCCTTGCAGGGAAAATCGGTTCGTCTCAAGCCGGCTCGTGACGTGCTGATTGAGCACCTGCTTGCACCGCTCTTGCCACTGCTGGCCGCGCACGCAGGCGATGGGCAACATGCCCTTGGCCGTATCCACCAGGAATTCCAACATTTTCCCAAAGGCATGGATCTGCGCCTCGGTCTCCAGGTTTTCCAGGCGATCGAAACACAGAATCAGAGGTTGCCGATACCGGGCCAAAACCAGGCCCAGCGAAGCCAGAATATCCCGCGCTTCTTGCTCTAAACGCGTTGACGACGCCTGGAAACGCTCGGGGACACCGAGGCGTTCAGCATCGGCGGTATCGAGCCCATCGCCTTTGAGCCAGTTCACCGCGGCAGCACGGGTCTCCGGCAGACGGTACTGGAACAAGACATACAAAAAGCGGGCGGACATGTCAGGATAGGCTCGGCAGAGCATGTCGGCGGCCCACTGCTGCGCGTAGGCGAAGACGGGCGGACGGAGATGCATCAAAACGTTCAGGCGATCCCGCTGCATGATCTGCAGTTTGTCTTTGCCTCTGGGATGGCTATGGTGGTAGATGACTTCGGTACACATCGCGGCGAGTACGGCTTCGAGCTGCGTCGCATACGGTGCAACATGGGCCGGGCGGCACAGATTGACCATGACTTCCCGTAGGAGATAGCGATAGGTCTGGTCGGGATCTTCGATGGGTTGAATATAGGCAAAGGCGAACGGCGGCTGGGCTTGTGTGCGGTGCTCCAAGAGGCGTCCAAGAAGATGCGTTTTGCCGCTGCCGACTTCGCCGAGGATCAGACCGGCACAGTTGAGAGCCGGGTCGTGAGCCTTCTGCGCCATGAGGTGGCAGAGCCCGGCAAACGCCGGCTCGTTGATGGACGGCACGTGCGGATAGTCGCGATCCCACGGATCGCCAACACTGGAAGAGGCAAACGGATTCCGCTGCTTTAAGAGATCGAGACTTGCCGCGGTATCCATTATGGCCGGCCTCGCCAACTCAGCGTAAGGTACAATGTGCCGTGCGCGTCCGCAAAGGAATCGCGTCGATCGGTTGCCGTCAAGAGCGACGGGTCCCCGCCATGGAGTTCCACCGTATAGTCGGCTATCAGATCCATCAAGACCTGATCGAAGCGCTCACGCGGCCAGCCCAGCGCGTCGCGCAGGCGATGAATCCGCACAAAATCACCCCCCTGCCCGACCGTATCGTAGGCGTCTTTGAAGGTCGAGCGGGCGTCTCCTGGCTCGACGGATGCGGTCTCAGATACGGGCACGTGCGTATCGGCGATTATGAGGCACAGGGTATGATTTTCCCTCAGGGCACACACCACCGCGCCGGTTTTCAGGAGTGCATTAAGCGCCGTTAGATAGGGTTGTTTGGCCATGGGGAGTTGCGTCCCCAACTGCTTTGACGAAATGCCCGGCCTTTGCTGGATGCGGCGCACAATCAGCTCTTCCAGGGACAGATGACGGCCGATATAGCTGGACCGGCTACCCTTGTAGACTTGCAAACGCTTCCCAAGATACGGTGTGAGTTTGCGTAGCAGTACCGTGGCCGGTTGGCTCGGGGTCAGGGCGAGACGCTTGCGTGGCGCCGATGGGAGGCCTGCAACAATCTGCTTGACGGTAAGATAGTCTTTCTCTTGCTTGTGGAGCAGAGCAAGGACGAGCTGTTCGACGTCGAAGCGTGGGTCCGTATCCATACGTTTCGCTTCTCATAGGTCCGGTGTGTCTGGTAACCCCATGCCACTCCTGAAACATCATATAAAGTGTGAGGCTCGGCGTCAATGCGTCACCATCTCATCTGGCCGCTCACTTGCCGGCGCATCCGGGACATCGCCAGGGGGCGTGTCAGGTTGCGTGTCGTTGTAGCCATAAGTGTCCGAACAAAACTAAATTCATATTTTTCCTCTGGAAAAACGCTCTAACTAAATTTGAATGTCAAAAGGTTCTCATCCTAATGACAGCTTTTTGACATGGTCAGCCCCTACCGGTGGCCGGGTAAAACAACGATCCCATCCCATTCCCTCCTACGTTACGTCTCGACTGATCCCGTCTTTATATTTGCCCGTGACCCTTTGGCACACGGTTTGCACATAACTAACGTATTGAGATGAGCATCAGACCACCCCCTGTGCGGGTTCCTGCTTGCCGCAGATCAATGCCGCGAGTGAGACAGGAGGAACCAGGAAGCGCAGGACCTAGCTGGGGGCGTCACATAGGCCGAGCGGCTATTGATCCAATGGCCCGCATCTTCCGACAGGATAACAAACAGGCTTTTCAAATGGTGAGGATACGTATGATGTTATTTACCGCTCTGAGGCTCGCGGGCGTCTTCGTGGCCGTGTGGTTGTTCGCACTTCCGCTCACCACCCATGCTGCATATTCTGAGCGATTAGTCAGATTTGACCGGCCGGATGGACCGTACACCCACGACATGGCCAAAAAAGACTTTGGTGAGCTGGGTGGCATCTCGCTCGCTACTCGGCCCAGAATCAAGGATAACGCACTGCGTATTAGATTTGTTAAGGGCAAAAAAACATCCGCAAAAACGCATATGTATGCAAAGGTACCGGGCAAGGAAACGTACACCATCCAGTATCGCATCTTCTTTCCGCCGGATTTCGAGGTTGGCATTGGCGGCAAGCAAAACGGCATGTTTGGTGGCAAATCCTATGCCGGTGGCCGAAGTGATCCAGCTCGCAAGAAAGGCGACGGGTTCAGTGTTCGGATTCAAAACATGTCTAAACGTAACACAGTGGAGCAGGCCATCTACGCCTACGGCGCGAGTATGAAAACGCATTACGGCGACAGCTTTGGAGCCACGAAGTTCCATATACCGAAGGGCAAATGGAACACCATCCGCATGACCGTCAGTCTGAACACGCGCGTGAACCGGTCGGATGGTTTCATGGACATAGCGCCCTTCGGGTGGGCTTTTCAATACCAGGCCCGTTATCAAGGTCCGGCTCGTTGTGCGGTTGACTC
>CBCXVS010000324.1:0-7905 GCA_965178525.1 uncultured bacterium | reverse complement strand
GGAACCCTCACTTGGCTCGTTCATCCTTGAGAAATGGGGACTTCTGGGATCGGGAAAATGCACTTTCCTATACGATCGAGATAGCGGCGCGTGGCCAGCAAACGCGTATGCCCGCGAGCCAGTAGGGCGCGGTAGGGCTCGCGGGCCTCTCCGACAGCAGCCCGCAGCTCTGGGCTGGCCTGCGCCATGGAAAGCTCCCAGTGCAACGCTTCCATGTCCCGGAGCAGGAGATTGACCGCCGTCAGCCGAGCCAGTAGACACACATCAGCCGTGACCTGCGCCGTGACATTGGGATTGCCGTCACGGTCACCACCCATCCAGGAACCGAATCGAATGGGCGCAGCCTCGACAGGGAGTGGCCGGCCGGTGCACGTCCGCAAGGCCAGATCGACGGAGCGCAGAAAACTCGGAATGACTTCCCACAAGGTCTGCTCGATCACGGCCAGGCCCCAGCCGGCTTCATCTCTCGGTGTGGGGGACTGGCGGCGCACCTCATCTGTTTCCCAAGCGGCAAGAATCTCGCGCTGCAACGCGGCCATGGTGGCCTCGCTCTCGGCCGGCGTCAAGTCGGTCCGGTCTCGTGTCTCTAACAGGTGGGCAATGCGGGCGATTTTCTGCATTAGAGTCCGGCGCATCACTTCGGTGGGATGAGCGGTCAAGACCAGCTCGATGTGCAGCGCACACACGGCGTCATACAGGTCATCGGGAGGTACACCCGCGTCGAGCAAAGCCGCAAAGGCTTCCTCACAGGAATTGGGCTGGGCCGGGGCGTGCGGGTCGTGTTGGTAGGCGCGGCGGCGGCGGATGCGATGGTGCTGTTCGGCGATGTTCGAGAGATGCAGGAAATGGGCAAAGGCCCGGGCGACTGGCAAGGCATGATCCACCGACCATGAGCCGAGTACCTGGGTCAGGTGGGCAAAGTCCGCCGCCTGCCCCTCTCGGGCACTTCTGGCCAAGAGGCGTACCGTCTCCACGGTGTCAAACAGCTCCTGGCCAGCTTGCGCGCGGATTGTATCGCCAAGCAGTTGACCCAGGAGTCGGACATCATCGCGTAAGGGCTGGTGCGGATCGTGAGGCATAGCGCCTCCTTAGGTGTATGGTATCCTTCTCTATCTAAGTACCTGGAATGACCTTAATATACATTTCTCCAGAGGAAAAATATAAATTTGATGTGGTTTCGGTATTTATAAGCCTTTGCCTTGTCGATAGCGTGGCGCTTTCTCCCACGGGCGGGTCTGCTGCACGACTTGCCGCCGCTTTGCGGTCACCGCTCTGGCGGCCAGGGATTGCGTTCTGGGAATACCGTATTTGTCGCGATACGAACGGCCATCCAGACCGTGGTCGCGCAAGTGGCGACTGGAGAGTTGCTTAAACATCTGCCCACATTCCAAACACGTCACCGACTGCCTGGTGATGCTCTTGCGCCAGTCAATCGGCTCCGGTGATGGCTCAGCAACCCGCACATCACTCCTTTCATCCTGATCCTCTTTCATTTTCAGGTCCAGCAAATTGGTGAAGGTTTGTTGCAGGGCGTGATGGACGTCTTCCGGTGGCATATTGCTTGCGCGAATCTGCGCCATAACGAGGTCTTTAGTCATTTCAAGAACCGACTGAGGCACGGTATCCATCCTCTTGGTAAAGGGTAGGTAATTCTACATGGAAGGATGGAACGTATCTTATATCGAGGCATCAGCGACGTCAATCGTGCAGCGTATGATACGGTGACCAAGATCAGCGCATCTTGAGCTACGCTTTTGTCTGGACGATACGCGGAAAAAAACGACATTCTTGCGTGTATGACATTATTGTCTTTGTCACGACAATAATGTGTATATTTTCGTGTAAAATCCATACCTCATTATATCTAAAACATATTTTAAATCATATACTTATAAGAATTACAGTATTTGGCATAGAAATTGCTTTTTTTACATAACAGAGAGCAGAATGCCACGACTACTGCCCCCATCCGATGCAGCCGCGTCCGCCATGGCAACAGGAGCGGGACGAAAGCAAGGGACGTGACATACATGAGGGCAACGTGGGGACCATGGCAATCCGTCCGGGGCGATGACCACGCGCCTCAAGGCGTCATGGCAGTCGCTCATGGTAAACGTCTAAGTGTTGTGGTTCTCAGGGCTTTGGCTGGCATCCTGGTGGCCTTTTCGGTACTATTCTTTGAACGAATTAAGGGGGACGACCCGGTCGGGGCCGTCGTAGTGCACGGCGTCTGCGGTGCATGAGGGCCTGCTCGGCTGCTGGCGTAGCGCGAGCGGAAGGCCGAAGGAGAGCTGGTCATGAAAAAAATCGAAGCGGTGATCAAACCCTTCAAAATGGATGAGGTGAAAGAAAAGCTCAACGCGTCGGGCATCCAGGGTATGACGGTCAGCGAAGTCCGGGGCTTTGGACGGCAGCGCGGCCATACCGAACTCTATCGTGGGGCGGAATATGTCGTTGACTTTCTCCCCAAAACCAAGATAGAAATAATCGTTCCCGATCATATGGAAGAGACGGTCGTCGAGACGATTATGGAAGCGGCCCGAACCGGTAGTATTGGGGATGGAAAGATCTTTGTGACGCCGGTTGATGAGGTGATCCGGATTCGGACCGGCGAACGCGGTGAGGAGGCGGTGTAACCGATGTGGCGCGTACCTGACGCCGTCACATGCACCGCGAGTAGGCAAGAGGAGGGTGTCTGATGACCCCGAGTGAAGTCGTCAAATTTTCTGTCGACCATGGCTGTAAGATGCTGGACCTGCGCTTTATGGATTTTCCCGGGCTGTGGCAGCATATTACGGTCCCGATCAGTGAGTTCAGCGAGGATGCCTTTGCCGAAGGCTATGGCTTCGATGGCTCGAGCATCCGGGGCTGGCAGGCGATCAACGCTAGCGATATGCTCATTATGCCCGATGCGGCTTCGGCGACCATCGATCCGTTTATGGCCGAACCCACGTTGGTGATGATCTGTGACATTCAAGACCCGATCACCGGTGAACGCTATAGCCGTGACCCGCGCAACATCGCCAAAAAGGCAGATGCGTTTCTGAAAACCAGTGGCATTGCCGACACCGCCTTTTTCGGGCCGGAAGCGGAGTTCTTCATCTTTGATGATATCCGCTATGACAGCACGGAACATTCCGCCTATTATTTTGTTGACTCGTCCGAAGGCCAGTGGAACACCGGGCGTGAAGAAGGGCCGAACCTGGGCTACAAACCGCGCTACAAAGAGGGGTATTTTCCGGTTCCGCCGACCGATAGCATGCATGACATCCGGACCGAGATGGTGCTCACCATGGAGCAGGTTGGCATCCGCGTCGAGGCGCAGCACCACGAGGTGGCGACCGGTGGGCAGGCCGAAATCGATATGCGCTTCGATGAGATCGTGGCCATGGCGGATAAGCTGCAGTGGTACAAGTACATCATCAAAAATGTGGCGCGCAAGTACGGCAAAACGGTGACGTTTATGCCGAAGCCGCTGTTTAATGACAACGGCACGGGCATGCATTGCCACCAGAGTCTATGGCGGGGGGGAGAACCGCTGTTTGCTGGCGATGGCTACGCCGGTGTCAGCCAGACGTGTCTCTATTACATTGGCGGCATTCTGAAACATGCCCCGGCGCTGTGCGCCTTTGTGGCGCCCACGACCAACTCGTACAAACGACTGGTTCCAGGATTCGAAGCGCCGGTCAATCTGGCGTACTCGAGCCGCAACCGCAGCGCCTCCGTGCGCATTCCGATGTACTCGGCCAGCCCGAAGGCGAAACGGATTGAGGTGCGCTTCCCCGACCCGTCGAGCAATCCGTACCTGGCCTTTGCCGCGATGCTCATGGCCGGTCTCGATGGCATCAAGAACCGCATCGATCCGGGTGAGCCGCTGGACCAGGATCTCTACGAACTGAGTCCGGCTGAACTCAGCAAAGTGCCATCGGTTCCCGGCTCGTTGGAAGGGGCGCTCGACGCGCTCGAAGCGGACCATGAATTCCTGACCCAGGGCGATGTGTTCACCCAGGACGCGATTGAAATGTGGGTCGATTACAAACGCGCCAATGAAATCGATCCGGTCCGTCTGCGCCCGCATCCCTACGAGTTCAAGCTGTACTTCGATATTTAAGGACCGGGACACGAAGTCCGGATGGCGTCCTCTCAAGGAAAACGGCCGACATCGGTGTCCGGATACTTCATCCTCGCTTCCGACGCGACGGTGGTGGTAGGTGACCGCCTCGGTCGCGTCGCTCACCTACCGTGGCGCCTCCTACGAAACATCCCCTTCCCTTCGTGTTCCTTCGTGTGCTTCGCGAATCCATTTTGCATCATTTCCGGGAGACGATCCACAGAATCCCTGACAAATAGATGTTTGCCACACCTGCAAAATGCACTTGCAGTGATTGGAACGTCGATGCTAGCATGAGACCCCGCATGCGAGGGTTGCAAACGCTGTATAACCTAGTACAGCTTCAGATTTTATTTGATGGATGTATTTTCTACTCCCCCCTTTGGCAAAGGGGGGAACCGGACGGGAACGTTATCCATCCAATAAAACTTGACGCCGTACTAGCTCGATGGCCTTGAACGAGGAGGAGAGGCAGGATGAGTGCAGCGGTGGTGTGGTTGTTTATCTTCGTGATTTTCTACTGGGTGTACTGTATTTACTGGGGCATCAAAGGCGCGCGTACAGCGCGCACGGCCTCCGACTATTTTATCGCCGGGAGGTCGATTCCCTTATGGGTCTTTGTGCTGGCCGCCACGGCAACGTCCTTCTCCGGCTGGACGTTCGTCGGACATCCGGGACTGGTATACCGCGATGGCTTCCAATATGCCTACGCCTCTTTCTACGCCATCACCATCCCGTTTACCGGCCTGATTTTTCTGAAGCGGCAGTGGATGCTGGGGAAACGCTTCGGGTAACGGTCTTGGTCGCGCTGGTCCACTCCGTTCCCTACCTCGGGGTGCAGTTGCGGGCCTCAGGCTTTCTGTTCAACGTGCTCACGAACGAACTCTTTCCGGTCTGGCTCGGGATGTGGCTGCTGTCGCTCGTCGTCATCATCTACGTCGCCTCCGGCGGGCTGCGGGCGGTGGCGTATATCGATACGATGCAGTGCGTTCTCCTCGCCCTGGGGATCGTCGCCATCGGCCTGATCACGCTCAGTTATGTGGGGGGCTTCGGCACCTTGAATGCGGGGATTGCCAAACTCGCCGAAATTGACCAGAAACGCACCGCCGCCGGCTACAGCCATTACATTGCGATTCCCGGTGTCATCCAGTTCGTCAAATCCGGCCCATCAGCTGTGGGCGGGGCCTGGACCGGGATGATGATTCTCACCTACATGTTTGCCCTCATGGGCATTCAGTCGGCGCCAGCCTTTACGATGTGGTCCTTTTCCAACCGCAATCCGCGGCCGTTTGCGCCGCAGCAGGTCTGGGCCTCGTCGTTTGGCATCGGGTTTATCCTGATCGGCTTTACCGTCATTCAAGGCTTAGGCGCGCATCTGCTCGGGGCGGATAAGGCGATGTTGGATGCGGGCCATGCCACGAATGTCCTGAATATGACTAAGGACATGATGGAGATGCCCGGGAAGCAGGGCTCCTGGTGCCCGTGTTGATTCGGCTCATGAGCGATGTGGCGCCATGGATGGTCGGGTTGCTGGCCGTCTGCGCCCTGGCGGCCATGCAGTCCACGGGGGCTGCGTATATGTCAACCGCGGCTGGCATGCTGACGCGTGACCTGTATAAACGGTTCTTGAATCGCGCCGCTTCACACGAGACCCAAAAACTATTCGGGCGCATCGGCGTGGTCGTCATTACCTTGCTGGCGTTGCTGGTGGCGACCACCTCCAAGGATGCCTTGGTGCTACTGGGCGGGCTGGCCGTGGCCTACGGATTCCAGATGTGGCCGGCGTTGGTGGCGACGTGCTCGTGGCCGTGGCTGACGCGTCAGGGCATCAGCCTGGGTCTGATCGCGGGCATCATCGCCGTGACGCTGACCGAGTCGATTGGGCAGCAGTGGTTCGGGATCACCGCCTGGGGCCGCTGGCCGCTCACCATGCACTCCGCTGGCTGGGGGATCATGTTCAACTTTGGCATCGCCATTCTCGTGTCGCTCGTGACGCAGAACCGGAGCGAACGGGAGCACCGGATGCGCTTCCACAACTTCCTGGCCGAACACGCAGGACTCCCGGCCGCGAAGAAACGTCTAGTGGGTTGGGCCTGGGCGATCACGGTGTTCTGGTTTATCTTTGGCATTGGGCCGGGCGCCGTGATTGGCAACACGATCTTCGGCATGCCGTCGATCTGGGCCTGGCATATTCTGTTCTGGGCGCTGGGCGTGTTCATGATGTGGTTCCTCGCCTACAAGATGCAGTTCTCCACGGTGCCGGACACGGAGGTCGTGGCGCTCGTCGAGGACATTGTCGACGTCAAGGTGCCCGAAGCAGCCTCAGATTAGGGCAAAGCAAGAAGCGTAAGGCAGGGTGCGCGATGCCTGTGCACCCCGCTTCATCGCGCTTATGCATGAAGGAGCACCGGCATGGGCCAGGGGTTGGTTGTATGGTATGGACTCTCGTCATTTCTCCTGGGGCTGCTGCTTTTTTGGCCACTGCGAAAGATGATGTTGTCCTTGAGCCTCAGCCGGTACCGGCAAAAGACACAGGGGGACATCGGCGAGGAGGCGTTGGGCAAGCTGCAACAGCGCGTGTCTCTGATCGCGGCGATTGTCGCGATGACGTTTGCGTTTCTCTACAATCGGTTTGTGATGCTTCGCTATTTCGGGTGAGATATGGTGTTTTCCAGGGACAACCGAACGGGATGGATCGCCCTGGCGCTCTTTGCGGTCATCGTGGCTGTGGTCGTATACTGGCGTACGGCCGTCGAGGACACGCCGGGTGATTATCACGTCAAGCAAGGAAATTACCGCTTGGAAGACGGTCAATATGACCGAGCGGTAGCCGCGTTTCAACGGGCCTTGCAACAAAACCCACAGCATGCACTTGCCTATCTCGGTCTCGCCCTGGCGCACCTCCATACCAACCGGCATGAGGACGCGCTCGCTGCGTTTGACCACGTGCTGGCTCTGGCTCCCTCCTTCGCCGTGGCCTATGCCAACCGCGGTATCTTATACGACCGAATGGGACAGCACAGCCGCGCCTTACAGGATTACCGCCAAGCCCTCGCCCTGGATCCGAAGCTCGCCAAGGGACCCGGCTGGCTCTGGCGCTTTCTACGCAATATCCACGAACCCCCGCCTACCATTGCCGACCGCGCCGCCTATCTCGAGACGGAGCTGCGCAAACCGCCGCAAGAGCGGCTTTTACACTTGCCGGAAATCGATCGGCAGCAGCGGATGTACAAATATCAATGAGGCACGCCACAGGCATGTTTTTCCGCGACCAAAACGCCCCGTCCGATGTGCAAGATGTCCTGCGCACTGCAGCGCTTTTATCGATTAGCGAATTTCAGGTGTTTCATTTGGCCTATGTCTCGTGGCATGGCTATGAGGCGGATGAAGACACCATCGAAGCGTCCTTCATCCCGTACATGTTCAAGGACCATGTGCCATGGTGGGTGCGCGCCTTTACCCGGCTCGTGCTCAGACGGGAACAGGAAGGACGTCTCGACCCGGCCGAGTTTGGTCTCCTACCCCGCCACAGGCAACCGCCCAGGAACGGCGTCAAGGACGGCTGTACCTGCTCGTGCTGGGGCTGATTTTGCTCGTTCTTCTGGTGCTGGCCGAACGCGCCGGCCAATGGCTCAACCTCCCCGAGTGTTTTTTCCCGCCTTGTTATTAACCTACGGTCTCGGTACACGAAGAAGGCCAACGTCCGGCCGGCGGCGTTTAGACCGAAGTTCCTCCCGTGATTCGGCGACAACTTGTTGAAATAAAAACTCAAAAGCCTGAAACGAATTGACCTT
>CBCXVS010000323.1:0-7926 GCA_965178525.1 uncultured bacterium | reverse complement strand
CCTCCCAGAGCCTGTTGCGTTCGACAGGTCGGGTGCGGTTGGAACACAAAGCAAGATATTGGGTGGTGCTACTCGTGCTGTTGAGCGGTTGCGCCACTTTTGACCCGCAGGCCGGGTTTTCAGACGTCAGTACCGCGGTCAAAGAACGGAGCAGCATGCAGGTGGTCTGGAACCGCGGCACCGAGCTGGATGCACAAGTGGCCCAGAACGTTCGCGATCTGTTGGCCGACAAGCTGACTGCTGATACGGCTGTGCAGGTGACCCTGCTGAACAATCGCGACCTGCAGGCGGTCTACGCCGAACTGGGTGTGGCCCAGGCCGACCTGGTGCAAGCGGGGCTTCTGAGAAACCCGATTTTCGATGGCAGCGCCACGTTCCCGCTCGCTGGCGGCCCGCCGGATCTGGAACTGGCTACGGCTATCAACTTTCTGGGCGTTTTTTACCTGCCGCTGCGGCAGCGCGTGGCCGCTGCCGCCTTTGAAGACGCCAAGCTACAAGTGACGGGCGCCGTACTCGACGTCGCCGCCACAGCCCGCGCGGCTTTTTATCGCCAGCAGGCGAATGAGCAGATGCGGGAACTGCAGCAGACGATTGCCCAAGGGCTCGCAGTGGCGTTGGAAGTGGCGCGGCGCCTGCATGAGGCGGGCAACATCACGGACCTGGACGTGGCCAGGGAACGGGCGCTTGCCGAGGAGGCGAAATTGCAACTGGGCGCCGCTGAGCTGGCCGTGCGCCAGAGCCGAGAGCAGCTCAACACCTTGATGGGGCTCTGGGGGCAAGAGACGGCGTGGGAAATTGACCGGCGTCTGCCCGACATTCCGAAACAGCCGATGCCGTTTGCAGGCATGGTCCGTCACGCGCTGCGCCAGAGCCTCGACCTGGCCAGGGCCAGACAGCGTATGGTCGTGGCCGGTGAACAGGCAGGGTTGACGCGCGCCACGGCGCTGTTCCCAGAGGCAGAACCCGGAGCGGTTGCAGAACGCGAAGAGGGCGAATGGGAGGTCGGCCCTTCGCTCGAGTTCCCCATCCCTCTGTTCGACCATGGCCAGGCGCGCCGTGGGCGCGCCAGTGCAGAACTGCGCCGGGCACAGCAGGAATACTACGCTCTGGGGGTGCGGATCCGCTCGGCGGTCCGCACGGCACGAGACCGGCTGCAGGGGACGCGGGACCGCGCGTTGTACTATCGAGACATCCTGTTGCCCCTGCGCGAACGTATCGTCAACGAGACCCAGTTGCAATACAACGCTATGCAACTGGGCGTCTTTGATCTGCTGCAGGCCCAGAAGCGGCAGATTCAGACCGCCGCTGCCTACATCGCCGCGCTTCTCGATTACTGGTTGGCCCGCACCGACCTCGTGCAGATCTGTAGCGGCCGTCTACCAAGCGCCGGTGGTATGGCCATGATGCGCCTGCAACGGCCAACGGCTCCGGCTGAAAACGGTGGGCATTAGAAGGAAGGGAATCACCATGGCTCATATCATGTCCAGACGCCAGCTATTAAATCTCGCCGCCGCCACCGCGGGTAGCATCGCGGCGTGGGTCGGAAACGCCTATGCCAAAACGGCGAGTTCTGTGGGCCAACATCGCCCGTCGGCCGCATCGCCGCACGCCGGCCAGGGCAACCGGCGGTATTGGGAACGCAGCTACAGCGGTGGCCCCGTCCATGTGAAACCCCTGCGGTCGGGCCGCCCGGGCCGGGACTACAAACCCGTTGTGGTGCCGACGGGATACACGCTCCCGTTCAAGATCGTGCGCGGTGTCAAAGTCTTTCATCTGACGGTCGAGGAGGTGCAGCATTACTTTGACTCCGGCTTGCGGGCCACGTGTTGGGCCTACAACGGCCATGTCAACAGCACCGTGATCGAGGCGGTCGAAGGCGAGCGCATCCGGATCTACGTGACCAACCGCTTGGCGGTGCCGACCTCGGTGCACTGGCACGGGGTATACCTGCCCAACGGCATGGACGGGGTGAGCGGTCTCACGCAGCCGAATATCAAGCCGGGTGAGACCTTCAAATACGAGTGGACCCTGCGCCAGTATGGCACCTTCATGTACCACTCCCACCACGATACCATGACCCAGGAAGGCATGGGGTTGATCGGCATGTTTGTCATCCACCCGCGCCACCCGAAGCCGGAATACCGCGTCGATCGTGACTTTGCCATCATGCTCAGCGAGTGGGCCATCGAACCCGGCACCTCGCGCCCCAACACCGTGGAAATGAGTGACTTCAACATCCTGACGATGAATGGCAAATGTTTTCCGTCCACCGCGCCCCTGGTTTGCAAAACCGGGGATAAGGTTCGTATCCGGCTTGGTAATCTGAGCCAGATGGACCACCACCCCATCCATTTGCACGGCTACCATTTCCGGACGACGGCGACCGACGGGGAGGAGATTCCGCTGTCGGCGCAGTGGCCGGAAACATCCGTCCTGGTTGCCGTGGGGCAGACGCGCAACATCGAATTCATCGCCGACGCTCCGGGCGATTGGGCCATGCATTGCCACATGACCCATCACATCATGAATCAGATGGGCCATGAGTTTCCGAACATGGTGGGAGTGAAACCCGGCGGCCTGGATGAGAAAGTGCATTCGCTCCTGCCGGGCTATATGACCATGGGCCACGATGGCATGGCCATGGGCCGGATGGCCGAAGTCATGCCCATGCCGCGCAATAGCATCCCCATGAAAGGCAAGCTGGGACCATTCGGTGACTACATGACGTCGGGCGGGATGTTCACCCTGGTCAAAGTCCGGGATCGTTTGCAAAGCTACGATCAGGATCCCGGTTGGTACCAGCACCCACGCGGCACCGTTGCGTTGCCGGCCAGTGCCCGGGACCTGGCCCGGGACGGGATTGACGTCAATGTATAGACCGCTAGTGCCGTCAACGGCGAGCCGAATGCAGTCACATCCCCGCTGGCTCGTGTCGATCCGATACCGCTCGCCATGAAGACGCATCTGGCGCGGTGGGCAAGACGCGACAAGTAGGAGCGCGGTAACCATTCGCTGAGGCGGAAAGAGAGTTTGTTTTTTTCTCTTCAGGGCCTCGTATGGTCGGAATCACATGTAGAACCGAGTCCTTACTCGACAAGGTCGAGCAGGATGCCACCGTCTATCCATGGCAGATCGTTGTTTGAAGGTTATTCGAGTCTCGGCTACGGCGTCGAGAATGAGCTACAAATTGGGTTCCTCTGGACGCCGGCTGCTCCGAGCCTTTAATTTTACCGAGATTGTCGATGTAGTATTCCTTGAGATCCAGCGTCACGGTCGTATCCTCTAAGCGCAGGAATTTCCAAGCACTGCCTGTCGTCACGACGCCCCACACGGCTGCAATCGAGCTGTCCTCCTGCTGGTTGTACAACGCAGCCGCGTACATCTCCGCAATACACTGACCCAGCCCATTCCGGAGGTTATCATTTTTAGCCTCAACGACCGTCACTATTGGAGCACTGAGGATAAACTGACGCGCGGCTTTGGTGAGGATAAAATCGCACACACCGGTGAGGCCCTTGCTGGGATCCACATCCAACGCGACGCCGGAAAACAGCCCGACTGCGCCCCCCATGAGCCGGCGCAGCTCCAATAGGACGGGGGCAATAATGAATTCGGATTTCGCCTTCTCCGTGTTGATGGCCAGCGCCACCGTGGCGCCGTCCGTCAGCGTCCTAACAAAGTCTTCCCGCAACTGCACAGCTTGAACGTGAGATAACAAGTCCGTTTCATTGACTGCAAGTCCTAATGCCTGTTGGACTGGGGGAAAAGTGAATTCGGCGAATGCCATGGTTTCACATACACCTTATGAGACGGCCCTCGTTATGCTACCTTGAAAATTGCTTGAACCGTTCTCTCGATAAAGTCTATTGCATCCAGAACCAGTATCTCGTTCATCGGCCAACGATAACCTGGATCCGTTGGGTCCATGTCAGCTTCATGGGCTATCTTATTTCGGCGGTCTATAATCGCCCGAAGCTCAGTTCTGACAGCTCTGTTTGTCATGCCAAGTTCGGAAGCTACCTGCTCCCAAAGTCTTACATGCGACATTAAACGCATGGCATCTGCCATCTTGTCCGGATGCTGAAAGCTCAACCAACTGTGAGCTTCCCGAATCGCCTGATCCAGCCACCCATCTCGATCTGTATCCGCCATCCCTTCTTGTGCAGCAGACAGCGGTCAGACTCCAGCTGGTAAAAATTCTCAAACTCGTCCTCCCCCTTAAAGCCGAGCACCAATCCAGAGAGGTTACATTGAGGGTCGGCATCGACTAAGACGACACGGTAGCCTTTTGAGGCAAGCATCCATCCCATATGGAAAGTCGTTGTCGTCTTACTGACACCAGCCTTATGGTTGAAAAGTGCAATCCGTTTCGCCATCCCCATTCTCCCTATGCGGTTCTCACTTGGATGAACGACGCATCACGACCTAAATTTAAAGAATGGCTTGTTCGGCCTGGGTCGCCGCGTCGGCCACTTCGGCCACTGAAGAAGATGGTTAGCGTCCTCAAATCCTCTATCTGTCTAATATATCATACGTTCCCCTAACGGAGCCCATCACCCCATCTGCCCCCGCTGCGCCAAGGTCTCCAGATCCCAATCCAGTGGGATCCGCATGCGGCCTTACGCCTTGCGGTCGAAGAGCAGATAGCCGTTGTCCAGGCCATATTGAAACAGATCGCGGGTCACTTCCACATCTTTTTTGCAATATGCCTCGATCAGATCCATACGCCCCTCTTGAAACCACTGCAGCGCCTGTAGGCCGTCCGCGGATTTGGGCGTATCGAGCGTGGCCCGGCCCAGGGCATCGAGGCTGACGCGATAGCGCAGCTGCGCATAAATATCCCGGAGCATATCCAGGGTGTTGAGCTGTTTGAAGTCGAACGTCGTATAGCCCCGCAACACGCTGTAGTCAAAACCGATGATGTTGAACCCGACGACCAGGTCGGCGCGCTGCAAATGGTCGACCAGGGCGTGCAAGTCCTTTTCAAAGTAGGTGGTAAAATCTTGCTGATGGCTATCCCACACGATGCCGACGGACAGGCCCATGAGATAGGCTTTGTTCCAGCCGCCCACTTCCGCAGCGCTGCGTTGGGTTTCCAAATCGAAGACGACGATATGCGGTCCCGGGTCCGGCAGGGCCGGGGCTTCCTCCTTGTCCTCGTCTTCCCACGCGACAAAAATCGGGGGTTCGTCTTCTACCTCAGCACTGGGCAGGGTTTGGACATCCAAGGTTTCACGTCCAGTCAGGACGTTGAGGAGATGCAGACAGCCCGCTTTGTCGAGGGGGACATTTCCGGCCCCACAGGTCGGGAAGTGAATGCAGGACGGACAGCCCCGCTCGCAGTCGCAGTTTTGCACCAGCTTCAGCGTCATCTCCAAGAGCTGATCCAGCACCTCAAAGCCTTTTTCCGCCAGCCCGATGCCGCCTGGGTGATAGTCGTAAATGAAGATGGCGCCCTTGCGCAGCTGCGGGTGCAGCGGGTAGCAGATGCCGCCTACATCCGTGCGATTGCTCAGGGCGAGAAGCGGAAAGAGCGACTTCATGGCATGCTCAATGGCGTGGATGGAGCCCATATAGTGGAAGTTGTGGCGCTGCAGGTCGGTTTTAAAGTGGCCGTCCAACTCCAGCCAAAAACCAACCGTGTCAAAAAATTGCACCGGCGATTCGAGCGGATGTTTGCTCAGGACCACCTGGTCGCCGACGCGCACCTTCTCATACCCCACAACCTGTGAGCTGACCTTGAGCCGTCCGAGTTTGGCCAGAAATCCCGGCATCGGGCGAGAGCGTAGCTCAGTCAGGATTTCCGTCTCTTTATCCGTCTTGGCACGAGTATAGTACGGCTCGTCAACCGCCTTGGCGTAGATCTGGCCCTTGGCCGGGTCGCGTTCCGCGATGAGATATTGCCGCCCCCGGTGCAGGTAGATGGCGCCGTCGTAACATTCGGAATAGACCTGACCGCCACTCACGGTGCCGATGAGATGTGGCGTCCCCTGGGCGTAGATGGTCCAGGACTCGCCGATGGTGCGCAAGTTGACTAGGCGGTGCGGCTGCTTGCGGGCCGCATACCAGGCATCGCCCTCTGCGCTCTGCAGCAGCACACCTTCTTGCACTAGCTCACGGACCGCCTCGTGCCAGCCGGGGATGGGGTATTCGGGCTCGGGCGCTGTAAGGGGATGTTCGCGCGCCGCGCAGGCCAGATGATGTTTCAGAATGTAGCTGTTGGCCGGATCCACCACTGCGTCTTCCACATCGCGGCCGAAAAAGTGCGCCGGATGTTTCATGAAGAATTGGTCCAAGGCGTCTTTACTGGCAATCAGGATGATGAGAGATTCCCGGCCCGAGCGGCCGACGCGCCCGGCCCGCTGCCAAGTGTTGACGATGGAGCCCGGGTACCCGACCAAAATGCAGACGTCCAGCCCGCCAATATCGATGCCGAGTTCCAGGGCGGAGGTGGACACGACGCCCAACAGGTCGCCGGCATTGAGGGCGTGTTCGATCTGGCGCCGTTCCTCCGGCAAATACCCGGCGCGGTAGGAGGAGATGACCTGGCGGAGCTCCGGCTGATGCTGCGTGGTCCAGCGGTAGATCAATTCGGTGATGACGCGCGCCCGGGTGAAGACGATAGTGCGGTACTGCTTCTGCACACTCAGCCGCAAGAGATTCGACGCCATGGTATTGGGGCTTTCGTCCGGATTGAGAAAGACAAAATGCCGGGGCGCAGCCGGCGCGCCACTGTCGAGCACGGCATGAAACTCGCGATTCACGAGCCGCGCGGCTAACTGTTTCGGATTGCCAATGGTGGCGGAGCTGGTGATGTAGGTCGGATCACTGCCATAGGCGGCACAGACGCGGTTCAAGCGGCGAAAGAGATGGAGCACGTGCGTGCCGAAGATGCCGCTATACGTGTGCAGCTCGTCGATGACGATGTATTTGAGATGCGTAAAAAAGTCCGCCCACGCCTCGTGAAAGGCGAGGATACCGGCGTGCAGCATGTCCGGCGTGGTGATGAGCACGTGCGGCGGGTTGGCGCGGAGCTGTTTGCGGCGATGCGAGGGGGTGTCGCCATCGTAGATGCCCACCGTGAGGCCGGCGTCCATGTCTGCCAGGAGGGTACAGAGCTCGTCGTATTGGTCCTGCTCCAGGGCTTTGAGCGGGAAGATGTACAGCGCGTGCGACCGGCGGTCTTGCATCAGGGTGGTGATCACCGGGATGTTGTAGACCATAGTTTTGCCGCTGGCCGTGGGCGTGGCGATGACCGTGTGCCGGCCGGCCAGGGCGTGGGCAACACCTTCTGCCTGATGCGTGTAAAGCGCGGGAATGGCTGCCGTTTTGAGAATATCGGAAACAATGAGAGGTAAATGGCTGAGATCGGTGGTGAGCCGTTGCGGGCGCGCCGGTATGGTTTCATGATGCACGATGGCGCGGCCTAGCACATCGCGTTTGAGGAAGTCGAGGTATGAGGTGACGGATGCGGAAGGGGCATGCCTGACAGCGTGGGGAGGATCTTCGTAGATCACTGGCGTGGCTCCTTTGCGGCGGCAGAAGCACAGGATACAGCCTATTGTCCAAGACAAGAGTAGAGGATGCCTGGGGGCTTTTCAAGGCGGTGGCGCATCGGATCGGCGCGATCTGGCTGCTCGGCGATGACCGCCTCATGTCATACACGGACAGTGGCTAGCGACGATATCGAGGGAGGAGTGAAAGCAAAAACCCCAGAGTTCAGCCTCGGCTAATTGCTGATGGAAACCTGCTTACAGTGATTTTCGTCACATATGGAATATCACTGGCATTATGTCGCTTCTCTAGAATAGAGCGAGTAAAATCTATTTCCCATTGCACAATAATATGTGCATGGCCATCGCGTTTTCTTCGTCGAGGCCTCCGGGGGCGCCAGGCCCGATACCCCGGTGTGGCAAGACGAGGTCG
>CBCXVS010000322.1:0-7948 GCA_965178525.1 uncultured bacterium | reverse complement strand
ATAGGTCCGCACACGGACCTGCATTTCCTTCAACTGGTTCAAACCACTTAAGTTATGCGTCTTCAGGTCGCACGCTTGGTAGCCCATTTCATAGGGACGTTACTCAAAAAGATCATCTACAGGTATCCGCCATCCGGGCACAGCCGGTTCTGCTTCCGCCGTCTCGCCCCTGCGATAGATCGTTGGATTGTCTGGATCGCTTGCCCGATATACCCGAATCACCTCATCGCTCAGTAAATCTACGTCCCAGACCACTTGTGTACCGCAGTCAAAGTAGTCAGCTCGCTTTTGCGCCATGGCCTGCTCGGCTGCTCGGCCATAATCATTCTCGCTACGAACTTCGACGGCAAAGATCGGCGCGCCTTCGAGGAAGCGCATACCCGTATGTGGACCGACATGGTAGGCGGCATCCGGGCTGAAGGATTCACGATGCGGGAGGTGGACGCGAAATCCGGCGCCGTCCCCATATGCCCGCCCCTGGCCTCTATGCTCTGCATAGTCCAGCAGATGCGATGCAATTTTCAGGCTGGCAAAACCCGGATCATCCCCGGATGGCGGCATGTCGACGACCTCGCCATGCACCAGCTCGGCCTTGCCTTCTACCTTGTAGAGGTCGTCAATGGTAGCGCGTGTCTTCATGCGCTCAACCTCCGAAAAAGACCATCATGCCTCACGACTGCTCACGACTGGATGAATATATCATATTTTCCAACGTGAGGTGTCAAAGGCTACCGGTGCTCTCGGTGGTGTCCCAGCCCCGGATGATTCATATATCGTCTTCGAACAAATTGATCACTGTACAGGACAAAAAAATAAGCTATTGAAAAATATGGTGTAATCTCCTACCGTGGGAATCATCGCAACTCTTCCCACAACGACTTGCGTTTTAGGAGATGACACCATGGATTATACTACCATGCTCACCGATGTCCTCAAACTTCATTTTGGCTGGAATCTCGCGCGGATCAAATGTCTTTCTTGCCTGATCATCGCGTTGTTCAAAGTTAAAACAGTCAATTTTGCCGAACTCGCCACCGCTTTTTCGGGCACTGCCCAGGTGGAATCTCATTACCGACGGATTCAACGATTCTTCAAAGAGATCAACATTCAACAGGATATGGTCGCTCAGTTAGTGGCCTCGTTTTTGCCTTATGATCAATTGATCTTATCGATGGATCGAACCAACTGGATGCTCGGATGCGTTGCCATTAATTTTCTCGTCTTGTCTATCGTTCACCAGGGAACTGCCTTTCCAATATTCTGGATATTTCTCCCCGAAAAAGGGAACTCCAATACGAAGGAGCGCATCCAACTCATCGATCAGTTTCTTGAGATATTTGGTTCTCATAAAATTAAATACCTTGTAGCAGATCGCGAGTTTATTGGTGAAGATTGGTTTAGGTATTTGATCAGTCACAGCATTAAATATCGTATACGTATTAAGAAAGATATGAAGATATCTCGTTTGAATGGTCAGCTTTCACCATATGAGAACTTTTTTAGGAGTTTGCCAGTTTCAACTGAATGTTGCTTATCTAGTCCCGCCTGGTTTGTGGTAATCTTCTTTGGGTAACTGGTATGCGTCTAGCATTAGGCGATTATCTGATGATTGTGTCTCATGATGAATCAGCTCAAGTCATGGAAGATTATGCGAAAAGATGGAAAATAGAAGTCTTATTTCAGTCTCTAAAAGAGCGAAGATTCAATTTTGAAGATGTGAACCTGAAGGATGAAGAATGCTTGAAACGTCTATTTGCTGTGATCACCATCGCCTTTTGCTGGGCCTATCATGTGGGCGCCTGGCTCAATGATAGAAAACCCATTCGAATTAAAAAGCATCAACGTCCAGCCAAGAGCGTTTTTCGCTATGGATTTGACCAGATTCGCAACCTCCTATTCAATCTGCAAGACAAGCAAGAGGAACTACACGAGGCCTTGATGCTCTTCTAGAATGCGCTTATGGGCCAAAACATCATATTTATCAAATATATTCGATGTTTTGATTTTTGTCCTGTACAGTGCAAATTGATCAAACCTTGCATTGTGGGGTGAAATGTTGTTTTGCGAAATGTCTGGCTAGAGGTTTGGACGAGCCATACGCGACAAATGGTGAATCGCATGGAGCCATAGAAGGGAGGAAGCCTGAAAGAGACGCTGCGAAAACTCAAAGACGCTGGAAAGGTCGCCTTCTCTTTTCTCTGTGACGGAGTCTTGTTTGCATTATGAGTGATGGTCCAGTGGAGTGTCAACACGGTGATTAAGCAATTCAATTTGACAGACCCTTTTGATATCTGGATGTTTTGGATTTTTCAGCTCCTCTTTGCATTTTCGTCGTTTTGGAAAGTCGGGGTGTATATATGGAAAGACATGCACACAGAGATTCAGAGTTACCGTATCTCAAGAATGAATACAAAACATGAAAATAAGCAAACCAGATTGTACACAGACTTATAGAGAGATCATACATGAATATCGAGGTCGAGCTGCTGCCCAGAACCCCCTAACATTCCTCGACGCCCGGGAGAAACCAAGGCGCAATTCGAGGACTGCACACGCAACGAGTTTGCTCGCTGGATTGATGTGACAAACGGGATCAGTTCAGTGTGAACTCTGATCATAAGCAGGGCTATCGCACCAGCAATCTAGTCGATCGGTTGATGAGAGTTATCGATCGAGCTTGCTTTAACAGTCAATATGTCCAGGGCACACAAGAGTCAGCAGAACGTCGTGTGAGAGCCTTGGCGTTGTTCTGGAACTTCTGTCCATCGTCGCCCCAGACAGTGAAAAAGTATCACGGCCAGCGCTGTCCGGCGCAGCGTCTGGGTGGCCAGCAGTATGCGCCAAGTTGGCTGGAAAACCTTATCGTTTCGGGTCGATGAACGCGGTTATCGACGATATCAACAGAAACAGATATAACCAGCAAGCTTTATATCTCCATGACGCATTTCGTGCCAGCTGAGAGCCAGTCTGAGACATCGCAATAAGTTTATTTCGACGTCAGCGTCCAGCTACCGTCCCAATCCTTAGCGGGAGAATTAACCTTGAAGAAGTCACAGCGGTCGAGGTAGATACGGCTTGGCGTGGTGGGCCGTTTCGGAAATATCTCCTCCAGCTTTTCGCTCTCGGCGAATTTGGCCTTGGCCTCATCCCATTGCATCAACCGATACAGCTCCAGCCCCTGATGATAGAGTTCACGCATCCGGTACTGCTCCACGGGCAACTGCCCCTGGTGCGCCATAATCTCCACGGTTTCCACTGGTTTGGTCTTGCCCACGACCCTGATGTTGTCAATCTTCCGCCATTCAAAAGCATGAGCAGAGCCGGCGAGTGCCAAGGTGTCGGTCGTACATTGGACATAGATGCCGTACTGTTTGGCGGCGGCCTCAAGACGCGCGGCCGTGTTCACCACATCGCCCATCATGGTGTAGTTCATCCGCTTGGTGGAGCTCATGTTGCCCGTCACGATGTCCCCCGAACTGATACCGATACGCATCCGCATGTTCCGCACCAGCTCGGGCCATTTGTCCCCTTCGGCCGTCCATTTCTGGCGCAAACCCGCCAACGCCTGTTGCATCCTTAACGCCGTTCGCAGCGCACGCGCGGCATGATCCTCCATGGACACCGGTGCGCCGAAAAAGGCGACAATGGCATCGCCCTCGTATTTATCCAGCGTCCCGCCTTCGCTCAGGAGGATATCTGTCATGGCCGTGAGGTATTCGTTGAGCAGTTCCACCAGTTGGGTGGCGCTGAGGACTTCTGAAAAGCTCGAAAACGAGGCGATGTCCGTAAAATAGGCCGTGCGGATGTCCGAAGAGCCGCCGGGTTTGGGTTCGGTCTTGGTCTGCACCATCTCCTCGATGAGCTCTGGAGATAAATACGTGCCAAAGGTCTGCCGGAGGAAGCGTTTGTCTTTCTGCTCGACCACATAATGATAGACCGTCATGCCAAACCAGACGACAACCGTTGCCAGGAGCGGGTAGACGATGTTCAGAGCCCAACCCTGGTCGACAAAGAGACGATAGTTCAACACGAGACCACCGGCGCCCAGGACCGCGGCCATGACGCTGCCCCGCAACGGTCCCAGACGACGCAGAAGCAGCGTCAGGAGCAGGCCGATCAGCAGGATACTCCCCAGCGTGTACGCGGAATCCCACCAGGGCTTGACCAGGAAATCCCGCCGCAGAATGTTGTCGATAATCGTGGCATGCACCTCCACGCCGGGAAAGGCGGGGTCAAAGGGCGTGACGCGTAGATCCCTTAGTCCCTCCGCCGTAGCGCCAATGAGAACGATCTTATTGCGAAAGGCCTCGCGTGGCGCCTCATTCTGACGGCCCTTGATGATGTCCACAGCGGAGTAATGTTGGAACAGGGGGATTTTCCCCTCTGAAGCGCTGGAAGCGCCAAGGTGGTTGATCAACATTTGCCCCTTGGGATCCGTCGGGATTTCGTATGTCTTCTGTGCGCTGCGAATGCCGACGCTCTCCACACCATCGGGTCCAATCCTGATGATAGTGGTTGCCTTCCTGCCCCCCGCCTGTAAATAGCGCTGGAGGACCCGGAGACCCAACGGGGCAAACAGAGCGTTCTGTTTGCCCTGCGTATTCACCCAATTACGGTACTTAACAATGAGAGGGTATTGTCGATTAACACCGTCAGCATCGAGTTTGCCGTTAATAAAGCCGCCTCCCCACACCGCTTTGGAGAGTTCACCGAGGCTTGACTCCACCGCCCTGGCGGTTAACAACGCCTGAGACTGCAGACGCACGCCGGGCGTGGTAATAATCGCGTTATAGATGGAGGTGTGAAGGTTCTGCACATCCGCTTCGCGTAAATATTCTTCTTTGCTCTTGTCCCGATGAAAGATGTAGCCGAGGACAGTGCGATCCGATTGCTTGAGGGCATCAGCAAAGATCCTGTCACGATCCGCCTTGGCCATGAGGTCGTCGACGAAGGTATCAATGGCGGAGCCGTTGCCGCTGCCGTTGGCTGCGAGCTTCGCCTTGATGGCCCGCAAGTTCTCGATACCAGCACGGGTGTCCGAGGACTCGAAGAGCACGTCATAGCCGATCGCGGCGGTGCCGTAGGCAAGCAGTTGTTGCACCAGTTTGGCTTGCATGTCATAGGGCCACGGCCAACGGCCAAGATCGCGATCGTGAATACCTTTTTCATCGATCGCCGCGATCACGACCTCAGGGCCAGGCTGTTTGGGCCCCCGGACCCGGAAGCGCCCATCACTGGCCAGCATCTCGAGGCGTTGCAGCAATGCTGGATCAACCTCAAAGGTCAACACTACGACAGCCGTAAGTAACAGCCCAAGGACGACGCTATTGAAGCGAAAAAGACGCGCTGTCCACCTAGTCATGCGATCACCTCACCGCTAACGAATACCTTACTTTAGAGGATCCCAGCGTCAAACCAGATCAACTTTGATAACACAGTTCCCCATAGATTCTGTAAAAGGTCGCGGAGGATCAAAGTAATCCGCGCCTATACTATGGGAGTTTAACTGGAAAGTCAAGTTGTGATGATATTGAACACAAACTAGTGCAGTAACAACGATATGCTAAAGCAAAACAAACGCTGAAACGTCGCCGCAGCCGCCGCTCCTATGCTTTACCGATAGGTGGAGTGCTTTTTTGCTTGACCCCGTTCTAGAGACATGATACATTAGCTTAGATGCAAGGCCTTTAAAATCAAGTAGTTATGATTAAAATGCACTGTTTTTCATGTAACCCTAGTAAAATTAATAGGTTAGGAAAATCCAGGGGCAGTGTTCGCCAGACCGCAGCTTTACATAACATCATCTTAATGTCTCAACACCAGCCTGTGAGGGTGCGGGTAGGGAGCATACCAGAAGGCCTGATGCGACAAGCCAGCATGATCAGGGTGTGGGGAGGCGCCGTGACACCGATTTCCACGAGGCTGTGCTGCGTTTTTTGGGGATGTTACGTCTTCTGGGGTAGTCTGCTGCTCATGCCACCCACGATCGTCTTGGCCGCCGAAGCCGCCGAATTGGCGTATGCCAGGGGAATCGCGGCCTACGCCAACCGTCAGTATCGCGATGCCCTCGACCATTTTCGTCGCGCCATTACCTTAGAGCCTGACAATCCCGACGCCCAGTTTTATCTCGGCCTGACCCGCTTTCGCATGGGAGCGTACCCGGAAGCCATTACGGCCCTGGAGACCACCGTGCAACTTGATCCGTCGAAACGGTACGTCCACTACCATTTGGGCCTTGCCTACCTCCTGGTCAAACGTGAGAAGGAGGCCTTGGCACAGTTCAAGCTGGCGGAGCAGTTCGACCCCGACAAAGGCGCTACACAGCTCTACCTAGGGACGACGCAATACCAGTTGAAGCAATACCGTGAAGCCCTGCCATCTTTGCAGCGGGCTCTCGAACTCGATCTTGCGTTGACGCCATTGGTACGATACTACCAGGGCTTAACGCGGTTCGCCCTCGAACAAGATGATGCGGCCCAGGAAGCATTTCAGGCGATGCTGAAGGCCGCCCCCGAGTCGCCTCTGAGAAGCACCGCCCAACGCTACCTGGATGCCATCGCAGAGCGCGCACGCGAGCGGCAGCTCCTCCAGCTCCGGGCGAACCTGAGTTATCAATACGATGACAACGTGATCCTAGAGCCGAACGACGATGTGTTCGAGGTGAGCAGCGGAGCGGACGGACGCTTGGTCTTCACTCTCCTCGGCCGGCTGCAGCCCGTTACCACCCCATCGTGGCGCCTGAGGGCAGAGTACGCGCTGTATCAGAGCAAACATTTCAGCCTCGACGATTTTGATGTCCAGCGTCACACGGGCCGACTGACGGCGCGCTATCGCCTGGGCCGGGTGGCGCTACATGGCGCAGCGGATTATACGTACACCCTGCTCGACACCGATCGCTTTTCCGAAGCCGTGACCCTGCAGACGAGCGCGACGATCCCGCATACCACGGCGCTGTCTACTGTGGTCTCGGTGCGTTATCGCTGGAGCAACTTTTTTGAGATCTTGCCGACCGATGCGGAACCGAATGTGCGCGATAACGATGGTTGGACGCTGCGCGCAGGCTTTGACGAATATCTGATCTTCAATCGGAGGCGTTCGTCCGTGCGTCTGGGGTACCACTATGAGGGTAGCTGGAATGACGGCAGCGACTGGGAATTCGATGCCCATCAGATTGGCCTGGGGGTATCCACGTCTCTATGGGGAGGCATCTTCTTGCACGCCGATGTCACCTATACTCGGCGCGACTACCGGAACGTGAACTCGTCCGACGCCGTCCCGATCGGTGTGCGCGATGCGGCAGACCAAAACGAACGCGAGGACGACCGCATCACGGGGTCGTTGCTGCTGACACGGCCGCTGGGGCGTAATTTGGCGTTATCCGTTGGGGTGGAGCACATCCGTCATGACTCCAATATCAGTTTTTTCGAATACCGCCGTAACATTTGGACGTTGACTCTCACCGGGAGATATTAGCACATGCGAATATCGTGCAGGAGGGGCGTTGTCACCGTCGTGCTTACGCTTGTAGGATTGCTCGCCATGCCACACTGGAGTTGGGGGCAAGCTTCATCCGACCGCATTGGGACTGTACTGGACGTGGAAAATCGTGCCGAATTGCGCCCAGAGACTGGCACAGCGTGGAAACGACTGTACTTTAACGATGACATTTTGTTCAATGATATTGGACGTACAGCGGCAGAGAGCAAACTCAAAGTCCTGTTACGCGACGAGGCCATTATGACCCTGAGTGCGAGCAGCGAGATGCACTTTGTCCGATCCCTACTGGAGCAACCACAACGGTTCACGATTGGCAAGTTGTTCACCGGTGTACTGCGGGTTGTCACGAGCAAGCTGCGGCGCACAGGGTCAACGCTAGACCGAAGTTCCCCTGGCAGAATAGGCGGAGGGTTAAGTAGATCAACAGGTTAGCCCAATTCAAAAGTCCATT
>CBCXVS010000321.1:0-7971 GCA_965178525.1 uncultured bacterium | reverse complement strand
ATGACCTGGCTGGGCTCCCTCCATCGTTTGGGGGAGGATAGCCTACCTCATTAACTATTGGGGAACAACCCTATTGAAAAGTACGCGTAAAACCGGTGACTATCATGGACAAATGAACGGAGATTTGTTTCAGAAATGGTTTGTTGAGAAACTACTCCCTCATATCCCAAGTGCATCCCTGATTATCATGGATAATGCGAGCTATCACAATATTCTTTCAGATGATTCAGCTCCAACGCCTACTTGTTCAAAAGAAAGAATTCGAAGTTGGCTTGAAGCGAATAAAATTCCATGCAAGGATGATTGTTTAAAAGTGGAGTTGGTCGACATTTTAAGAAAGATTTCACCTGAGCCCACTTATCGCATGGATATCATTGCACGCCAACATGGTCATGAAGTGATTCGTACTCCGCCTTATCATCCGGAGCTTCAGCCTATAGAAACCTGCTGGGGGATTCTGAAAAATGAAGTGGCACGCCATGGCGACTTCACGCTAAGCAACCTGAAGATTCAGTTAGAACAGGCATTTGACAAGATAACCGCCACGACTTGCCAAGGGGTCATGAACAAAGTCCGGTCTGTTAAGGACCGGTTTTGGGAAGACGACGCCAAGTTGGATGAGCAACAAGCGCATCCTATATTATAACACGGAAAATTTGAAACGCTATCAATTCATTTGCAAAGAACTATAGGTCATTTTTTCCTTGAAAATTCCAGCGGGATGTTCACATCTTAATCTTCGACCCCGTTTCCTGACCCCGTTTCTGCAAAAATTCAAAAATTCTGGAGTGAAGTATGCGAGCTTATAAAGTCGAAACGACGATTCCCCAAGACGGCGTTTTGAAACTCCGCTCTCTCCCGTTTCAAGCAGGGGAAGCAGTTGAGGTCATCATCCTGTCTCGTGAAGCGCACAAGCGTGAAGCCGTTCGTGGCTCGTTACGCGGGAAGGTGGTGCACTATGAACGCCCGACGGAATCCGTTGCCGAAGAGGATTGGGATGTCTTGCGATGATGGTACTGGATAGCCATATCTGGGTGTGGTGGGTTGATGAAAGTCCACAACTGTCGCAGCGGCATACGCAGCTCATTCAGGAAAACGAACCAAGTGGATTAGGCATCAGCGCGATTTCCTGTTGGGAAGTGGCCAAGTTGGTGGCGTACGGGCGCTTAGAATTGGACGGTTCTATCGAGGAGTGGATGGAACAGGCTATCGCCTATCCGGGGATCGAATTGCTGGCGATTACCCCACAAATTGCCATCGATTCAACGAAACTGCCAGGCAATTTTCACCGTGATCCAGCGGATCAAATCATTGTCGCGACAGCTCGCGTGCATCATCTTCCCTTGCTGACAGTAGATCGCCTCATCTTACATTATCCGCATGTCCGTACGTTGTAAGGAATCTTTTCCTCAGCCTTGGCACTACCAGATAGGCACGGGTTAATGCCATTGACTGCGCCATATACCGCCATCGACAGTCCTCGAAACCGACACTCGTAACCGGCAACGCCTTAAAAATCAGATTCCATGGGATAATTTTGATACGATGTCTTCTCCGCACATTCCCTCAAACCTGTTGCATAGCGTTGCCAACGATGATCAACGTCACGTATTTGCCCGCGTTTGTTACCCATGCGTTTCGTGGTATGCCTGGGGTCTGGAAAGATCAACACCGTCTGATTTTGATCTGGCTCATGGTCATGCGGTGCTTTTTCCAGGGCGTAAAACCGTCGCTGAACTGGCTCGCTGGACACCCATCGACATCACCGAGTGGCGATTTCGCCGCTTGCTTAAAGCGACCTACTGGGACGTCCATCGGCTTGTGGACGGGTGGGCTCATCAAGCCATGGCGAGATGGCCACCGCCCGAAGATGGCGTCCTGACGTTGACTGGTGATGGCCGTGCTAAGCCCAAACGGGGCAAGAAGAATCCCCTGGCTCAAAAAGGACGCAAAAGTAAACATGATCCTTGGTTTTTCGGCGTTCGCTTTGCCCTGCTCATGGTCAGTTGGGATGTCTTCCGGTTGCCAGTGGCATTTCGCTTGATTCGGGCCCAAAAGCCATCCCAAGTATCAAACGGAAAATGAATGGTTTCGTGAGAGGGTCAAAGCGTTTACGCCGCCGACATGGGCAAAAGTGGTCATCGTCGAAGGTGATGCGGCCTATGGCTCGCAAGACAATATGAAGATGGTGATGGAGCGCGATGCGGACGACCCGGATCGCACCTGGGGTTTTGTCTTTGCCATCCCACGCATTTGGAAAACAGTCGAGGGCAAAGCCATCAGAGACTTAGTGACGCCCCTGCCTCGCAAATATTACCGGCGAACCTGGGTGCCACGTATCCCCGTCACCAATGGCCGACGGTCGTTTTGGGTGTACCGCACACGTTTGTGTCTGCGTCACGTGGGCGATGTCACGGTGGTTCTGAGCAAAACCGGGCGGAACATCGGCCCGAGTAAAACGAAAATCCTGGTGACCAATCTGGCGGAGTTGACGCCGAGATACATCGTGTTTGCGTACCAAAAGCGCTGGGCCGTTGAGCAAATTAACCAGCGAACTCAAAACGGACTTGGGGATGGGTGAGCATCAGGTGAGACAAGACGAAAGGCGTATTGAGAAGTCCTTTGGCATCGCGGTGCTGGCGTATTTGTTTCTGATCCGCGTCTGTCGAGAGAACCTGCGGTCGGGACAATCGTGGAGCATTGCGCACCTTCAGCATACTGTTCGCCTTCGAGTGATGACCAATCAGGTAGAGCACAATGTCAAAACGAAGTTGTCAAAATCTCGTAAAGCTGCTTGATAGCTCGTCTTCAGCTTGCAAGGTGTCGGTTTCGAGCACGATCACGTGGCGTCGGGTGTCAATGGCCGTCTTTCAGCCGAGCGAGAAGAACTGGAGCGCTGAGGTCGAGCAAACAAACGGTGAGGGATGGAGCGTGAGATACTAAAACAAACGGTGACCTTCTTTGCCAACGAGTCGAGGTGAGATATGCCTTTATGGCCGAGCGCCAAGCGGTGTGGCCGGTGACGGTGTGATGTGACCTCCTCTCGGTCAGTCGCCGGGGCTGTTACGCCTATCAAGAACGGCGCCGTCACCAAGGGGTTGATGCCGAGGAGAGGGCGTTGTTAGCCCGTGTCAAGGCCCTTCACCATGAACGTGGTGGGTGTTAGGGTAGTCGTCGGATGGCGAAGCAACTTCAAGCCGAGGGCTTCTCGGTGGGCCGCCACCCGGCTCGCCCCTTGATGAAACAGGCTGGCGTCTCGGTGCGACGTCGGACGAGTCGTCGGCCTCAGAGCCCCGACAGTCGTCAGGGTTATGGGGTGGCGCCCAATGAGTGGGCGCGTCAGTTTGACGTCGACCCGCCCGATGTCGCCTGGGCGGGCGACATCCCGTAGCTCTGGACACAAGACGGCTGGTTGTATCTGGCGGTGTGACTGGACTTGTACTCGCGCAAAGTGCGGGGGTGGGCCATGAGTCAACATGGGGATACCGAGTGGGTCAGCCAGGCGCTGGAGCTGGCGGTGGGTCGACGTCAGCCGGCCTCTGGCCTCCTCCATCATAGCGACCGGGGCCGTCAAGACGCCGGTCATGCGTCTCGGGATCACCTGCGGGACAACGGGATGACGTGCCGTAGGAGCGGGACAGGAGACGGTTTGGACCATGCGGTGGCGGAGCGATTCTTCGGGAGTTTGAAGCGCGAGCCGACGTCGCAGCGTCACTATGAGACGCGCCAGGATGCGCGCGATGATGTGATCGAGTCTATCGAGATGTTCGACAACAGTCGTCGTCTGCCTTCGTACTTGGGTTATGTCCGCCCCAACGATTATGAAAAATCGACAGTGGGGTCTTAAAAAAGTGTCCGTTTTGACTTGACCACTACAATGTGCATTTGCTCTGCTCTCAGACCCCGGCAGGATCGCTCCCACCAAGCCCTTACAGTGGGTCAATGTCGCCCCCGATGCTATGACCCCGAAGGCTCCCGCGACTTGGCCTTGTTTCGAGGCTCCATCACACGGCTTCTGCACGCGCTGTCTACGCTTCGTGCCGCCATTGCTGACGACGACGCCAGACTCGCTTGCGGCGGGTGGCTAGCCCTTACCGGGTGGGATTGGATACCCACTGGGTTCCGATGAGAAGTTTCAAGCTTCGACTTGCAATCCTCCTCTCCTAGGCCTAGCTTGGCGCAACATCGCGTCGGCCACCTTAGAATCTGCGCTGCGGGCTTCGAGGCGCGGGCGGCAGATCGACCGAGTCCAGAATCGCAGCAAACATGGAACGCGGTTTCTGACCAACCAACCGCTCCGCAGCCGTGGTGCCGTCAGAGCGGGTGAGGCAAAAGTTGGGATCGTGGTTAGGCCCGTCCGCTTACGCGGCAGATTAAGCCCTCGAAGCGGGTGGTGGCGCAGTGACCCATACCCGTTTCGCCCTTCAACATGGGAACGCGACCGCTGCAACATCTCCGCGAACGCTTGGGCCTGTTGGTGGAGGCCCCAGTGCTTCCAAGGTGGCGTGATTCGTGTAGACTATAGGCCTTCTCTCTTCACGTTACCAATGAGGCCATCATGCTCGGTCGGGTCTTTCGTTGTGGGTGGCGTGTGCGCCTTGGGGTTACACCAGATCGGCCAGTGGCGAGTCGATGCCAATCTGCGTTATCTCTACCGCGGACCCAAACGCCCCGGTCGAGGTCGCCCAAAGACCTACGACGGCAAGGTCGCCTGGCGCGATTTGTCCCGGTTTGAGCGACTCGAGACCGGAGACGAGCACATCGTGTTGTATCATCAGGTGCTCCACCATGTGCAGTTAAAACGCAACCTCCAGGTGGTGGTCGGGGTCCATACCCACTACAACCGCTATGCGGTGCTCTTTAGCACGGATGTCGCTCTGGACGCCCTGACGCTCTACCGCTATTACAAGGCGCGCTTCCAAATTGAGTTTCTCTTTCACGATGGCAAACAATTTACCGGCCTGATTGATTGTCAAGCTCGCTCCAAAGCCAAACTTGACTTTCACTTCAATGCAAGTTTGACGGCGGTAAGCCTGGCCAAACTCGAAGTGCGTCAGCACGGTAGCCACTTGACCAAGCGTTTTCCATGGCGAGCCTGAAGCGGCGGGCCTTCAATCAACATCTGCTTGATCGAATTTGTGAGCACTTAGCTAACGGGCAGAGTCTGGAAAAATCGAGCCCTGATTACGAGACGCTTTGTAACTAGGACGTCATTACCGAAGAGGCAGCCTAAATTCTGCCCGCAGTATTGATCAAGAGTTTCGAAAAAATAACCCGATCGCCTTCGAGGTACTCATGGTCTTAGCGGTCGCTCACTTGTTCGGGTTTTACAACCCGAAACAATTGGCTGACTTTCTCGATGTTCCTCATCAAAAGTTCTATAGCGAGTTAAAAGATTGGAGTGTTTATCATGTGAAAAAAAATGCTTCTTCGCTTTATGGTCAAGCAAGCGACTGAGGAGCTCAATCCCGTAATGAGCAAGAGTATATCAACCCGGTCAAGAGCCGGAATGAGTTTATCGATCGACAACAGTGTGATGGATCGCTTTGGCAAACGGATTCGCTGTGTATATCGTTGGTATAGTGGTCGCTATCATAAATTCATCCGAGGTCAAGATTTACTTGATATTGTATTAACAATCAATCATTTAGCATTACCTTTACATCTGATGTTTTGCCCGAAACCAGGTCGCTATCATACGAAAAAATCAGATGTACTCATTTTCATGTTGAAACAACTAAAAACTGAATTTCATCGTGAGGGCATTGATATCACTCCGCTGCCTTTAACCTTGGACTCTGGCTATGTGTCTCAAGAGCTCAGAGTCAGGCTGCATCAGTTAGGATTTAGCAACATTGTCATTGCCGGTAAAGGCAACTATGTCTTTACGATTGATGGTCAAAAATGGGATGCGTCCACATGGAAAAAAGTACTGATGTTGGAAGAGCCCAAATGGGGCATTGACGTCCCATCGTATCGCATCCGGGGCTACAGCCCTACTTTTGGGTCACTCATTTTATTCTTTTTTTGCAAACGTACAACTCGCAGCTATCATTTGATGAATTTTAGTCAAGGGTCGCTACGGGGTGCAGAAATCGGGCACATTTGGAAGCAACATCATGTGGTTGAATGTTTCTGGAAGATCATGAAATCGATATTCCATATGCGCTCGATGCAATGACAAGGTGACGGTCTAGACACGGTTTTGCTGATCAAAGTGTTAGCCTATCTCTTAGCGCTGCGTTTGCAAGCCCAGGGTGTTTTTTCCAAATTGACCATCACCCAGATCATGCGCAAATGGAGGCGAGAGGAGGACTTGCGCGAGTTCCTTGCGACGCATTTTCATCCCTCCTTTTCAATAACTTAAGGAATTTAGGAGACATCGAGCAATGGGGAACTATCAGTGCAACGCTTTGTCCAAAGTAGTCCTCTTTCGGTGATGGTTCGCGGTACGCTCGAGCGGGCGTTGGGGGCCGATCAACTCGATCAGTTCTACGCGCGTACGGCCGAGACCCAATATACTCGCGACCTGTGGTTTTCGACTGTCTACGACCTGATGAGTGACGTGGTCTTTCGACACCAGCCCTCGGTGCGGGCCGCGTATCAGGCGCGGCTAGGTGAGATGGCGACCGGGAGTTTTAGACGATTCTTACACCCATAGAGAATCCCTCTATAATAGGGGAAATCAACAAGATCAACGACTCGTTTCCCCGATCTGAGAGGGTTCCCCATGGGATGTGCCGCCGAGGTTATCGCGTTTGACGATGTCCGTGCAAGTCACCAGCGCCAAGCGTGGCGCGAGCAGCTCCATGAGTGCTTTGACCGCTGGCTCGATGAGGTTGAAACCGAATTGCCCGACGCCGCTCCCACCCTAGCTCGGGTGAGCGGGACCATCTGGGGGCTGCGTCAGTCCCTCACCGCCGGCATCGCCCAAACGATGATTGAGCCGCGCCACGCTGCTGAGCTGGGGCGCGCGTCCATGACCGGTGCGCAGTGTGATCGGCGACTGGGCGCCCGCCCGGCGGTATCTCCAACGGCGCGCACGATGATCGGTGACGTTGATCTCAAGCGGCCTGATTTCTATTGCCGTGACTGTCACCTTGGGACGTCGCCACGGGATGACGGGTTGGAGCTGAGTCCGGGGCAGCTTCAGCTCGATGTTCAACAGGCTGCGGCGGACCTGGCCGCCGAAGTCCCCTACGAGACGGCATCGAGCTCGTTTCGCCGTTCCAGTGGCATTGTCATTAGCAGTGAGCGGATTTACACGCTCACCCACCAGGTGGCCAAGGGGCTCGGCGTGTTGGATGTGGCCCTGTCTCGTGACGAGATGGAACGGCGGGTGGCCCCGGTGGTGGCGGGTCGCTTTCGTCGTCCGGTGTTAGTTCGGGGAATCGATGGGGCTTTTGTGCCGTCGCGTCCCGAAAGTGCTCGGGGCCGTCGCCCGGGTCAAGCCCGATTTCGAGCACGCCGAGCATTGTGGCAACATGCGTGGTATGAGGCCAAGGGATTCCGATTCTACTTGCTGGACGGCGACCGCATTGTTCACCTGCTGAGTTGGCACCAGGTGCCAGGCGAAGCGGACCTGGGCAAAGCCTTGAAAAAGATTAAAGACGCGAGCTTGATTCCAGAGGAGACGGCGCGGCTTTGCGTCATCGGTGATGGAGCGGATTGGATAGGGAAAAATGTGCAGGCGTTGTTTCCGGATGCCACTCAAGTGCTCGACTATTTCCACTGCTCCGAGTACCTCCACCGGATGGCATACGCCCAATATGGCCATACGTTGCAAGCTCTCGAATGGGTCGAAGCGACCCTGACTCGCTGATATACGGGGCAAGTGGGGGCGGTGTTGGGCGGGCTTGGGAGCATTAGGCGATTCTTACACGTCGAAATTACTCCCCAATAGGGGCTGAAAAAACTGCTCGAATGAGCATCTATCGGGATCATTTCGAGTCCTCTCAGGGAAGTTAAGAC
>CBCXVS010000320.1:2416-7976 GCA_965178525.1 uncultured bacterium | reverse complement strand
AGGTCAATTCGTTTCAGGCTTTTGAGTTTTTATTTCAACAAGTTGTCGCCGAATCACGGGAGGAACTTCGGTTTAAAGACCAACTCCTCCAGGTCTTTTTTCAACGCCAGTAAGTACTGAAACAGAATGAGTGGTGAGTAGTGAAAGGTCTGAAGTGATAGAATGATCTACATCGAACTCACAGAAAAGCAGCGTGTCGCGCTGACGAACATCCTCGACAAAGTGGCAGACGGTCAGCATGTCGTGATAACAACGGCAGAGGGTATTGAACTCGCTGGGGTCATCCCAATGGGCGACCTCGACGTCTTACACGAGGTGGGGGATGAGATCGACGGTGTAATCGCAGAAGAGGCGCTGGCTGAACCTGGTGGGACCATCACGCTAGAAGAATTCGAACGAGAGTTCCAAGGCCCTTAGCGATATGGCATATACGATCGAGTTACGGGCAGCTGCGCGACGCTCTCTACGAGCCCTGGAGCCCACCGTATTAAATCGATCTCCCTACCCGCCCGCCATGGACAGCCGCACCGCTCGCACCAGGGTGTTGGCGGCGAGTTCCTCCAGACGCAGACAGAGACCACCACCTAAAGCGTCGGCGAGGCGCCGAGCGAGTCCGAGACGCATGGCGCCTTGTTCGGTGTCCACCACGAGGGCTGGAACACCCGCGTGACGTAAGGCCGTGGCCTGCAGCAATCCTTCCGTCACCGGATCACCATGGCCCATGCCTGCGTTGGCGCGTCCATCCGTGAGCAGCACCAGCAACGGCTGCATGTCGCGCTCACGTTGGCCATACCGCATGAGGAGTTCACGCGCCTTGGCGAGACCGGCGGCGAGCGGCGTGCGGCCACCGGTTCGCATCTCCACGAGATATTGCTGCGCCAGTTCCACACTGCCGGTCGGCGGCAGCAGTACGCTGGCGTCATGGCCCCGAAAGCTGACTAAACTCACCTGATCACGCTTCTGATAGGCATCGAGCAAGAGCGACATGATGGCTCCCTTCGTCGCCACCATGCGATCGCGGGCGCCCATGGAGCCACTGGCGTCCACGGCAAAGAGAATGAAGTTGCCAGTCCGGGATTCCCGAACTTTTTCCCGCAGATCGGTGGGGTGAATCGCGATCGCGCCTTCGCCCTCGAGCCGGCGCCGGCGGAGCTGCGGCGCGGCGGCCCGCAGGGTCGCGTCGACCGCTATGTCACGCACCCGGTCTTGAGGTGGGCGGCTGGTGACATAGTGCCCGCTCCGGCTGCCGAGCGTGCGGCTGCGTTTGCCCATGGTCCGCTGCATGAGACCCTGCCGCACCGGACCTTCGAGCGGGGTCACGTCAAATGACTGGCCGATACGCGCCTGTTGATCCTGTGGCGCCAACCCTTCCGCACCCGGCTCCGGCGCAGGGTCGGGAGGGGAATCCGTGTGCTCCTCATGGCCATCGGAAGATGGCGATGGCGGCGGCGCGCCGTTTTGGGGAGGACGGTGGCGCTCCAGACTGTCCTCCAACTCCTGCTCATCGACATGAGGCTGATCAAACGGCTGCCGCCGCCGCCGATGCGGCAGCACCAGGCGGGCCACACGCCGGACGTCCTCTTCCATCACCTCGGTGCGGCCCTCATAGGCGGCCAGGGCCACGGCAGCACGGTACATGACGATGTCGGCGCGCATGCCATCGACGCCAAAATCGGTGCAAATACCGGCAATGAGGGTAAGCAAGCGATCGTCCAGGCGCACCTCGGGCAGCAATTGCCGGGCCGCAAGGAGGCGGCGCTGCTCCGCCTGTTCCGCCTCAGCCCATTGAGCTTGAAAGCCCTCCGGGTCCCGATCGAAGGCGATGCGGCGGCGTACGACCTCAGCGCGCACCTCGACATCGTGTTCCGCCTGCACATCCACCGCCAAGCCGAAGCGGTCGAGCAATTGCGGGCGCAGCTCGCCTTCTTCCGGATTCATCGTGCCGACCAGAATGAACGACGCGGCATGACTGACCGAGACGCCTTCGCGTTCCACGTAGTTCACGCCCATAGCCGCGGCATCGAGCAGGACATCGACGATATGGTCGCTCAACAGATTCACCTCATCGATGTACAACAGGCCGCGATGGGCCGACGCGAGCAGACCGGCTTCAAAGTGCTTTTCGCCGGTTTTCAAAGCCCGCTCAATGTCCAGCGTACCGGCGACACGGTCCTCCGTGACGCCCAGCGGCAACTCGACCAGACTGGCAGGCCGCGTCAGCCCTTGCCGCTCCGCCACGTGTACCGCACAGTGCGGACAGTCCTCAGCGGGTGATGACAGCGCACAGGCGAAGGGACAGCCGGCGACCACCTCGATATCCGGCAGCAGGCTCGCCAGAGCGCGCACCGCAGTGGATTTCGCCGTGCCTTTATGCCCCCGGACAAGCACACCACTAATGGCCGGGCTAATGGCGTTCAGTAGCAGGGCGAGTTTGATATCGTCGTGTCCGACAATCGCCGTAAATGGGAAAACCGTGCGACCGTTCATAGCTAGCTACCTTCTGCCGTACGGAGACTCGGACTCGCGGCGTCCATCCGATCTTCCAGCTCGCCCTCCAATTCTAAATAGACCTGCCGCATCCGTTCGAGCTGCGTCTCCTCCGGCTGCTCCCAGAGCCCCCGATCGACACTCTCCATGAATCGCTCGATGATGCCGCGTAAAGCCCAGGGATTTTTCTCGCGGAAGAATTGCTGCACCTCCGGGTCGAGCACATAGCGGTCCGCGAGCTGAGCGTACATCCAGTCGTCGATCACGTGCGCGGTGGCATCATAGCCATACATGTAATCCACCGTCGCGGCCATCTCGAAGGCGCCCTTGTAGCCGTGCCGCTGCATGGACGCGATCCATTTCGGGTTGACCACCCGCGTGCGAAAGACGCGGCGGGCTTCATCGGAGAGCTCCCGCACACGGGAGCGGCTCGGGTCGCTAGAATCACCGAAATAGGCTTTGGGATCACGCCCGGCCAGGGCGCGCACGGTGGCGACCATACCACCATGGTATTGCAGGTAGTCGTCGCTGTCGAAAATATCATGCTCACGATTGTCTTGATTCTTGACCGCGATGGTCATCTCGGCAAAGCGCGTTTTAAATTCATCCGCGGCCTGCGACCCGTACGTGGTTTTCGTGTACGCGTAGCCGCCCCAGGCGATATACACGTCCGCCAGATCCTGATCGCTACGCCAGTTGTGCTCGTCCAGCAGCGGCAGAATCCCAGCGCCGTAAGTCCCAGGCTTCGATCCGAAGATGCGGTACAGGCTGCGCTCACCGGCTTCGGCGCTCGATATGCCCGCCTCCGCATACGTCTGACGGTCCGCCACCACATGCTTCCGGATAAAATTCTGCTCCGGCGGCTCGTCCAACGAAGCGACGGTGTGAATCGCTTCGTCAATGAGATGCACCAGGTTGGGAAAGGCATCCCGGAAAAAGCCGCTGATCCGCAGGGTCACGTCGATCCGCGGCCGCCCGAGTTCCTGTAGAGGAATAACCTCAATACCCGTGACACGCCGGCTCTCTTCCTGCCACACCGGCCGCACCCCGAGTAGCGCCAAAACCTCAGCAATGTCGTCGCCATGGGTCCGCATGGCCGAGGTGCCCCACACCACGATGCCAATCGACTCCGGGTAGGCGCCCTCCTCCGCCAGGTATTTCTCGATCAACGAGTTGGCCAGGTCCGTGCCGACCTGATAGGCGATCGGGGAGGGGAGGGTTTTGGGATCGACCGAATAAAAATTCCGCCCCGTGGGCAGCACATGCGCCAGGCCGCGGGTCGGCGCGCCACTGGGGCCGGCCGGAACGTATTCCCCATCGAGGGCTCGCAGAATGTTGGCGATTTCGTCCGGCGTACGCTCCAGACAAGGCACGATGACCTCACAGGCAAACCGCAAGCTGCGGCACACGTCCGGGGCCGGCATGCCAACCTGTTGCGCCACCACGTCGTCGACTTTGGACGCATCCCAGGCATCACCGTCTAAGGTTTCAATTAATGTACGCCCCACACGCTCTAACGCCTCCAGCACATCGCTATGCGCGTGCACCGGCACGTCCGGATCGCTGAGAAATGCCGGCAGGGTACCCTCATACCGGTCGCCCGGCGCCGCCAGAATGGCCGGGTAATTCAGCCCCGCCAGGTCGGCCAAAGCGCCTCGCAGACTGCGCACGGCACCATTATCCAGCCGCAACATCGCCAGGAGCAAGCCGATGCGCTGTTCCCCCTGCGGCGTCTGCCCCAGCGTATGCAGGCCATCGCGGATTTGGGCATCTTTCAACTCACACAGATAGCCGTCCACGTGCAACAAAAAATTGTCAAAATCATCTGGCGCCCGGGCTGTACGCAGATCATGATGCAACTCCGCCTGCACGATCAGTTCCCAGATCTGCGACCGAAGCACCGGCAGCTTGGACGGGTCAAGCGTCTGCACCTGGTAGTACTCGTCCATGAGCTGTTCAAGCCGGGCAATCTCGTTGTACACCTCGGCCCGTGTCATGGCCGGAATGAGGTGATCGACGATGACTGCATGCGCCCGCCGCTTGGCCTGCGTACCTTCGCCGGGATCATTGATGATAAACGGATAAATGAGCGGAATATCTCCCAACGCCACATCCGGATAACATGCCGCAGAGAGCCCAATCCCCTTGCCCGGCAACCACTCCAGCGTGCCGTGCTTGCCCATGTGCACGATGGCATCGGCCCGAAAGACGTGCCGCAGCCAGTGGTAAGTGCCCAGATAGTGGTGTGAGGGCGCCAGATCCGGATCGTGGTAAATGGCGATCGGATTTTCCCCAAAACCGCGTGGCGGTTGAATGCCGATGAAGACATGGCCGAACTGCAGCCCCGCCACGGCAACGGAGCCGTTGTGCCGATAGACCTCGCCGGGCGGCTCGCCCCATGCCTCCTGAAGCGCCGTGCGGACCGGGGCGGGCCAGCGGGCAAACCACTCCCGGTACTCGGCGGCATGAATCTGTCCGACGGCATCCCGCAGTTGGTCTTCGGTCAAAAATTCCTTGTCGTACGACCCCTGCGCAATGAGCGTGTGAATGAGCGTGTCGCCATCGGGCGGCAACGCCTCCCCGACATCATATCCGGCCTCGCGTAGTGCGTGCAGCAGATGCATCAGCGACGCCAGGCTGTCGAGCCCCACGGCGTTGCCAATACGGGCCGCCTTGGTCGGATAGCTGCTCAGCAGCACCGCGAGGCGCTTGTCGGCGTTCGGCGTTCGGCGCAACCGCGCCAGGCGGGTCGCCAAGCCCGCCACCTCCCGCACGCGGTCCGCCGCCGGCACATACTTGGTCACCACACCGCCGACCGTGGCGTCTTCAGCCACCACCTCTTTGAAGGAAAATGGCACGCTGATGATGCGCCCGTCGAACTCCGGAATCGCCACGGTCATGGCGGTATCGAGCGGCGTCAGACCCGCATCGCTCTGCATCCACGCCTCGTGGTTGATGGTACAGGCGATGGCTTGGACGATCGGCACGTTGAGCGTTTCCAAAAACTCAACGGACCAGCCCTCGGCCACGGTCGCACCTTTCACGGTCAGCGTCCCGATGCTGTAGCTCAAGG
>CBCXVS010000320.1:0-2406 GCA_965178525.1 uncultured bacterium | reverse complement strand
TGTTCGTCTACAATCATGTCTTGGAACGCCTCGGGCGGACCCCCGGCGCTGCGCAAGCTGTAGCAGAAGATCGGCAACACATTACATCCCTGCTGCTCGATGGCCTCGACCAGGGCATCGACGAATTCACGGTTGCCGCTCATCCAGTGCGTGCGGTAGAACAACACCCCAATCGATGGCCGATTCGGCTCCCAGCGCTGCCGCAGATAGGCCATCAGGTCCACCTGCTCCGGACAAGCCGGATGATAGACGCCAAACTCCGGCAGTGGGGCGGGCGGTTCAAAGCCGTAACCCGTCATGAGCAACGTATCGGCCAGGAAGAGGAGGACGTGCTTGAGATTTTCCACGCCACCATGCCGCAGGTACTCGAAGGCCTCGCCCACGATGGCGGCGGGCGCAGTCGACGACGCCGTGAGTTCCGCATCGGCATGCTGTTCGCCGGACCACGCCAAAAAGGGAACCGCAGCTTGTCTGCATGCCTGGACCAAGCGGTCAAAGCCGTCTTCCCAGGCCCGGCGGCCGCCGAGCAGGCGTACCAGCACCAGTGCGGCGTCGGTGACGAGGTCCTCCGGCTGCAGGCCGTCTGGCAACCGGGTCGGATTGATCGCCTTCAGGGCGGGAAAGTCGACCGGGAGATCGGGCACAGCCCGGCTCAGGGCAAGAATTTCGGTATCGGCAGTGGTGACAAAGACGATCATGACGCGTCGCTCCTTCAGGGTCGGGTCCGATGCATGGGGATGCTGTAGTACAGCTCAAACTGACCACTACCGCGATCGAGCTCAAGACGTTCTTCAAAGCCGTCATCCGTTGGGCGCAAGATTTTACGCGCCCGCGTGGCCGACACATTATGATGCGCTTCGGCTCGATCGCTGAACGTCAAGGCATCTCCGTCCATCTCGAGGTGGTAGTCGTGCACACTACCGCCATCGGTGTAAACCCGGGCGGCAAGATCACCCGTGTCCGGATTGACGCCTAGCATGACAAACGCCGTATGCGTATCCTTCAAGCCGCGGGATAGCGGATAGGTGACGCCCATGCGCAGTCCCATAAAGCGTCCAGCAACGGTCCAACTCCCCACGATTTCTTTCTGAAAGCCTTCGCTGCCGTCCGCATACGTGCCAGCGCCCTGATAATGGCCTAGGAGGAATTGCAACTGCTGCAGTGGACCACTGCCGTTGTCGTGGTCATGCACCGGATCGAAGCGAAACGGCTGTTCCTCGCCCGGCGAGACCAGCAGGGTCCCGGCCTCGGCCGCACGGCGGGCAAATCCCGTGACAGTTTGCCAGTCTTCCTCACGCATGAACTGCGCGAACATCTCACACCGCTGCCCCACGCGTAGCGTCGCCACCGGCGCCTGCTTGCACGGTCCCTGGCATTCGGTCGGAGTGATCGGCACATGGCTCGCCGCTTCCAGGCGCTGTAAGGCATCAGCAGAGGCGTCGAATTTTTGCCGTTGCCGGCACGGTTGTCCCATACAGAGAAAGAGATGCGCCGCCCCCGTATCAAAGCGCTGACGGGCACGCGCAAGCGTTGCATCGAGGTCCGATGCAGTTGGTGTATGTCCCTGGCGGCTCAGCTGTGTCCGCCACGTCTCCAGCGCTTCTGGGGTCCATGTCCCTTGCACCTGCACCACAAAGGCAAGGGCTAGCGCCTCGAGGTCCGGGCTTTTAGCTGTGGCCATACACGGCTCAGACATTGCTTTTCCCTCCCGCAGCTACCGCCTTCCGGCAGTCCTCTGCTGTTCCTCCATGCCATGAAAAAACCCCAACCGCATGGGCCGGGATCAGTATTCGCCTACAAACTCCTGACACCTTCCCCTCGAAAGGTTACAGCAGTGCGGTCGTCAGGCAGGTTTCCTGGCTCGCGGCATCAGCCTACTCTCCGCGCCTTCCCAAGACGGCTGGTCTCAGTGAGTCCGCAGATTTCGTTCCGCTCACAGTTGCGGGGCAGCGATGGAGTTGCACCATCTTCCCTGGGCATGGCCAGTCGCCATGACAGCACCCGACGTTCGTCCTCTCGCAAAAGACGTGGCCATCTTACGGCAATCGCTGCCGGGTTGTCAACGCCAGTCCCTCACTCATCCCTGAAAGAGCGGAACGTTTCCCTTGCTTGCTCCTTTGGTGGAGGTCGTCGGCGGCAAGCACCGGGTTCATGCCCTATACGGCATCGACCTGGATATGATGTTGTGTGCTAACACGATCGAGACGTTCGTCTGGGGATTTTTGCTTATCTAGGTGGTAAAAATCGCTTACGCAAAACGAGTGCCGAACAGTATTGGGACAGACCACGTTTTTGGGTATAATCGGGCATTGAATGCAACTGTCGGTCTCAATTGCGATTACTACGCAGACAAGGAATGATGAGATGACAACTAAGACAGAAACGATACAAATTGCCTGAATTGGC
>CBCXVS010000319.1:0-8097 GCA_965178525.1 uncultured bacterium | reverse complement strand
GCCCGGATGAACGAGGCAGCGAGAATCCCAAATAAGCTGTTGTTTCTAAATGCGTTAGGCTTAACTTAACGCCATTCTGGAATAACCTCAATTATCAGACGGTGCGCACCAACTTCCACGCCACGGGCGGGGAATTCGCCAAACAGAATAAATACCCTGAGGTCTTCCTCGGTGACCCCGAGATCGATTTTGTCATGCTGGCGAAATCGCAGGGTATTGATGGGATGACGGTGCACGAACCGAACGATGTGGAAAAGGCGCTGCGGCGCGGCGCGGAAGTGATCGCCGGCGGTGAACCGTATGTCCTCGACGTGCGGGTGACGCCCGTTGGTGCGGGCGCTGACTCGACCTGGCATCAGGCATTTAAATTGCGCCGCTGACATCACGGCTAAACGGCGAGGCAGACAGATATCGGGCGGTCTGCCTCGTGTTGAAGTCGCGTTGAGCCTCCGCTGTCCGCCCATGGCCTTCCTCTCGGGCAACAACCGTTTCTGCTGGGAATATTTTACCGCTCTTTTCGTTTTTCCTCAGGTGTGCCGTATGGAGGAGAAACGTGTCTAACACGTCGTATTTGTAGCTGTATAACGGTGTCCTTCGGGATGAGAGATGTAGGCGGTAGCGGTAGCAAAAACCTCCTGAAATTAGCATGTTGTTTGACCGTGCTAGATGATTACAGTAAGGAACACCGTCATGGGTGATACAGCGAAGTCGAACTGCTGTGCCTCGCTGTACCATGTGTGCAGCAGGCACAAAGGGAAAGGGAAGTGACATGGGGTTTTGTCGTCGCACCGTGGCCCGATGGTCTCTCGGGGTAGGTCTCGCGATCGTTGTGCTCAGTAGTCTCGGGTTGGGTCGCGTTGTGGCCGCTGAGCTTGATGAGCACATGGCAGCCCTGGGCATGATCCGCTTTAAGGAGCATATCGAGGCGCCCAATTTTACATTAACCGCGACCGATGGCACGTCGATGCGCTTGAGTGATTTCGCGGGCCATCCCATTTTACTGAATTTTTGGGCCACTTGGTGACCGCATTGCACCAAGGAGAGGGCCTCTCTGAAGAGTCTTTATCGCGCGTTTCACAAGCAAGGGTTTGTGATCATCGGCGTGTCGCTCGACCGGGCTGAGCCCGAGATGCTCAATGCCTTTGCAAAACGTCACGATATGCGCTTCCCCATTGGGCTCGACACCCAACGCGAAGCGGCGCAAAAATATGGCGTGCGGGGCACGCCCACTTCCTATCTCATTTCTAGCGATGGCGTTGTGGTTGGCGGCGCCTCGGGACCGCGTCCGTGGGACAGCGAGAACGCGAAGAAAATCATCAAGCAACTGCTGAATGGGACGCCTAGTATCACGAACCGCAAATGAGGCGCTCGTTGTCGGGTGCATTCGATGCACCCGACGTCGGCAACCCGTAAGAGATTGCTGCCAACATATATGAGTTCGGATTTTCGGGAGCAAGCTTATGTCGTGCAGAGGCGCCTGGATCGTCAGCGTATGTGTCGGGTTGTTGTGCGTGGGCGGCGTTGGGAGCACCGGCGCGCATCACACGCGGATGCACAGTGGGAACATCGGCGCGCTGGTCCTCTTTCTGACGGTTGACCCACGGAACCCGCAAACGTTATATGCCGGCTCGTTTGGCAAGGGGATCTTGAAAACGACCGATGGGGGACAGGTGTGGAAAATGGTGAACCGTGGGTTAAGCAATCTCTACGTGCGGGCGCTGGCGATTGACCCGGCGCGTCCGACGACGCTGTATGCCGGCACCGATGAAGGGCTCTTTAGCAGCGCGGATAGCGGTGCGCATTGGGAGGCGGTGGCGCATGACCTCGGGCGGGCCAGCATCCGCTGTTTGGCCATCACCGCGCCAGCGGGCGGCACGATCTACGTGGGCACGGGGCGGGGCGTGTTTCGGAGTACGGATGGTGGCGCCCATTGGCAGGAGAGCAATGCGGGACTGAGCAGTCATGACGTCCGGGCCCTGGCGGTGCATCCCCGTGATGCGCAGACGCTCTATGTAGGGACATTTGCCGGGGTATTCCAAAGTACGAATGGCGGCAAGAGCTGGACGGCGCTGCATGACGGCTTGGCGGATATCCAGGTGCGCGCCTTACTGGCCGACCCACGGGAGCCGGCCACGCTCTATGCCGGTACGGCCATGGGCGGTATGTTTAAGCGCTCCGCGACGACCGGCTGGCAGGCGATGAACGACGGCCTGGTCAGCCGGTCCGTCCTGGCGCTGGCGTTGGCTCCAACGTCGCCTGCGCAACTCATTGGGGGTACGTTAGCGGGCATCTATATGAGCCGCGATGGTGGACGGCATTGGACGGCTGCGAAGAGCCGTGTCCGCGGGCTGACGATCACGACGCTCACCGTCGATCCATATCAGCCCACAACGCTCTATGCCGGCAGTGGTGGCCAGGTTTTTAAAAGTGTTGATGCGGGCAAGAGCTGGGAGGAGATCACCCAGGGGGTGATTGATTCTCAGGCCGGGTTGGGGGCGCCTGCCCGTGGCCCGGCGGGGAAACCGTAACGGACGCATGCGTGCTGTCTCCACTGCATGTGCCCTATGGCGTAGCCAGAAGGAGAGGGACATGATCGGAAAGGGAATGTTGATTCTGCTGCTCGTGGTAGGGGTCGTCGTGGCGGGATGTGCGACCACCAAGACGTTCATGCTCAAGAATGACAAAACGGTGACGGCGAAAAAGGTGATCGAGGAGACCGAGTGGAGTTATGTCATTGAGGAGGAAAAGTCCGGGGACAGACTCGTCATCCACAAAAATAATGTCATCTCCGTCAAATAAGAGGAGGGATAAGATCATGTCTCGTCAGGGAAACCTGAGATTCGCAGGGATGCTGCTTCTGGCGTTGTGTGCATGGCTGTGGGGCGCACGGCACACCGCTGAGGCGTATGAGGCCATCGAGGTGAAAGCGGGTGGGAGCATCACTGGCATGGTCAAATTTGTTGGCACCCCTCCGCCACCAGAAGCACTTGAGATCACACGGGATGAAGAGGTGTGTGGAACCGGTACGCGGCCATCAGAGACGCTGGTGGTTTCGGGAGCCGGTGGCGTGAAGAATGTGGTGGTTTCCCTCACAGACATTGAGAAAGGCAAAGCGCAGCCAGAACTGCCGGAAAACCCGAAGATCGAGCAAGAGAAGTGCTGGTTCAACCCGCATGTGCTGTTGGTTCCGGCCGGCGGCACGGTGGATCTCTATAATCTCGACAAGACGACGCACAACATTCGTACCCGGAGCAAGAAGAATCGCTTGAACAAAGCACATCCCAGCCGAAAAAAGCTGCTCCAGTTCAAATTGCGCAAGCCTGAGGTGGTGAAATTCAGTTGTAGTTATCACAAGTGGATGAGTGGATGGTTCGTGATCACGGAGCATCCCTATTATGCGGTTACCGATGCAAAGGGCGCCTTCTCACTCCAAGACGTCCCGCCCGGGACATACACCCTGCAGGCGTGGCATGAGACGCTGGGGACACAAGTGCAAGAGGTGGAAGTCAGTGCCAATGGCAAGGCGAACATCACCTTCGAGATGAAGCCGTAAGCTGCGATAGGGAGGAGTCGATGACGGTGAAGCGGGTGATACATATCGTAACGGTACTGACCTTGGTGTTCGGCTTCATCCCGCTCGCCATGGCATGACCGGGGATGGCAAAGGCCCGAGCTGGCTCAATACCACCCCGAGACCGCAGGTGTTTGCCAATACGGCCTATATGTCGCGTTTCACCGACCGCTACATGTACGAGGTGGTGAAATACGGCAAGATGGCGGTTCTCAATGGCGAGGTCGAGAATTCGCCCCTGGAAGCCGAGCCCATGCCGGCGTTTGGCGATGTCCTGGAGGACGAGCAGATCCGGGGACTGATCGCGTTGGAACATGCGCTGCTCGCAGGGAAACCGCCTCCGGATGCGAAGATCAAAGCGATTTTCGATGAGGATTGTGCCCCGTGCCATGGCACGGGCGGGCGCGGCAATGGTGAACGCCCCGTGGGCAAGCAGTCCCCCTCCAAGCCGTTTGTCAGCGAGATCCAGCCGCCACCGGCAGACTACACGAATGCGGCGCTCATGGCGCGATTCAGCGATGAGTACCGCTTTTGGCTGATTAAACTGGGCCGGGTTGGGGTCACCGAGGACAAGGGGTTTGATTCGATGAAACCCTACGGACATCTCATCAGTGATGAGGAAGCCTGGAGTGTGGTGCTCTATATCCGGGACACGTTCATCAAGCCAAAGAAGGGAAAGTAAAGCCCCGTCCCGCCTGGCTCGCGGGGCGCCGCTCGCGGCCCCTCCCTCTCCTACACCCGCTCGATTTCCGGCTTGCCGAAGAGCCCGTAGGGGCGCACGCACAGCACCGCGATCAACACGAGATACGAGACGACATTGCGAAAGCCCCCGCCGACAATGGGATCGAGATAGCCCGCGGCCATGCTCTCCAAGATGCCCACACAGAGCGCCCCGACCATGACGCCAGGCGTGCTGTCCAGACCGCCAATAATGATGATCGGGAACATTTTGAGACCGATGAGCGCCAGGCCGAAGCCGCCCCCGGTAATGAAAGTCCACAAGGTGCCGGCGACCATGGCGAGCAAGCCGGCCATCGCCCACGTCATGGCGAAATGCCAATGGATATCGATCCCGACGAGCATCGCGGCTTGCTGGTCGTCTGCCACCGCCCGTAGCGCGACCCCGGTACGGCTACTGTGAAAAAACCAGCTCACCGCGGCAATAGAGATGAGGGCGATGAACGCGGTGATGAGCTTGTCTGCCGAGAGCAATATTCCCCGGATGAAAATCGGTTCTTGCGTGATAGGCAGTGGAATCGACCCGGGGATGCCGGCAAACAGGAACGCCGCCGCCGCCTGCAAAAAGGCGCCGAGCCCGATCGTCACCATAATCAAGGTAATCACCGGGCGGCCGACTAAATGACGTAGCACCAAGCGATTAAAGCCCAGGGCCAGCACCACGATACCGGCCCCGCCAAATCCGAGCGCGCCAGCTAGACCTAATCCCAGCACGTGTAGTCCTGCCGCAACCAGTCTCGACGCCACCATCAAGAAGTCGCCCAGGGCGAAGTTGACCATGCGGGAGGCTTTGTAGACGACGACAAAGGCCAGGGCAATCAAGGCGTAGAGGGCGCCTGAGAGCGCGCCGTGCAACAGGAGTTCGACGAAGAACAACATGCGTTCACCCGGGTGTTCGTAGGCATCTGTGCGAGGCTGGCAGCCGTCGCCTGCACAACTGACGTTGATGATAGCATTGCGGCCTGTCAGGGGAAACCGATAAGGCGGCTTCCGGATCCCAGAACGATAGCCATGCAGAAGACGTCTTGACAACCGCTCTCGCGCTCCATAGGATAGTCTCACCCTGAGGACCAGTCCACGTGCCACTCGACAGAAGGAGCATGTAACATGGACGATAACCTCGCGTTCGCCCCCGCATCCGAGCAGCGAGAGCTGATCGCCAGCAAACAGATCTCACCTGTAGAGCTGACCGAGCTGTACTTCAGCCGCATCGAGAAGCTCGACGGCCAGCTGAACGCCTACCTCACCCTGACCCGTGACGAAGCCATCGCCGCGGCCAAGGCTGCGGAAGCAGCGGTGATGCGCGGCGACGCGCTGCCGCCGCTGCATGGCGTGCCCATCTCCATCAAAGACTTGGAGATGACCCAAGGTATCCGGACGACCAGTGGCTCGCTCGTCTTCCAGGACCGCATTCCGGATGAAGACTCGATCGTGGTCGAGCGGGTTCGGCAAGCCGGGGCCATCACGTTAGGCAAGACGAATGTCCCGGAGTTTGGGTTGATCGGCGCCAACGAAAACCGGCTGGGCGATCACTGCCGCAACCCCTGGAACACTGAACGTACCACCGGGGCGTCCAGCGGCGGCGCCGGGGCGGCGGTAGTTTCCGGCTTGTGCGCTCTGGCGACCGGCAGTGACGGCGGCGGCTCTATCCGTATCCCATCCAGCTTCTGCGGTGTGTATGGCATCAAGCCCACACAGGGCCGGGTGCCACGCTACAGCGGGTCGGCGGCGCCCGCGCTGCCCAACTTGACGAGCCAATCCGGGCCGATGGCGCGGACCGTGCGCGATGCCGTCGCGTTGCTGCAGGTGATGGCCGGGTACGACCCTCGCGACCCGACGTGCTTGCGTCAGGCCCCGCCGGATTTTCTGGCCGCCATGGACCGAGACATCAAAGGGCTGCGCCTCGCTTGGAGCGTGGATTTCGGCTATGCGGTCGTCGACCCGGAAGTGGCGGCGGCCACCGCCAAAGCGGCCAGGGTTTTTGAGGAACTCGGCTGCTCTATGGATGAAGCCGGTCTGGACTTGGATTCCCATTTTGACATCTGGTGGACCTTGGCCACAACCGGGCTGCACATCTCCAATGGGCATCTCTTGCAGAGCCACGGCGACCAGTTGACGTGGTACATTCTGGATGGCCTCAGGGATGGCGCGGAGATTACCGGGGCGGATTACGCCAAGGCCCTGGGCCGCATCGACCTGTTGAAGGCGCGCTTTGCCGCCTTGTTCGAGACGTACGATCTGTTGCTGTCTCCCACCATGCCGGTGACGGCGATGCCCGTGGGCCACTATCCCGAAGACATCGGCGACACCCAGGCGCACCCGTATTACTTCCGCTTCCTTCCCTTTACGTATCCGATCAACCTCATCGGCCATCCGGCGGCCAGCATCCCATGCGGCTTTTCATCCGATGGGTTGCCGATTGGCCTGCACATCATCGGACGCCGAGGCGACGAGGCGACGGTGATTGCGGCGTCCGCCGCGTTCGAGCAGGCCAGGCCCTGGATGCAGCACCGGCCAGTCGTGTCCTGAGCAGAGCAGGGTAGGCGAGGAGACGAATCGTGCAGGACAGGCGGCGGCACATCATTGCGCTTGGCGGGGGTGGATTCTCAACGGAACCGGAGAATCTGACGCTGGATCGCTACGTGCTGGCGCAAGCACGCGTTGCGGCGCCGGCCGTGGCCTTCGTGCCCACGGCGAGTGGCGATGCGGACGCCTACCTTGTGCGCTTTTACACGGCCTTCACCCAGCTCCCCTGTCGCCCCTCGCATCTGCCGCTGTTTCGCCGCACCCCGGATCTGCGGTCCTACCTCCTGGCGCAAGATGTCATCTATGTGGGCGGCGGCAACACTAAGAGTATGCTGGCGGTCTGGCGCGATTGGGGACTGCCGGAGCTGTTACAAGAGGCGTGGGCCTCGGGCATTGTCCTGGCGGGGATTAGCGCCGGCGCCATTTGCTGGTTCGAGCAAGGGGTGACGGATGCCTTTGCCGGGCAGCTTTGCGCCCTGGATGGCCTCGGGTTCCTGCCCGGGAGCTGTTGTCCGTACTACCAGATGCTGCTCCATGGCGAGATCGCTGCGGGGTTTGCGATGGATGACGGCGCTGCGATTCACTTTGTCGATACCGAGGTGCAGCGCGTCGTCGTCTCGCGGCCGGGGGCGCGGGCGTATCACGTACGGGCCGACAACGGCCTGGTGTGTGAAGAGCCGCTATCGGGCGAAGACAATCCCGTTTCCTAGGATGTGACGTCTTGCACCTGACGGCTGAGTTCGTTTTTAACGTTGCCTGGTAAGCCCTCACGATGGGTCATTTCGAGGTCGTCATGCAAGTAGTGTTGCGGTGTTAATGTGTATATTTGTTCATGTAGGTTTGTTGATTTGTACGTGTTCAACATGCCGTTTTGGATGTCTATTTGCCCATTTGTTTAGCGTTTTGTGCGATCATGAATTTCAGTGTCAGGTCTTGAATCTTGAATCGCGACATCGCACGGGCATTAAGAACGTCACAATTCAAGACCCAACCCTATTTTCTATTACATGGGCTTGTGTTTTTACTTTGAGATTATGATGCCATCTTTCTCGTCCGTTTGCTTGGGGCGTGTCATTTTTGGGGATTGAACCCGGCGCGAAGAGCCTTACTGTGTAACTCCGCCCTGTATCACGGTACATGATGCATTCGTCTCCGGGTCCACATAGTGGACCCGGAGGCGAGCCTTAACGCAAAGATCGACTGGAATATTAGGGTTGTTCCCCAATAGTTAATGAGGTAGGCTATCCTCCCCCAAACGATGG
>CBCXVS010000318.1:0-8153 GCA_965178525.1 uncultured bacterium | reverse complement strand
TCAATTCGTTTCAGGCTTTTGAGTTTTTATTTCAACAAGTTGTCGCCGAATCACGGGAGGAACTTCGGGTTAGAGGTCCGATCTGAGAGAGGCATGCTGCATACGTACTCCGGTGGCTGGATGTGCCTGAGAGAAATGGGAGCGAGAATGCAGAAAGTCAGAGCCGGTGTAGTCGGGGTTGGACAGATGGGACAGTATCACGTTGGGATTTATAGTGAACTCCATGATGTGGAACTGGTTGGGGTCGCCGATAGTAATCAGCCGCGGGGTGCGAGTGCGGCGGAAAAATACAATACCCGCCTGTATCGTGACTATCACGATCTGCTTGGGTCCGTCGATGTGGTGAGTATTGCAGTACCCACCTCCTTGCACTATCCCATTGCCAGGGACTTTCTTGAAGCTGGGGTCCATGTACTCTTAGAAAAACCGATTACGCATACCCTGGCCGAAGCCACGGAGCTGTTTCGGCTTGCGGATCTCTATGATGTGGCGCTACACATTGGGCATGTGGAACGGTTTAATGGCGCCATCCAGGAGCTGAAAAAAATTGTCCATGAACCCTGGTTCATCGAAAGCCGCCGGCTGGGACCCTTCGTGCCGCGCATCAAGGAAGACGGCGTTATCTTGGATGTGATGACCCATGATATCGATATCATTCTCAATCTGGTCGATGCGCCGATCTCACGCATTTATGCCTTAGGCAAATCGATTTACTCCGGACGCGAAGACTTAGCGAATGTGCAGCTCTGTTTCCAAAATGGCTGTATCGCCAATATTGTCGCGTCCCGATCGACAGAAATTAAAATTCGTACCATGGCCATCACGCAACGTGATGCGTATATCTTTCTCGACTACACCGATCAGGATATCCGGGTGCATCGTCAGGCGTCCTCCGAACATGTGGTGAGCCGAGGCGCCTTACGCTATCGCCAAGAATCCTTGATTGAGCGCATTTTTGTCCACAAAGAAAATCCGCTCAAGCTCGAAATCCGCCACCTACTGGATTGTATGACGCAAGGGGCGACGCGTGTCGTCTCGGTCGAGAAGGAGCTGCGCTCGCTCCAGGTCGCTTTGCAGATCCTCGAAATCCTGGAAAAAGATGGCTTGGTTTAAACGGAGAGGCACGTGCAGCACCTCGGGATGATTGCCGGCGCTGGCGAGTTTCCGGTGCTCATTGCCCGGCAAGCCTGCCAGGAGGGGTGGCCGTTGCCAACGGTGGCGCTGTCTGCCCAAGTGGCCGAGGCGCTGACGCCGTATTGCACCACGCTAGTGCAATACGGGCCGGGTCAGGTCGCGAAGATTCTGCGCACGTTGCGGCAGCACGGGGTGCGGCAAGTCGTCATCGTGGGCAAGGTCCAAAAACAGTTTTTGTTCGAAAAACCCCGTCTGGATTTGCGTGCGCTGCGTATACTCAGCCGCGTCCGCGATTACCGCGACGTCGCCTTGTTTCAAGCGCTCAGCACCGAATTTGCCCGGGAAGGGCTGGAAGTGATCGAACAAACCCGGCTGCTGCGCCACCTCGTGACGCCTGCAGGCGTGCTCAGTGCACGTATACCGAGCACGCGTGAATGGGACGATATCCGCTACGGCTTTTGGCAAGCCAAGCAAATTGTGGCCGTGGACATCGGCCAAACCGTTGTGGTTCGCCGCCGCACGGTCTTGGCCGTGGAAGCCGTCGAGGGGACGGATGCCGCGATTCGCCGGGGCTGCAGATACGGACGGCGTGGGACGGTCGTCGTCAAGGTGAGCCGGCCGCAGCAGGATGAGAGATTTGATATTCCAACCGTGGGGCCGGATACGCTCGCGACCCTGATTGCAGGACGTGCCACCGTGTTGGCCGTGGAGGCGGGGAGTACCTTTATGCTGCATCGCTTGGAGCTGATCTCGACGGCGAATGCGCATCGTATTGCCCTGGTCGGGGTGACGCCAGAGGTCTTGGAGCCGTATGCAAAGCGGCGGGGGCAGTAGTGCACCGCGGCACACTGGGGGCAACCGTGTCCCTGCTGATAGTGGCCGGAGAAGTATCCGGCGACCACCATGGCGCCGCGTTAGTCCGCGCCTTAGCGGAATACATGCCGCGTGCACAGGTCTACGGCGTCGGGGGGGCGCATATGCGTGCCGCCCAGGTCGAGACGCTTTTCGATATCGAGACGCTGAACGCGATTGGCGCCATCGAGATTGGCACGAAAATTCCGCAAAGTTTGCGCATGGCACGGCGTTTGTTGCGCGAAGCGCGCCGGCGTGGGACGCAGGTAGCGGTTTTGATCGACAGTCCGGGTTTCAACCTGCCGTTCGCCTATCTCGCCAAGCGCGCTGGCTTGCGGGTGGTGTATTACGTGAGTCCACAGATTTGGGCCTGGCGGCAGGGCCGTGTGAAGAAGATCGCCCGGCGTGTCGACCTGATGCTGACGCTCTTTCCGTTTGAAGTGCCCTTTTACACGGCGGCTGGGGTGAAGGCATTGTACGTGGGGCATCCTTTAGTCGATCGTCTATGCGCCTTACCGACAGCGGAACAGGCGGCACATGATTTGGGACTCGACCCGGCCCGCCCGACGATAGCGGTGCTGCCAGGGAGCCGGCGCCAGGAAATTCGCCGCTTGCTTGCGCCTATGCTGGAGGCGCTGGCCGTCATGCAGCAACAGGCGCCCGTACTGCAGGCAGTGCTTCCTCTGGCGCCGACAATTGAGGCGCAAGAGGTGGCGCCTCAATTGTCGGGTGTGACAGTGCCGGTGACCGTTGTGCAAGGGCACAGCCTGGAGGCGTTACGCGCCGCACAGGTCGCGCTGGTGGCATCCGGTACGGCGACTTTGGAAGCTGGGCTGATTGGTACGCCGATGGTCGTGATGTATAAAGTCCATGTGATCACCGCGATGTTGGCGCGCCTGCTCATTCGGGTACCCTACATCAGCCTGACAAATATTGTGGCTGACAAACCGATTGTCCCCGAGCTGGTACAGCGTCAAGTCCGTCCCCACACCATCGCTACGCTGGCGCTGCGGTATCTCAACGATGCCAAAGCCGCCATACAGGTGAAGGGCGATTTAGCTCGCCTGCATGACATCCTGGGTCCGGCTGGCAGTGCGCAGCGCGCCGCCGTGCAAGTGGCCCAATGCCTCGTGGAGGCAAGCGCCTCCTCGGTAGCATCGGTGACGGGTTGATGAACGCGCGCCGGGCCGCAGGCCGTTCAAAACGATGGGAGCGCCTTCTGCTGGGGCTGACCATCTGGGCCGTGAGTTGGCTGCTGCGGGGATTCTACGCCACGTTACGGCCGGTGGTGGTGCAACACCATTTTCTCTGTCACGTGATGGCCCGCGGCCAGCCCTTCTTAGTCGCATTTTGGCACGGGCGGCTGCTCTATGCGCTCCGGCTCTACCATGCCTATCAGAGCTGGCCGTGTACCGTATTGGTCAGCCGCAGCAAGGACGGGGAAGTCATCAGCCGCATTGCCAAATGCTTTGGCGTGCAGCCAACACGCGGTTCGAGTAGCCGTGGTGGCGCCCGAGGGCTCTTAGAGATGATGGGCCGAGTGCAGCAGGGTTACATCGCCTGTTTCACTCCGGATGGTCCTCGCGGTCCCCGCTACCAGGTACAGCCGGGCATTGTGACGGTCGCCCACAAAACCGGGGCGCCGATCCTGCCGGTCACGTACAGCGCCCGATGGAAAAAGGTTTTGAAGTCCTGGGACCAATTTGTTGTGCCAATGCTGTTTAGCCGTGTCGTCGTCGTCTACGGCGAGCCGATTGTGGTGCCGGCCCATGCGACACCTGACATGCTGGAGGCAAAACAGCGAGAGATCGAAGCGCGTTTACGCCATATCACGGACACGGCTGACCGGTATTTCCAGGATGGCGTTCCATAAAGTGATCTGCTATGTATGTTTTGTATACCCTACTGTTGGTGCTGATCGGTTGCTGCTTTCTGCCGCATCTCCTGTGGCAATGTTGGCGCGGCGCGGGCTATCACCGGGATCTGCCCGAACGCTTCGGTTATGGGGCGACGTTGCGTCGCGCTGGCCAGCAGGCGCAAGGCTGTGTATGGTTTCACGCCGCTTCGGTGGGGGAAGTGCAGGGACTACAACCCATTATTGCCAGCCTGCAAGTGCGTTTTCCGACGCTGCCCCTGGTCTTATCTACCTTTACGCCGACCGGTAAGATGATGGCACAGCGCCTGATACCGGAGGCGACTAGCGTCTTTCTGTTGCCATTCGATCTGCCGTGGATTATGCGCCGTGTCGTGCGGCGTTTGCAGCCGCGTGCGGTCATTGTGCAGGAAACCGAACTCTGGCCGCATCTGTTCCGTGCCGCGTCACATCGTCGTGTGCCGGTCGTGGTCGTCAATGGCCGTCTGTCCCCTCGTTCCGCGCGGCGGTATCGGTGGATTCGGGCGCTCATGCGGCATGTGTTGACGGATGTGACCCTGGTGCTCGCGCAGTCGCAGGAGGTGGCGCAACGTTTTCTGCGCCTTGGCGCCGTCGCACACCGCCTTGAGGTCGTTGGCAATACCAATATCGATCGCGCCTTACTCGCGGCCCAGGCCACCATGATACCGCCGGCATGGACAGCCGTCATGCAGGGAAGACTGGTGTTCATCGGGGGCAGTACGCACGAAGGGGAGGAAACCATCCTTCTCGACGTCTATCGGCGCCTCCGGACAGACCACGCGACGCTTCTCCTGGTGTTAGCGCCACGCCACATGGAGCGGGTGGAGACGGTCGTCCGTCATATCCAGGCGGCAAACTGTCAAGCTGTACGACGTTCGTCGTGTGAGTCGATCGATCCCGCCGTGCTGGCAGGGGATGCCGTGATCGTCCTTGACACGTTGGGCGAATTGACATCCCTGTATCGTCTGGCGGCGGTGGCATTTGTCGGCGGAAGTCTCGTGCCCATCGGGGGACACAATATTTTGGAACCTGCCATATTTGCCACACCGGTGCTGTTTGGACCGCACATGCACCATTTCCCAGAATTGGCCCGGATATTATGCGAGGCGGGAGGCGCTATTCAGGTCCATCATGGCGACGAACTCTACACACAGGTGGCGCGCTTGTTACAACAACCGGCCGTTGTGAGCGCCATGGGCCAACGTGCTCACCAGGCTTTGCAAGCCAATCGTGGCGCGCTCGCTTTGACGAGCGACCGCTTGACCGCATTATTAAGTCCCTAGACAACATGAGCGACATCGTTTTTCCAGAGGAAAAATATGAATTTAATTCTCTTCGGGCATTTACAACCGACCAACGGTCCGGCGTCCTCGGAAGCGGTATGATACTGGCGGCTCTGGGGCCGCCTCCCGCCACAGGCCACAAGGAGCGGGAAGCGTGAAAACGATCTTGATGGGAAAGACGCGCTGGCACTCCCGGCTCTACACCTACATGCGTGGCGCCGCCGCGTCCTCCGTCAGGACGCGGCTTGGACTTGCGCCGCTCTGGCTCGGCTCGCTGCTCTATGGTGGCCTTGTGCATGGCGACGCGCGTAGCTATGCCTGGGGTCTGCGGCGGCGTTACCGGTTACCATGCCGGGTGGTCAGTATTGGCAACTTAACGCTCGGTGGCACGGGCAAAACGCCGCTCACCATGTGGGTGGCGCGGTGGTATCAGCAACAGGGTTGGCGTGTGGCCGTTTTGAGCCGTGGCTACGGCGGCCGCACGGCAGACCATCCCTGTGTGGTCTCAACCGGTGACGACCCGTTACGGACGTGGCGCGACGTTGGGGATGAGCCATACTTGTTAGCGCAGGAGCTGCCTGGCGTACCGGTGCTTGTCGGCGCGGACCGCGTTCGGAGCGGACAATATGCCTACGAGCGTTTTGGCGCTCAGGTTCTGGTTCTGGACGATGGATTTCAGCACCATCGCCTGGCCCGGGACCTAGATATCGTTCTGATTGATGCCACCAATCCGTTTGGCCATGGTACACTCCTGCCGCGTGGCATCCTCCGGGAGCCGCTGTGGGCGCTGCAGCGTGCCGATGCGGTGGTCCTGACACGTGTCGACCTGACGCCGGAGACCGTACCTACGGTTGCCGAACGGATTCGCCGATGGTATGCTGACCGCCCGATTTATCAGATGACGACCACCCTGTTGACGGTTTGTGAGGACGCCAGCCGCAGGTGTGGGACGGCGGTGCAACGGCCGCCGCGCCGTGTGGCGGCCGTTGTGGGTATCGGGAATCCTGAAGCATTTGCCGCCACCTTGACGCAATGCGGGTGGGAAGTCGTGGCGTTGCTTGTCTTTGCCGACCACCATGCCTATACGAAGCGCGATTGGCGCGCTATTATCGACGTGGCACGCCAGCACGGCGCTAATGGTTTAGTGACAACGACGAAGGATGCGGTGCGGCTGGCGCCGTCTTGGCAAGCGCCGCTGCCCGTCTATACGCTGCGTACCGGGGTGGCTTTCACGCAGGGCGAACAGCGGTTTCAGCAACAATTACAGGCGCTCATGATTCATGCACACGCTTGCTAATCGTGTATTGTACGGTCTGCTCGACAGCTCGCTCCGCGGCCTGACGCGTTTGCCGCGGCGCATGGCCTATTGGATGGGGCCCCGTTTTGGCGATCTCGCCTACGCCCTGCTGGCAGAACGCCGGGGCGTGACGTTGCAGAATTTGGCGCTGGCATTTGGCGAAGAGAAAACGCCACAAGAACGGAAACGGATTGCGCGGGCCGTCTTCCGCAACCTGGGCCGGCACCTGGTCGATTTTGCTCACCTGCGGCGCCTGACGGCGGAACGTTTTGCGCAGGTGTGTACGATCGAAGGACTCGATCGGGTCCGGGAACTCCTGTCGCATGGAAACGGTTTGCTTGTGCTCTCGGCCCATTTCGGCAGCTGGGAACTCGTGCCTGCGTCCGCATTGTCGCTCGATATCCCGTTGCAGGTGATCGTGCGTCCACCGGATCATCCCGTGCTGCGCCGCCTCGCCGAGGTGTATCGCCGCTGCTGCGGCTATCGCTCCATACCCAAGCAGCAGGCCCTCGCCGAGAGTGTACACGCCCTACGCCGTGGCGCAATGGTGGCGGTGCTCATGGATCAAAGCAGCTTGCGCCGTGAAGCCGTTGAAGTGGAATTTTTCGGTATCAAGGCGTTTACGTCGGTGGGGCCGGCATTGATAGCGTTGCGCTCGCGGTGTCCGGTTGTCAGCGCCTTTCTGGTGCGTGAGCCGCAACCGGGGCGGCATCGGCTGATTATTAGTGACGAAATTCCCGTGATCCGTACCGGCCACCTGCGGCGTGATATTGAGGACAACACACGCCGGTTTAATCGGATCATTGAGACCTATGTCCGCCGTTATCCCGATCATTGGTTTTGGCTACATCGACGATGGAAGCAGCGTCCGGAGCCATCGCCATCCTGATGGCGGCCGGAACAGGCGCCATGCCTTGGCGGCGGGGTCACATTGCATGCAAGGACAAGCATGACGTCGCGTATCTCTGCGGAGCGTATTCTGGTGATCCAGTTTCGCATGATTGGTGATGTGCTTTTGAGCACGCCGGTGATCCGCGCCCTGCGGCAGCGCTACCCTGAGAGCTACATGGCCTTCTGCGCCGAGCCCAGGCCGGCTGCGGTGCTGCAGGGCAACCCATTTCTCGATGAGGTCTTGATTCACCCGCGTCCTGCCACGTGGCGGCAGGAAATACAGTTCCTGCGCCGCATCCGGCAGAGCCGTTTCGATCTGGTTATTGATCTTATGGGGAACCCCCGTAGTGCGTTGCTGACGCGCCTCAGCGGCGCGCGGCATCGGGTGGCGTTTGCGCGTTGGCCACGGTCGTTATGCTATACCACGCTGGTCGATCATCAACATGACATTCAAGGCTACACGGCGACGAAACGTCTGCGCTTACTGGAGCCACTTGGCATTCAGACGACTGATGTCGCGTTGACGATGGTATACACGCAGAAGGACCGCGAGGACGTCGAGCGTTTTCTTCGGACGCGCGGGGTGGGACCGGAAGATTTACTCATCTGCGTCGACCCGACGAGCCACGTGGTGACCCGGCAATGGCCCGGCGCCTATTTTAGTCAGCTGGCGGATCTGCTCAGCGATCGCTTAGACGCGCGGGTATGTCTGTTGTGGGGTCCTGGGGGAATGGCCTTAAGTGAAGCTCTAACTGCATGTCGTGTCAACGGTTGACCCAACACATGAGGGGGTTTTGTCATG
>CBCXVS010000317.1:0-8156 GCA_965178525.1 uncultured bacterium | reverse complement strand
CGTCCAAAAGCGACGACCCCAGACCGCTCCCCTCATGACAAAACCCCCTCATGTGTTGCGTCAACCGTTGATACGACCAGCAGTTAGAGCTTCACTTAAGGCCATTCAGGGCTCTCCGGACTTTGTCGACTTGCCTTTCACCCGCTCGTGGCCGTAAGGGTCGCGCTACCCGGATTGAATCCGCTTCGCGTCGAAATCGATCCCACCCTCTGTAGGCTGCATAGCCGCTCAGCGCCGTCTTTAGGATGGAGGCCCAATTCTCAAAGAGAAAGGTCCCAGGTCTAAAACCCCATGATACCGGCAGAGCAACATGTACATACGTCGCAATGGCATCCAACGTTTCCTGGACACCGAAGAAGATACATCCGGCATAGGCGACTGGCTTGATGCGCTGCCAGGCCACGCCAAGATCTTTCCAATCCGTCTTGCGGTGTTTTCTCGTCACGCCTTTCCGTGCTTTGCGCTGGCGCATGGGCTGCTTGAAAACGCGATAGGTTTGATAACCAAAATAGGGGACGAATCCAACCTGCACCAGGGTGGTGAGATGGTCAACAAACCATGCGCCATATGGACCAGCGACGTTGCCAGCGACGGGTACGAGCTTGTCGAAGATGGCCTCAAGCCCCTCGAAGACCTCCCAAGCGCCAATCATTATGGCGCCTGCTGCCGCCACTGGCTTAGCATCCTTCCACAGATGCCGCGGCTGCTTTCGATACTGCCTTACCCTCGCTGCCAGCGTCTTCTTTCCCTTCATGAAACGCCTCGTGCCAAATGTCGAGCCAGATGCGTGAAGCTGTGGATGTGGATCATGGGTTGGCGTTGGATGTCTGCCAACCCAACTCATGGGGTAAAAGCGGGATAGTCCGGCATGTCCTCGACATCCGGCCACAGCGTCCGTAGTTTCGCTGCAATCGCACCGGCCGTGGCGCCAACCGCTTCGAGATGGCCGAATGCCTCGGCCGTCTGCGCCAATATCTCAAATCGCACGATACCGCGCTGTCGTCCCGTGGCCATGCCCCAGCTGGCATCTTGCTCAAGCAGGCGCGACAGACCCCACGCAAACGTCTCAAGGGTCCAATCGGTGCAGGTGGCCACGACCGCGCCATAAAACCGAGTGTCATCCTCGGCTTCAGGACACCCAGTCACCAATTCTCGACGATACGCCGTCTCCATCTGCCGCAGAATCGCGTCCGGGAGGCGATTGACACACCAACAGGTTGGAAAATGGATGCGCCCATAGACCCCGTCGAGAAGCGCATGTCGAAAATTACCCGACTCAAAATCCAGAAGTCGCAACGCGTTTCCCGCGTACAGCGTGTTGTCCGGACACGGATCACCGTGGGTGTAAGCGTCAAACGCCCCAGGCGCCGCAAGCGCTGCGGCGACCGTCGGGAGGTCCTGTTGACACCCGCGATGCGGTTTGACGCCAACGACATCGCACGCTTGCTTCAAGCAGTCAAGCAGGCGGCGGTGGCGTTCTGTGATCGACGTCGCCTTCTCCCTGGGACCCAACGCGTTGCGGAGGGTATCATAGATGGAGCGCTGGCCCACTGTGAGCGCGTGCAGGCGGCCAAGGGCCTGGGCCCATTCGATTAATCCGGTTGTCGCCATGGCCGCATCGTCTCCCAACAGCAGATGGTCGAGGCGATGGCCGTTGCCCAGGTCTTCGATGACGATCACCCCGGCCTGGCGGTTGCCGCCATAGAAACGGGGGGCGGGCGATGCGTCATTGGCGATTTCACTCAAAAACCGGAGCCCCGCCCACTCGTTAAAGAGTCGACACGCGGGTCCCCTCAGCGCCTTGGGGTCATAGGTCTCGTTGCGACCCGCGACTGCATGTTTGACGACGACCGTGGCAGGCGCCTCGGCGGGCGCCTCTAGCGCCGCACACCGGAAGACGTTCGAGCGGTGGCTACCGCCGAGTCCCTCCGCCACTTCGAGCCGGAGCTGGCCACCGAATGTTGCGGATAGAATATGCTCAGCGGTCGTTAAGATTCCGTTACGCGAGGCAGTCATCGGTTGTCTCCGGTTCCTGGTTTAGAGGTCGCTTTTGCTGGTGATCTATGGATCGTCGTCGGGCATGGGCAACCGAACAAAACAAATCGGTCTCGGATTTTAACAATGTTTGAACCGTCATGCATCCGGTGCACACGCTATGCTTCCAGGCAGGTTAGCGAATCGAGACGACAGTGTCCACCGTATGTTCTTAACGTTCTTGACGGCTGTATGGACGTGCATCATACTGCAGCCAATGTTCAACAGATTTCACTTGCATGCCATCGATTGATGCCAGATGGCCGGACGGTTAGGGGCAAGGGTAACATGGCGAAAAAGAACGCTATTCCGCAGAAATATCAGGTTTGGGTGGAGGTGCGCAAGCAATGCCATCTCTCCCATACTCAGATCCAGATGGCTCGCGAGCTGGAACTGAATCCCAAGAAGTTCGGTAGCTTAGCGAAATAAGCAAGAGCCCTGGAAATTGCCGCTGCCGCAGTTCATCGAGCACTTGTATATGAAGCATTTCAAAAAGGATCGGCCGGACCAGGTGCGATCCATTAGAGTTGTTCCTCAATAGCATAAGATCAGGTTCCCTAGCCCAGCCCAGATGCCCACCGAATCATCCTCAAAGTGATCTTTGCGGTTGCGGAAACGCTGCACCAAAATGTTGAAACGCTTCATACCGCCGATGGCATGTTCGATCAAGATGCGAACTTGACTCACGGCATAATTCGCCGCCTGCTGCTCCGCCGTCAATTCTGGAGTCGGATTCGTCTTGCTCTTCCGGGGTTTCTTGTGTGGAATCTCAAGCATTTCGCCTTTGTAGTCCGACTGAATCCCCTGATAACCCAGGTGCACCCAAACTTCTACGTCACTAAACCGGTCTAAGTCCGGTGGGAACTCTTGTTTTAACATGCTGTAATCATGGTTGTGACCACTAAACGTACGGCCCAGAAAGACGATCCATTTATCCGGCATCGACATCACTGTATTTTTCAGCGTATGGCTTTTTTTTACCACTATAGTGTTCACGTTGGGTCGTCTCATCTTGTGACCGGCGATAGCTTCTTTCAGTCGCATCAATAATCAGTTGATCCACACCTGACAACGCCTCCCTCAACGACTCTGGGGTCTTCAACTCTCGATAAGGCATGAGGTCTAACTGCACTAACGTGTCATACAGGATGGGAGAGAGCTTATGGAGATTTTCATTCGCTTTCGAACGTACCATACCAAATTGTGCACCAAGAACATCAAACGTCGGATACGTCTTGTAATAATATAGAACGAACAGGAGTTTGTCTGGCAGAGTGGGTAATTTGCCTTTGATACCTGCACCCGGCTTTCGGCTGCGTTTGCCAGCTTGGACACCCTCCTCATAGCGTTTTTGCTGAGCCTGTTGATAGACGTGGCTGAAGGCGGGCAGCAAGAAGTCAAATTGCGTCTGAGACACACCGGTTAAGGCTTTCATCTGCCGATCATCTCGGATAACCAATGACCTGGCTGGGCTCCCTCCATCGTTTGGGGGAGGATAGCCTACCTCATTAACTATTGGGGAACAACCCTAGTGATGAAATGGTTGCGGCCCAACAGGAAAAGAAGAAAAAAAAGAAGGAGCGTCGTGATGCCGGAAGCGACCCAACAACTCATTGACCTGTTGGATGCCCTCGATGAAGCACGCAGTTCGGCACGGCGGGGAGCCTGGCTCCAGTCTTGCCCGGATTGGAGGTCGATGGCATTGGCGATGTGGGATTGCCGATCGGGCCGGTGCAGGCCCAGCAGCTTATTCAACAGGCGGTGCAAGCGCCGTATGGACGCGGCGAGGAGACCATCGTCGATACGGACGTGAGACGTGTTTGGCAAATTGAGCCGAAGCAATTCTCGATTCACAATCCGGCATGGGACGCATTGATTGCCGAGATGGTCGACACCGTGAAAGGTGAATTCGGCATCGACCAACGCGTGGACTGGGACCTCTGCAAGCTGTTGATCTATGAAGCGGGCAGCTTTTTCGCCCCGCATTGGGACTCCGAGAAAGTGAACGGCATGTTTGCCACCCTGGTCGTCGGCCTGCCGTCGCGTCACGAGGGCGGTACGCTCGTGGTCAGCCATGACGGCGAGACGAGAACGATCGATTTTGGCGGCCCAGCGGGGGCGTACAACGTGCAATATGCGGCGTTTTATACCGATTGCAAGCACGAAATCGAACCGGTGACCAGCGGCTATCGGGTCAGTCTCGTTTACCACTTGCGGCTTGCCGGGCGCAAGCGCCAGCCGACTGCGCCCTGGAACAGCAAAAATGTGGATCAGGCCGCGACCTTGCTCGCCACACCCTGCAGTGACAGTCACCATCCTACCCCCGCCAGGGGGTTCACTGAAACGGTCAACTGGAATTTGAAACGGGCCCGTTTTTTGATGAATTTAATTCTGTTTGCGCACTTAGCATTCCTATTGAACGTCGTATGGTTATGGGTGTTGCCGGCCCAGGCCGGGGAAATGAGACAATATCGTGGCGCAGATGGCCGTCTCTATTTCACCAATGTTCCCACCGCGCGCCGTTTGCTACCCGGACGCGCTTCCGCGGCTACGGACAAACGTGCTGCCCAGCTCATGCCGCTTGTCTATCAAGTGGCACAGCAGTATGATATGGATGCCCGTTTGGTGCGGGCGATGATTACCGTCGAATCGAATTTTAATCCTCGGGCGGTGTCACGGGCCGGTGCGCGTGGCTTGATGCAACTGATGCCGGCAACGGCGAGGCGTTATCATGTGCGCAATGTATTCGATCCGCGCGCAAATATTGAAGGCGGCGTACGCTACCTCAAGGATCTCCAGAGGTGTTTCCGGGGCGATATGCGCCTCATATTGGCCGCCTACAATGCGGGTAAGGGCGCGGTAGAGCGCTATGGCGGGATACCACCGTATCGTGAGACCCAACGCTATGTGGCCCGCGTTCTGGCTCTGTATGGTCTCCCGGATACATTTGCAAAAATTTATCGCTATCGCACGGTACGTGGCAGTATACTGTTTACAGATACGCCACGTTAAGTACGGCTAATTTTTGGAGGTGCGCTGGCGATAGGCACGCGTGCATATCAACATGGCAACCAGGATACGCGACACACAAGTATGATATCTCAACCGTCCAATTCATCCTCCTCTCCATGGTCCCGGCAGCTGAACTGGCCGAACCGGATCACTCTGATTCGCATCTTTCTAGTGCCTTTTCTCCTCGTTTTCTTAATGTCGCCACAGGGTTGGTATCCCATCATTGCCGCCTTGATTTTTCTCGTCGCGGCCTTGACCGACTGGCTCGATGGCCACCTGGCCCGGAGCCTGAATCAGATTACCCGCTTGGGTCAACTCTTGGACCCCATTGCGGACAAGCTGTTGGTCACGGCAGTTCTCGTCGCCCTCGTAGAACGTCAACAAGTACCAGCCTGGATGGTCGCGATCATTCTCTGCCGCGAGATCGCCATTACGGGCCTGCGCGCCATGGCAGCCGACCAGCAGATCATCATTGCATCGGATACCTTTGGCAAATATAAAATGCTCTGCCTGATCATCGCCGCGTTGTTACTCATCCTCAATCTTCCCGCGCTGTACCTGCCGGGCATGATCGTCTTGAGTCTTGGCTTGATCTTGAGCGTCATCTCCGGCATGGATTACATGCGCAAATATCTCATGAAAATCCTCTGAAAGGCTCCCTATGCTCCGCGACCTGATTCTCCTCATCGTGGCCTATCTTTTGGGGTCGGTATCGTTTGGCCTCCTCCTCGCACGTCTTCGTGGCGGTGTCGACTTGCGTCAGAGTGGCAGCGGCAATATTGGCGCCACCAATGTGGCACGGGCGCTGGGTAAAGGCGCCGGCGCCCTGACACTGCTTGGAGATAGCGCAAAAGGCCTCCTCGCCGTGCTGTTGGCGCAACTCTGGGGAAGTTCCGACGTCATCACGGCCGCGGCGGTGGTGGCGGCGGTTTTGGGGCACCTTTTCCCCTGGTATGCCCGTTTTCAAGGCGGCAGAGGGGTCGCCACGGCCCTCGGCGGTGTCCTCCTCACCTTGCCCCTGCCCCTACTCGGAGGTCTGGTGCTTTGGATCGGAGTCGTGGTCTGGTGGGGCTATGCCTCCGCCGGCTCCATGCTGGCGGCTGTCGTGGTACCCATCCTGGCGGCCTTGCTGTCCTATCGCCAGCCTTTTGTGCTCGCCGCCAGCATCATCGCCCTTCTCGTCTTGTGGAAGCACTGGGGCAATTTTCAGCGTTTGCTGCAGGGCACGGAATCAAAGATCACCGCCTCGCTCTGGCGCGCCAACGAGCGCGAACAGAGTTAACACTGACTTGGGGTTGACATGCGTGGGGAATTTGGTATAGTACACTGGTCATACACAATGACGTCAGGCGGGTGTAGCTCAGTTGGTAGAGCACAACCTTGCCAAGGTTGGGGTCGCCGGTTCGAGCCCGGTCGCCCGCTTTAGTTGGGTCCAATAGTGGCGGCATAGCCAAGTGGTAAGGCAGAGGTCTGCAAAACCTCCATTCCCCGGTTCAAATCCGGGTGCCGCCTTCTCTCTTCCTCACTTTGCCCCTGCACACATACCCCCCTCGTTGCTTGCCTTTGACAAGCAGAGGACCGAGGACAACTTGCAACGGGTTTACGGCATCGGGCGAGTGCCGTGCGAGACCTCGATGCGGTCGAGCCCGAAAGCCTGAGAGCGGCGTTTAAAGCGGTTTTTCGTCAACTCCAACGCGGCAAAGCACTTAAAGAAATGGTCTTTGTCGAGGGCCACGACCTCTTAGCCCTTGATGGCACGGACTATTTTTCCTCCAAAGAAATCCACTGCGACTCGTGTTTCGAAAAGCATCACCGAAACGATACGGTAACCTATTCCCATCCCTCGTCCTTGCAGGGAAGCAAGGGCGATGTTGGCTGATAGTTCCAAATAGCTCGATTTCCCCTAAATTCTTTAAGTCAGACACCTCCCGCAGAACAGGCGGCTTGATGAGCCGGGCCGCCTTACCTCGAAGACTCAGTTGTTGATTTTATTGATCGGGGCGCCCGGATTTGAACCGGGGACCTTCGGTTCCCAAAACCGACGCGCTAACCAAACTGCGCCACGCCCCGTTGGTCAGTACAGCCTGCCGATAACAATCGCACAAGCTCTATAGGAACCTAGCATACGCGTCGCTCTCCCTGCAAGCGTTTTTTCTCGCCACGCGACGTTAATGTCTCCTAGCTCCCCGCCCTGACAGCCTCGCGTGACGACCTAGACGTTGAGCACCTCACGCTGAGCCTCCAGGAGCTGATAGACGCCCTGACTGGCCAGGGCGAGGAGATCGAGGAGGTTGCTCTGGCTAAATGGTTCGCCTTCGGCCGTACCCTGAATTTCGACCAAATTGCCATTGCCCGTCATGACCACGTTCATGTCGACATCTGATGTCGAATCTTCTTCATAATTAAGATCGAGATAGGGGGTATCGTGCAGCATGCCGACACTCACAGCGGCAACAGCGTCTTTGAGGGGCAGGGCTGGGAGCGTCTCGTGTTGGACTAAGTGTTGCAGGGCCAAATGCAACGCTACATAGGCGCCCGTGATAGACGCCGTACGGGTCCCACCGTCGGCTTGCAAGACATCACAGTCCAGCCAAATCGTGCGTTCACCCAGTTTGGGCAGATCCATCACGGCGCGTAGCGACCGGCCAATGAGACGCTGGATCTCGAGCGTCCGTCCCCCTAAACGGCCCCGTGCGGCCTCGCGGGTAGACCGGGTTGCCGTCGAGCGTGGCAGCATGGAATATTCCGCCGTGACCCACCCCTCGCCACGGTCGCGCAGGAACGGCGGCACGGATTCTTCGATGGAGGCCGTACACAACACCTGCGTGTCCCCCATGGCAATATGCGCCGATCCTTCGGCATATTTGTTCACGCCAGAGGTAATTGTGACTGGCCGGAGTTCGTTCGGATGTCGCCCATCACCTCGCATCGCTCTCTCCCCACTTGACCGTTGCATGTCCCTCATATGGCCTCTGGTATCGACCTTAGCATGACCCCGAGTAGGGAGCAAGGTGCCACGGCTGGACTCCGTCTCTAGGCCGAAGTTCCCCTGGCAGAATAGGCGGAGGGTTAAGTAGATCAACAGGTTAGCCCAATTCAAAAGTCCATTT
>CBCXVS010000316.1:0-8230 GCA_965178525.1 uncultured bacterium | reverse complement strand
CGATAGGTCCGCACACGGACCTGCATTTCCTTTAACTGGTTCAAACCACTTAAGTTAGGCGTCTTCAGGTCGCACGCTAAGAGACCCAAAATGTCTTCGGCATAGTCTTTCTGGGACATACGCAGCGGAATGGGGCCATCCGGTGCGCCCGTGATAAACTGCTGCACCAAGGGGTCAGGATGGTGACGAATATTCTCCGGCGTATCGCAGACCACAATACGCCCACGATGCAACATCACGACCATATCCGCAATGCGAAAGATGCTATTCATATCATGGGTGACAACGACCGACGTGATCCGCATGATCTTTGCGAGGTCGATCATGAGTTTATCGATGACCCCCGACACAATCGGATCGAGCCCGGCCGAGGGTTCGTCGTAAAAGACGATTTTCGGGTCCAGGGCAATCGCCCGCGCCAGGCTGACCCGCTTCTGCATGCCGCCGCTGATCTGCGAGGGCTTGAGATGCTCCGCATCGCGCAAGCCGACGAGTTCGAGCTTCATCTTGACCATGATGTTGATCGTGGCATTGGCGAGATCCGTGTGATGCCGGATGGGCAAGGCGACATTTTCTCCCACCGTCAGCGAGTTGAGGAGAGCGCCTCCTTGAAACAGCATGCCGATTTTGCTCCGCACACGCTCCAATTCCCGCTCCGGGAGCCGGGTAATGTCCTCCCCATCGAGATAGACGGCGCCCTCATCCGGCTTCAACGCCCCAATGAGATGGCGCAAAATCGTGGATTTACCGCTGCCGCTGCCGCCCATAATCACGCAGATGGCGCCGCGTGGTACAGTAAAACTCACATCCTCGAGCACCAGCTTGCCGCCAAAGGACTTGCGCAGATGGCAGACTTCAATCATCGGCTCACGATCTTGCAGGGTGACATCGCCCGGCATGGTTTCATTGCCTCAGGTCAACAACGCCGTAAAGATTCCATCGGCCACAATAATGAGGACAATCGTCGTCACCACGGACACCATGGTGGCCTGGCCCACGCCTTCCGGACCGCCCTCAACCACCAGGGCCCGGTAACATCCCACCAGGCCAATAATACCGGCAAAAATGAGACTTTTGAGGAGGCCCGCGCCAATGTCCGTTAACCGAAGCCAGACCAACGTCGTATTGACATAGGAAGCCGGGCTCAGGTTATAGACCAGGGTCCCGATGCCAAATCCCCCGACAAGTCCCATGAGATCGGCGAATACCGTCAGGCACGGCTGCATGATGAGAAGCGCCAGAAAACGCGGCGCCACCAGATAACCCACCGGGTTCACCGCCATCACCTCAAGCGCCAGGCTCTCTTCCGAGACTTTCATGGTACCAAGTTCAGCGGTGTACGCCGCACCCACTCGGCCCGTAATCACAATGGCGGTGAGAAGCGGCCCTAGCGAGCGCGCCATCGACAACGCCACCAGCCCCGCTACCAACTGCACTTGGCCAAAGCGCTTGAGCTGGACCCCTGTTTCCAACGAGAGAATAATGCCGGCGAGGCATCCGATCAATAAAACGATCGGGAGAGACCGCACCCCGGTCTCGTACATGAGGTGGACGAGACGCTGTAAGGAAAACCCGGGCCGCCGCTCACGCCATGGCGCGATGAACACCCAGTAGAGCGTGAGCACAAACAGCCGCGCGATGCTGGCCACATGGCTCAAGAACAGGCCCAGTTTGCCAAGAGTGGCGTCCATCCCTTACGCTCCTTGCGGCCTCACGGCGCCTCGGCAATCCGCGCCAGCGCTTCCTCTAACTTCCCGGTAATCGTAAAGACCCCTTCGAGGTGGGCAAGTTCCATCACCATTTGCACGGCTTCAGTCAAATGCGTCAAGACAAACGGGAGCGACCGTGCACGGCTCCACTTCAATCCTTCAATCAACACCGCGATCCCGGAACTATCGATGAAAGGGACGTCGGTCAGCTCCACGACCACACCCCGCTTGGCGTCTCGCACTGTCGTCTGTAACGCCTGACGAAACGCCGTCACCTCCTTCATGTCCACGTCCCCGGCAAGGTGCAAGATCGTAATATCATCCTGGGTTGATTCTATGGTGATGTGCACGGCACACTCCGATGCTTGCGCATCCGTAGCACGGTTCCAGTGTCGGATGCCATATCATAGGTAATCTCGTCCATGATCGATCGCATCAGATGGGTGCCCAGCCCCCCGGGCCGGACATCCTGGAGATCACGGGGTTGAATGCACGCAACATCCGGATGTTTCCCATAGTCACGCATTTCAATCGTCACCACCTGCGGCTCAACGCATACCGTCAGATCGATCCGTTGCGTTACATCGCCTTGATAACAATGCTTGATCACGTTTGCAAACGCCTCGTTCACAGCCAAGACGACGCCCATCCTATCGCGTTTGCTAAACCCCACATCGGTGAGCAGACGGGTGAGGACATCACGGACAAGTCGCAAGTACCTCGGATGACTCGGCACCGATAATGTCACATGATCAGGCTGCATAGAGGAATGCCCTCACCGTTTACCAAGGGATATAAGTACCTGGACAAAATGACCTTGATATATTTTTCCAGAGGAAAGACATATTTGATTTTGTTTCAGTACTTAAGGGCCTGGACAACATGCGCGACATCGTTTTTCAAAAGGCGCCGTCATGCCGAGGCGATCAGCGCCCGGAGACGATCAAAACAGGCGCCACGAAGAACGCGAAAGGGCGCGAAGCGAATCGGCAAGTTGTAGGCATTAGGGTTGTTCCCCAATAGTTAATGAGGTAGGCTATCCTCCCCCAAACGATGGAGGGAGCCCAGCCAGGTCATTGGTTATCCGAGATGATCGGCAGATGAAAGCCTTAACCGGTGTGTCTCAGACGCAATTTGACTTCTTGCTGCCCGCCTTCAGCCACGTCTATCAACAGGCTCAGCAAAAACGCTATGAGGAGGGTGTCCAAGCTGGCAAACGCAGCCGAAAGCCGGGTGCAGGTATCAAAGGCAAATTACCCACTCTGTCAGACAAACTCCTGTTCGTTCTATATTATTACAAGACGTATCCGACGTTTGATGTTCTTGGTGCACAATTTGGTATGGTACGTTCGAAAGCGAATGAAAATCTCCATAAGCTCTCTCCCATCCTGTATGACACGTTAGTGCAGTTAGACCTCATGCCTTATCGAGAGTTGAAGACCCCAGAGTCGTTGAGGGAGGCGTTGTCAGGTGTGGATCAACTGATTATTGATGCGACTGAAAGAAGCTATCGCCGGTCACAAGATGAGACGACCCAACGTGAACACTATAGTGGTAAAAAAAAGCCATACGCTGAAAAATACAGTGATGTCGATGCCGGATAAATGGATCGTCTTTCTGGGCCGTACGTTTAGTGGTCACAACCATGATTACAGCATGTTAAAACAAGAGTTCCCACCGGACTTAGACCGGTTTAGTGACGTAGAAGTTTGGGTGCACCTGGGTTATCAGGGGATTCAGTCGGACTACAAAGGCGAAATGCTTGAGATTCCACACAAGAAACCCCGGAAGAGCAAGACGAATCCGACTCCAGAATTGACGGCGGAGCAGCAGGCGGCGAATTATGCCGTGAGTCAAGTTCGCATCTTGATCGAACATGCCATCGGCGGTATGAAGCGTTTCAACATTTTGGTGCAGCGTTTCCGCAACCGCAAAGATCACTTTGAGGATGATTCGGTGGGCATCTGGGCTGGGCTAGGGAACCTGATCTTATGCTATTGAGGAACAACTCTGTTATACATTCCAATCTTGGCGAATCACAACTACGTATCCGCTGGGTATCGGCTGGCGAACGGAGACGTTACCCCTCGAGGGCTTCCGGCTGCCAACGGTAAACGGACAAATTAACACGATCTTGGGCATCAAAACCCACCCCCTCATCTTCGAGTAAGAGACGTTGGAGTATCAGACTGGCGGCCGGATGGCGCGGACTGATTTGGCCCCGGTGGTTGATCACACGGTGCCAAGGCACATCCGATCCCGCCGGTAAGGCCCGCAGCGCATAGCCCACGGCTCGTGCCGCCCGTGGCGCTCCTAACAGGGCCGCCACCTGCCCATAGGTCACAACTCTGCCGTGCGGGACATGACGGACGAGGGCGTACACCCGTTCATAAAAACTCGTCCGGGTCTTGTCCGACGTGTTTGACGGCCTCATACTTGTGCTTTCGTGCCCTGATCCTGGCCAGATGGTCCCATCGCCTGCAACCTTCGTCTTGACAACTGGTATCCGGATACGGCAATAGCGCGCTTCATGTGCTACTATTCACCACTGATTAGGAAGCTCTTAGCTGTCAGCTCTCAGCTGTCAGCTAAGAAAAATGAAGAAATCCTCTCTTCTGGCTGATAGCTGAGAGCTGACAGCTGAGAGCTTTTTTCCGGAGCAACACGGTGGAACCATATGACGTCCTCGACCTGCAGGATCTCCGGTTAAGCGTATCGTACGCGCTGGAGATGGTCGAAGCCGAAGCGGCTGTGGTCGAAGCAGAGATATGCGCCTCGTGGTGCGAACAGCAGGTCGGGCACATCCGATACGATGATACGGACGCTGAGGCGGCACCGCCATCCCCTCATTCCCACATCGAGACGGGCATCGGTATTTTAGTGGTCATTGCAGACCGCGATGGCCGTCGCGCGGGGTTTGGGATCGAACGTGACGATCTGTCGCCTGAAGGCATCAAGCAAGCCCTGGAACAAGCGAAACTGAACGCGTCTCAAGGCCCCGCGTTTGGGACATTGCCCCATCCTGGGCCTTCGCAACCTGAGATGGTGACCTTTCACGATCCCGAGGTGTTGACATGTCCGCTGGACGATATCGCAGGATTGGCCACGGAGGCCCTTGATGGCGCGCTTTCCACCTTGCGAGAAGCCGGTTTCGTTACCCACCTGCAGGTACATGGCCACGTGTACAGCCGGCATGAACACCTGATGCTCGGCAACACGCATGGGCTCCTGGCCGGCGAAACCTCGACTGGACTCTTGGCCACGGTCCTGGCGCGCCTGACCAACGAACAGAGTCAAGGCACCGGCACGGGTGTTGCCACCCACCTGCAGGATTTCTCACCCTACGATGCCGGGGTGGAAGCGGCGAACCGCGCCATACAGGCACGCGGCAGTACGCCCATCGAGGGCGGCGACTATCCGGTGATTTTCGGACCTGAGGCTGTGGCGGCGCTTCTCCAAGATCTCTTACTCCCGGCCTTAAGCCTCGACACGGTAGCTGCTGGCGCCAGTCCCTTTGCAGCTTCGTATGGCCAACAGATCGCCAACCCATTCCTGACGCTGACGGATGAGGCCCAGATACCCCGTCTGCTTGGCAGCCGCACGATCACTGGCGAAGGCTTACCGACGGGTACCACACCGCTCATCGATCAGGGTCGCCTGGCAGGCTTTCTGACGGATGCCTATCACGCTCAGGCTCTGGCGACTTCCATGGCCTCCATGACGCCCCGTAATGGCATGCGTCACAGCTTGAACCATCAGAGTTTTGGCATGCGGCCAGGCATTTTTCCCACCAATATATGCCTTAAGGGCAATGACGCGGCCGCACTGCACGACCTGATGGCGTCCATTCCGGATGGTCTTTACATTGGGGATCTTTGGGCCACATCGCCGCATGGTTCGCCGCAGAGCGGCAACTTCACCAGTACCGTGATTGGCCCCTCATTTCACATTCGGCAGGGTAGCTGGACCCATCCCATCCGACCTGGTACGCTGCGCCTCCAAGCGAATCTTGGCGATCTGTTACAGGACCTGACGGGACTGTCGACCGAGCCACGGCAGGTCGCCCTGGCAACCGGGCAATCGCTCGTCCTCACTCCGGCTGCGCGGTGTCATCGGGTTCGCGTATTGGCGTGAGAGGATGGCGTAACGCCCATCCTAACTGCCGGGCAATGCCCCGCAGCAAGCGGACATCGCGCCGCTCCAGCTTGGTGCGCTCAAAAATACGACGCAGCCCGAGGATGACGCGATCCACGGCTTCGGCATTTGGAAAGCCGTGGACGGTAAAGGCTTGACGCAGATGTTCGTACATGGCTTCGGTTGCCGCTACCGGCGCCAGTGCGGGCAGCTCAGACCGCGCCGGCACAGACTGCCGTTGCATGATTTCATAGCAGATCACCATCACCGCCTGGGCCAGGTTGAGTGACGTCGCGTCCGAGACCGTGGGAATGACGACCCAATCATGACACCGATTGAGTTCATCGCTGGTGAGACCGGCATCCTCAGGACCGAACAGAATGCCCACGTGGTGGTCCTGGCAAAGTATAGGCAGCTTGTGAGCCAGCTCCGGCGGTGTCAGTGGCGGGTTCCGATAGCGGTGCCGGCGGGCAGACGTGCCAACCAGCCAGTGGCACGTCGCGATGGCCGCAGGCAGCGAGTCATACACCTGCGCTTGCTGCAACAGCCCTTCAGCGCCACAGGCCATCATCCGAGCTTCCGGATGCGGAAACCGTTCAGGCGCCACGAGGGCCAAACGCCACAGACCCATGTTGCGCATGGCACGCGCCGCGGCGCCAATATTGCCCGGACTTTGCGGACGCACCAGGATAATCGTCACCTGCCCCGGATCCAGTAGATTTGCCTCCTGCATGGTACATTCCTCAGCTCTCAGCTCTCAGCTCTCAGCTTCATGAAGGCGCACGCTGTGCACCGTCTCAACTTTTTGACAGGCGGAGTCCCTTCCCGTAGGATAATATCACGTGACAATCCAAATACTGCCCGGTATGCTGACAACTATCATGTATACCCATTCTTACATTCCGCATTCCGCATTCCGCATTCCGCATTCCGCATTCCGGAGGGTTCTATGACAGACAAATCCTGGCGCTTGGACCGGCTTGGCGCCTTAGCCGATGAATGGATCGCTGAGCGTGAGATATTCCTCTCCGCCATGCATACGTATCTGGACACCCACCTGCGGCAATATGCTCAGGATGCCCTCCAGCCCCTGGCCGCAGAGGCATATGCCACTGAGATCGATGCGATCGGTGAACGTCTGTGCGACTTCGTCGGCGCTATGGATCGCACCCTGTGGTACACGTTACGGTCACGAGAGCATATGACCGCGTACCAAAGCGAGCTGGACACTACTTATGGCGCCACCGCCATCGCCGATGCCCAACGTCTGGCCGTGCTGCAGCCTCCGGAAGATGCGGCCGCAGCGCATGATGCCCTGCGGCGGGGGCTCGGTCTGCAGCATCATATTTTACAAGTCCTGAAAAATCTGCAAGGTCAATTCGACTTCGCCACGCTCTCTTTCACCCGGCGGCTGGCCTCCCGCATCAAGTATTTCCTCTACCCGGTCCGCGCCCATGTGCCGGCCTGGCAGCGTTACTGGCTCCTGGACGATGCCGATGTGACGACGTGCGAGCCCGCGCCCGCCGACGTACATCCGGACAGCGGTATTCACCGCTTCGACATTGACGGCCACCGCGGTGTCTACAGCGCGTATGTGCCCGAATACTATCGCCCCGAACGCGCCTGGCCCCTCATTGTGTCCATGCATGGGGCAAATGGCAACGACGAGGATTTTCTCTGGACCTGGCTGAAATACGCCAAGAGTCGCGGCTATTTGCTGCTCAGCGCCAAATCCTTTGGTCCCACCTGGCATCCATGGGATATCGACTCGATTTTGCTCATCCTGGAAGACATGCAAGCCCGCTACCAGGTCGATCCTTCCCGTATCCTCCTGACCGGTCTGTCCGATGGCGGCTCGTTCGGCTACGAAGTGGGGTTTGCCCATCCTGAACGTTTCGCCGGCCTAGCGATTATCGCCGGTATTTTACGGCCACACCACCGCAGCCCCGAGGCCACCCGCTTGCCCGTGTATATCGCGCACGGAGAAAAGGATCAGATCTTCCCCATCGGATTTATTCGGGCTGTGGCGCGCAACCTCAGCGACTGGGGGCACGACGTCGCCTTTCACGAACTTGCCGATTTTGGCCATTCCTATCCGCCAGGGGAAAATCACGCCATCCTGGACTGGTTTGAGAGTCGTTAGCTATCAGCTATCAGCTATCAGCTTTTCCTAGTAAATGATGGCAGAAGTTTCTGATCCGTTTCCTACGTAGGGTGCATGCGATGCACCATTCTGCACCATGCATACAATGACAACTGTTAGCTCTTAGCTTTTTTCCTAGCTGAGAGCTGAGAGCTGAGAGCTGAGAGCTCTAAACCGAAGTTCCTCCCGTGATTCGGCGACAACTTGTTGAAATAAAAACTCAAAAGCCTGAAACGAATTGACC
>CBCXVS010000315.1:0-8247 GCA_965178525.1 uncultured bacterium | reverse complement strand
GCACCATCGGTTGAAGTACCTGGACCTCATGACCTTTATACACGTCTCGAGGGAAAAATAGAAAGCTAATTTTATTTCGGTACTTAACCGCGCTTCGGAAGCGCCACCTGAGCCGTGCCCTGGACGTATCGATCCCCATCCTCATTCGTGAGGACAAGGTCGCAATAGACCAAGTTCTCGCCATTTTCTTCTTGTTTTTCGGTCACCACACCACTACAGAGTAGCGGGATATTATGTGGAACCGTCGCCCGGAAATTGGCCGTCAAGGTTTTCACCGTGCCGAGCGGGAAAAACTCCGCCACCATGCGGGATAAAAAGCCAAGACTCATATTCCCTGGGATAATCGCACCGCCCAGTCCCTCGCCCCGGGCGTATTCATCATCGGTAAAGCGCCGACTCTCCATCCGCGCCACCTTGACATAGCGCACCACATCCTCAGTACTGGGGCAAATCTCCAACTCTTCGAGTTCGTCCCCGACCTCAATATCCTCAAAATATTCCGCTTGCTCGCCCACGTCGCTGTCTCGCTCCTCTTAGTACTAGCTATCAGCTATCAGCTAAAACACTGGAAGAAGAAATCTTGTATCTTCTTTTTTAGCTAACAGCTAACAGCTATAACAGCTAACAGCTCTTCATTTGCAGTTCGCAGCACTTAGTCGCGTCGAATCAAGCTCTGACAGATCACCGACACGGTTTCGCCATGCTGATTCGTCAGCTTACTTTCCCGCACGATGAAGATCATATTGCCACTACGACCTGTCTTCTCGTACACCTCTGCCACACGGTCCACGCCGGTAATGGTATCACCCGGCCGAATCGGCGCGTAAAACTGACACTCCTTACCGCCATCGAAGCCGCGCCTGCCATAGTTCAGCTGCAGATCCGGCATGTTGGCATGACTGCGGAAGGAAACGCAGAATGTGGGGGGCGCAACGATGCCGCCATACGGCGTATTCCGAGCATATTCCTCATCGGTGAACAACGGATTCGTCTCCCCAAGGGAGGTGGCGAATTCGACGATCTCCGCTTGCGTCACCTCGTAGCTATAGCGATCGAACGCTTTGCCAATCCAACTCTCATCATACTCTAACACGCGTTAGTTCTCCTCATGGCGCCCTGGTGCAGCCGCATCGGCGTCATCCAAAATGACCAAGTGTAATTCGCCCGGCCCGTGTACGCCAATGGTGAGGGACAATTCAATATCCCCGGTACGGCTCGGGCCGGTAATAAACGACACGCAACTCGTCAGCCGATCTTGCAGATCCTTCCCTTCCGCTTGCAATAAGGCCAGGCAATCGGCCAGCGTCGCCACAATGTGCGAACGCCGCGCCACCGCGACGTGCACCGGCGGCAGCAGCGAGACGCCCCGCATCTGGCCCGGCAAGGCCGATAGCATCAGCGTCCCGGTCTCGGCAATGGCATAATCCACACCCGACAAACCGATATCCGCCCTGGCCAACAACTCACGTAGGTCTTGCCGCTTGCCGTCCATCGCGGCCGGTGCCGGAGGCGCTGCCGTGTGCACGTCAATGCCGCGCTGTTGCAAAGCCGCATCAATTTCCAAGGATTCGAGCAGGTCCGAATCCCACCGCACCACCAGCTCAGCCTCATATTCATGCGCCAGCCGGCTCACGTACTGCGTGGCCTCCGCCACCGACTGCACCCGGACGACTTTCCCCCCCACCGCGCTCAGCTCGTCATGCAGTTGGGCGATGAGCTGCGGACGCTGCTCTGCCAAACGGGCGCGCAAGGCCTCGACATGGACAGGCTCGGCAGGCTGACACTGCAGCGGCGCATCCTGGGAGGCCGGATGCCCACCCTGCAAGGCCCGCCGCACGCGTGACAGAAAGGCGTCCTGGCTACTCATGACCGGGCGCCTCCTGGTGTTGCAGCGTCTGCTGCCAGCGCTGCCGGAACGACTGCGGCGCCACCGCCTTCAAATCGCGCGATTGCGTCCAACCCTGCAACGGCGGTGGGAGGCGGGTAATCCACCCCTGGCGCACCAGAGGTTTTTGCAGCACCGACGCCAGCCGTGTGGCCCAGGCATAGAGCCGCGGATGCTGCATCAGGCGCGCCCAGAGGGCAAAGAGAACCTTTTCGGCCCCAGGCACGTGGCGCTGATCGACCAGCTCCTGGCGCAAGTGCAACAGCATGTGCGGAATGTTGATCTTCACCGGACAGGCGTCACGACAGGCCCCGCACAACGTGCTGGCGCGCGGCAGATGATGCGCCGGTTCGAGCCCGACGAACAATGGCGTCAGCACGGCGCCAATGGGACCGGGATAGACCCAACCATACGCATGCCCGCCAATATTTTGGTAGATCGGACACACATTCAAGCAGGCCCCGCACCGCAGACAATAGAGCGCCTCGCGATTGGCGCTGCGCAAGATCGACGAGCGGCCATTGTCCATAATGACCACGTGCAACGCCTCCGGACCGTCCAGGTCGTGCGCCCGGCGCGGTCCCGTCATCATCGTCACATAGCTCGAAATCTTCTGCCCCGTGGCGCTATTGGTCAGGACTTTAAGCATCACGGCCAAATCCGCCAGGTTGGGGATGACTTTTTCCATGCCCATCAGCGCCACATGGACCTTGGGCAGCGTCGACGACAAGCGGCCATTGCCCTCATTGGTCACAATGACGATCGAGCCCGTCTCCGCGATGGCGAAATTGACCCCGGTAATGCCCATGTCCGCCCGCAGAAACTGCTGGCGCAACTGGCGGCGGGCCAGTTGGGTCATTTCCGGGATGGTTTCCGTGTACGGGGTCTGCAATTTGTCGTGAAACAGCTCGGCAATTTGTTGGCGCGTTTTGTGAATCGCTGGCGCAATAATGTGCGACGGCGTCTCCTCGGCTAGCTGGATGATGTATTCCCCCAGGTCCGTCTCGACCACCTCATAGCCTTGCTGTTCCAGGTGCGGATTGAGGTGGATCTCCTCGGTCGCCATGGATTTGCCTTTGACGATCACCTTGGCGTCCGCTTCCTGCGCAATCGACGCGATAATTTGGCGCGCCTCGGCGGCATCCTCGGCCCAGTGCACCTGCACCCCCACCCGCTGGAGTTGCGTCGCAAAGCGCTCGAGATACATGTCTAGGTGCGCGACCGTGTGCTCTTTGATGGCTCGCGCCTGCGTCCGCAGCGCTTCCGCATTGCCCAACGCCGCCATGGCAGCCACGCGGCGCGGCGCGAAGTTGTCCGTCAGCAGCACCAGGGCTTCTTGCAACGGCGCATCCTGCAGCGCCTGCTTCGCGTGCGTGACGAAATCCTCAGTTCCCAGATACGCCGCCATGCCCCTCCTCCGCCGTTTCCCGTGCGTTGAGCAACTCCGCCAGATGCATGATGCGCACGGTTTCTCCCTGCCGGTGCAAGCGCCCGGCGATATGCATCAAACAGCCGGCATCACACGACACCAGCGTATCGGCGCCAGCCCGTTTGAGACTGGCGATTTTCTTCTGCAACATGGCGTCGGAAATTTCCGGATACTTCACGGCAAAGACGCCGCCAAAGCCGCAACACTGCTCTTCCAAATCCATGGACACGACGCTGGCGCCCTGCACCTGCGCCAGGAGCCGGCGCGGCGCATCGGCCACGCCCAGTTCGCGCAAAAGATGACACGAGGCGTGATAGGCCACTTTGCCCGGAAACACCGCCCCCACCTGCTCGACCCCGACCACCCGCACCAAAAATTCCGACAGCTCATACGTCCGTTGCGCCAGCGCCTCTGCCTGGGCGGCGCGCGCGGGATCAGCCGCAAAAAGTTCCGGATAGAACACGCGAAACATCGCCGTACACGAACCGGATGGCGCCACCACGTAATCATAGTCGGCAAAAATCGCCAGATTCCGCTGTGCCACCGCACGCGCCGGCTCCCGGAAACCGGCATTGAACGCCGGCTGCCCGCAGCACGTTTGCGCCGGTGGAAAATCGACGTGAATGCCGAGCCGGCGTAGCACCTGCACGGCCGCCTCACCGGCATCGGGATAAAACATATCAGCCAGACATGTGACAAAGAGCGCCACCCGCTTCGGGGCGGCGCGTTGGGCAGGTTCCACCATGGACAAAACTCCAGCATCTGCGGACGTCCATGCGGCATAGCAGAGGCCGGATACCAGGCTCTGCCAGGACACGGCCCAGACGCACGCCTACGGCTATGCGGCCCTCAGGAGGCCACGTTCCTGGCCGCCGTCTCTTCAGGGTCATGCGGCGAAACGGAAGGATGACCGACGCTAAGGACTTTGATTTTTATCCTGGTCGATCCGCCGGAACAGCTCTTGAAATTCCTCCGTCAACTGATCGACTTCCCGCCGTCTGCCTTGGCCACGTTGCCGGCTGAGAAACCGGAGAGCCACATAACAGAGGAGGACCCCCAACAGCAAACCTAACATTAACCCACTCATAAATATCTGAGTCTGCATATGCGGTGCTCTCCCTCATCTATCTACTATCACACCTACAGCGAGAGCCGTGGACCAAAATCCCCCTTGACGGATCGGACCGTATTCACTACTATCCTACCACCATTCCAACCGCCGACGTAGCTCAGCCGGTAGAGCAACTGATTCGTAATCAGTAGGTCGTAGGTTCAAATCCTATCGTCGGCTTTCGCGCCTCCTAGTGAATCATATTCACTAGGTTTTTTGTGTCCACCTCTCTCGCGCCACACTATAGAGCATTTTCCGGTTCGGATCAATAGATGTGAAGCTCTCAGCTCTCAAGCGTCCTTGCAGGGAAGCAAGGGCGCTCTCAGCTATGAGCTAGGAAATACTTGACGTTACGCACGAATGCAGCATCGACGCCGCGCCCTCCAACATCCCCTCAACTTCCCTTCTGCAGCAGCTGAGAGCGCCCTTGCTTCCCTCCAAGGACGCTTGAGAGCTGACAGCTTCACTGACACACTAACAACGCTTCGCCCTGCACCTCGTGCCCGTCTTCTTCACGGCCAAAGAGGACCAGACGGTAGCGGAAAGGGTGGATCGCACTTGTCACCCAGAGGTCGGAATACGACGTGTGCTGATAGGGGCCGAGGCGCATATCGAGGTCGTCTCCCTTCGTATCCTGGAGCCGATTCTCCATATCGTACCATTCGCCTCGATAGCGCCAGATATGGATCCGTTTGGCTCCGTCCTGCCGCACCGAGACGTGAAAATACCAGCGCATCTCCCCCGTATGGTTACGGTACACCGGATTGGGCCAGAACGTCATGGTCAGCGCCATGCGATCGTCCTTCTCTGCTACTCACCGTCGCGCTGCCTGCGCGCTTTCCTGAGCATAACATAAGTACTGAGACAAAATCAGCTATGTCCTACAGCCCCCTCAGCAGCCAGTTGACAAACGCCAAGCCGCTCTATACACTACTGCACCGACCGAGACCGGTATCCCTACCGTTTGTCAATAACCGGACAGCACCATTTCTCTCTTTCTCCTCCGGAACATGGATGTAGCGGATACGGTCCAGGCCTGGAAACGTTGCGGCAGTCAAGCGAGTCGCAGGCAATCTGAAAGGATGACGCACGTGAGTTCACCCACCCCTTCCTCACTTGTCACCACGTTAGCCGACCTGGCGGACATGGCTTCGCAGAGCGAGCTGTCACCCACGGAAGCACGCATGGCGCTTGACACCCTGCTGCAGGTTCAGCCCAACCTCAGCAGCTTTATCGCCCGCAAAGGCCTGCGGCTGCCCGAGGCGCAACAGCAGGCATTGCTGCGCCTTCTGCGCGCGGCCGAGGCCTCGGAATATGTACAGGCCCTACAATGCTGGGTACAAAATCCAGCCTTGTCCCTCAGCACCCGCGCCCTGGCCATCACCGTGCTCGACCGCCTGGGAGCGCCCACCGATGCCACCTACCAGCAGGCGATTCAGGAGGCGGAAATCGCCATGAGCGCGTTGCGGACGGCCGATCCGGCGTCGCTGACGGACGAGGGCGCCCTACAGCCGCCGTGGCGCGAGACGGTGCAGAACCTACCGTTGGCGCTCGCGCTCGATCTGGCCCGGGAACTGACGGCGGAGCAGCCGTATATGGCGCTGGCGGTCCTGCAGACCTTACAGCTCGCCACCGAGGCGCAGGAGCGCATGGCGCTCGTGGACAGCCTGGCCGCGATTCCGCTGCCGGAAAGCGCCGCGATCCTCCAAGACATGCTGGCGGAGACGCCGGACAAAGCCGCGCAAAAAACGATCCGCAAGGCTTTACATCGGCTCAAAGCGCATGGCGTTGCCATCGACGAGACATCATGGCGCGGCCGCAGCGTGGTCGGCGCCGTCACGCATCGCCTGGAAATGTGCCTGGCAAGCCACATTGACTCGGCGGGTGACCGCCTTCTGTGGATGGTTCGTACCAAACCGTTTGGCGGCTACAATGTGGCCTACCTTGTCATCAATTATGGCACGGGCATCCAACATGCCTTGGGCTTTCCAGCCAGCAAACGGGAACTCCCTGAGCTCCTGGAAAAAGTTCAGTCGCAGTCGCCGCTGATCGAATTGGAGCCGACTTACTGCCAATTTCAAGTCGCGCAAGCCCACCAGATGAACCTCGCGACCGGCGCCCCGGTTCCCGAGGACTATTTTGCCCTGCGGGACATCGTCGGCGAAACAAACGTCACCTTCGACAAAGCGATTGTCTACTCTGCGCTTTCGGAGGCAGATCTGCAAGAAGCGGCGGCGTATGAGCATCACGCCAGTGATCTGTTAGACGTACCGGAATTCGCCGGCTGGACGCTGCCGCTCTCGATTCTGCAGAAGTATGGCGATGAACTTCGCGATATCGAAGAAAGCCAGATCGTGGTGAGCGAGATGATGCAGCGGGACCGCATGAATGCCGTGCATGAGCAGGCCTTAGAAGAAGCTCTGGGGGAGGAATCCCGGCGGATTATGCGGCTGCAGCTGGAAGAAATGGCCTATTATCTGTTGCAAACCGGGCGCCGCCTCGAGGCCCTGTGGGCGGTTGCCGCGGCGCGTTCGCTGCAAGAGGAATCGCCGGAGCGCTTACGCCGCAATCCGTTTGCCGGCGCCCTGCTGGATCGCAGTTTGGAAAGCGCCAAGCGCAATCCCGGACGAAATATCATCTTGCCGTTTTCCCAGCCGTCACGGTCGCAATCGCAACCGGAGGAGCCAAGCCGGATCATTATCTGAGAGGACAGGCCGTGCGTGAGTCGGCAGGCGTTTTGTCCCTAGGGGGTGTCAACGGCGGATTCGCCGCCATTCGGCACACGGTTATCTTTGCTGCTCGGGGCAGTGAGCTGTGGCTGATCCGTGCTTATGCGATCCCGCGCAACGCCTCCTCTGCCTGCGCCAAGTCCCAGGTCATTCCCAGACGCCGAAACGCGTCGATAGCCCGGAGAAGGTACGCCCTGGCTGTATCTTCCATCCCCTGGCTCTGGAGAAGCCGCGCATAGCACACATAGGTCCGGGCGAGTTCAGGCTGCGCCCCGATTGTTTGTTGCAACGCCATGGACGCCTTCATGGCGCTATCGACGTGTTCCTGCGCCGCTGGCTCCAGCTGCCCCCACGCCTCGGCCAGCGTTCGGTACGCCATGAACTGCCCGTATTTGTCCCCCGCGGCCCCGGCCATTTGCAGCGCCTCTTGACACAGCTTCTGGGCCGTCGCCGCCTCACCCAGGACAAGCAGACACGACGCCAGGTAGGTTTGGGGCCACGCCAGAAGGAACTGCGTGCCGAGCTGCTCGGCCATCGCCAAGCTCTCTTCGAGCAGGACGCGCCCTTGCGCCGCGTTCCCCGCCATCATCACCGCCCGGCCTTGCATGAAGCTCAACAAATACACCCGGAACTGATCCCCGACCTGCGCCGCGATCCGCTGTCCCTCTTCATAATCTGTCAATGCCTGGCTCCAATCTCCCCGCTGATCCTGGATCGAGCCACGATATAAATAGGCCGCGGCCTCGGCAAACGGGTTATGCAACATCCGGGCTAAACGGAGGCCCCGATCCGCGTACGCCAACCCTTGCTCCAATTCGCCCAGACAGCCCAGGGTCCACCCGGCAAAACCCGCAGCGGTCGCTTCCTCTGTGATGTCGCCGATCTGCCGCATCTGCTCCGCACTGCGCCGTAGCAACTGACTCGCCTGCCGGTAATCCGCCAGGACCCAGTGCGCCCGCCCAACCAGATTCACCGGAGGCGCCGCTAACGCATCATCACCCAGATGGTCTGCAATCTCTAGGCCGAAGTTCCTCCCGTGATTCGGCGACAACTTGTTGAAATAAAAACTCAAAAGCCTGAAACGAATTGACCT
>CBCXVS010000314.1:0-8347 GCA_965178525.1 uncultured bacterium | reverse complement strand
GAGTCAACCGCACAACGAGCCGGACCTTGATAACGGGCCTGGTATTGAAAAGCCCACCCGAAGGGCGCTATGTCCAAGCGCGCTTGCAGGGTCGCGAGCCAGACGCAACCGATATCTACACGGATCCCGAAGACGTGGCAGAACGCTTGCGGCTCTGTTATCGCTCGCTGCTCGAGACGGGCAATACCTTGATTGCCGAGGGGCAGCTTCTCGATACGCTCCGCCGTCTTGCCTGTTTCGGGCTGACCCTGGTCCGTCTCGATCTTCGGCAAGAATCCAGCCGCCATACGGACGCGCTGGATGCCATCACCCGTTATCTCGGCTTGGGATCGTACGCGGCTTGGAGCGAGACGGAGCGCCAAACCTTTCTCCTGGCTGAACTCAGCAGCCGGCGGCCGCTCCTGCCGGCATCGTTGCCAGCGGAGCCCGCTGTCCACGAGGTGCTCGATACCTTCAGGATGACGGCGCAGCAAATCCCGGGTTCCCTCGGCGCCTATATCATTTCCATGACGCATACGGCCTCCGACATCCTCGCGGTGGAACTGCTACAAAAAGAGGCGGGCGTGCAGCCCCCGATGCGCGTGGCGCCGTTGTTCGAGACCGTGGACGATTTACAGCGTTGTGGTGAGATTCTCGAACAGTTGCTCCAGATGCCGTGGTACCGGGACCGCATTGCCGGACGGCAAGAGGTGATGATCGGCTACTCCGATTCCACTAAGGATGCCGGACATCTGGCGGCGGCGTGGGCGCTGTATCAAGCCCAGGAGCGCCTCGTGCACATCTGTCGGACCCACGGTGTCCACCTCACGTTATTCCATGGCCGTGGCGACGCCGTCGGACGCGGTGGCGGTCCGACCGCTCTTGCCATCTACGCCCAACCTCCAGGGGCGATTCAGGGCCGTTTGCGGGTGACGGAACAGGGAGAAATGATCCAGACCCAGTTCGGACTTCCGGGCATCGCGGCCCGTACCCTGGAGGTGTACACAACGGCCACGCTGCGCGCCACCTTACAACCGGCGCCAGCGCCACAGGCGGCGTGGCGCACGCTCATGGACCGGCTGGCCGCTGTCTCTATGGAGACCTATCGCACCGTGGTGCAGGACAAAGCCGAGTGTGTGTCGTATTTTCACGCGGCTACGCCCGTGACGGAGTTGGAGCACCTGCATATCGGCAGCCGTCCCACGCGCCGCAAACCCGGAGCGGATCTGGGGTCTCTACGGGCGATTCCCTGGATCTTCGGCTGGACCCAAATACGGCTCATGACACCCGCCTGGCTGGGCGTGGGGCAGGCCGTGGCCCAGGCCATTGAGGACGGGGCTGAGGCCGTGCTGCAAGCCATGTATCGTGAGTGGCCGTTTTTGCACACCACCTTCGATTTGATTGAGATGGTGCTTGCCAAAACGGAGCCCGATATTGCCGCGCAGTATGAGCGGCAGCTGGTGCCAGATCATTTGCGCGGGTTTGGCGAAGCGCTACGGCAGCATCTGGTACAGACGGACGAGATGGTTCGGCGCATCACTGGCCATCAGGAACTCCTGGAAAACAATCCGGTGTTGCGGCGCTCGATTAACGTGCGCAATCCCTACGTCGATCCCCTCAATTTGGTGCAGGTCGAATTGCTGCGCCGCCTGCGCACCACCGGCGACGACACCCGCATGCGTGACGCTCTCCTCATTACCATTAACGGTATCGCAGCAGGTATGCGCAACACAGGATAAATAGCTGTCCGCTCTCAGCCGTCAGCCTGGAATGCTTTTTCCTCAAGCTAAGAGCTGACAGCTGACGGCTAACAGCTACTTATCTTCTTCCTCGCTATAGGCATGCCCACCAAAAGCCTTTTTCACGTCCGCCGCAGTTTTCGCCGTGGCCAAGGCGTTGATGCGGACGGCTTCCTCGTCGAGGAGCGCTTTGACGTTGGTTAACACCGCCTCGATCTGGTTCGCCGGGAATTTGCATGCCCCGTTCTCATCCATATGGATAAGTTCACCCGGTGATACATCCATGCCGCCCACGGTCACCGGTGTGTTGACCGCGTGCACCGCCATGGCGCCGTGGCCGGCCGTGATGCCGCTGAGCATGTACTGAAAATTCAGACGCCGTACCGCATCGATATCACGTGACGGCCCATTGGAGATGAGCCCCAAACAGCCGACGGCCTTCACCGTCGTCGTCATGATCTCACCCGCTAAGCCCACTTTGTCAACCAGCTCCGGCGGATACTTCTGTTGCAAGACCAAAATCGTTGGCTTTTTGGAGGCGTCCAGCGCGTCGATCACATCCATGAACGACAACCGGGCGTAATTCGGATCCGGCAAGCCATACACGCACGTCACCGCATAGCCAACGAGCGGTCCCAACTCCGGATACATGCACCGAATCGACGTATCCGTGTACCAATTCTCCGTCCACGGATTGTAGAGTCCCAGACAGAGCGGATTGGTGGGATACGTCGCCACCACATTGGTGATGGACGGCGTGTCGATTTTCCGCAGTTCTTCCAGCATTTGGTGTTCACTCATCTTTGCCATCGCTCAGGTCTCCTTCTCATGACGATGCGCCCCTGCAGGGTCCGCACTATAGCATAATCCTTTCCCGCCTCCATATCACCTCGGGCTTTTCGCGCGCTCGTGCCTTCGGTATACTGTCACCGATACGATGACGTCCGCCAGCACGCCGCGTCGCCCCTGCACGTGAGAGCGATTCTGGATTTACAGGAGGTGTGGCCATGTCTCTACGCCGGCTTGTGAGACCTCTAATTATTCGTTCTATGCTGCTGCGGGAATGGTGGCAGAGTGGCATTGCATACAACCCTCTCGCTCCCCAGGTGTTCAACGACCCGTACCCGGTCTACGCGGCTCTGCGCAGCAAAGATCCGGTCCATTGGAGTACGCTGATGAACGCCTGGGTTTGCACGCGCTACCACGATGTGAGTGCGATCCTGCGCGACCACCGTCGTTTTTCCAATGACGGCCGTAACCGCGCGGAGAGCTCCCGCAGGCCTCGTGCCGCCATGGAATCGCCTGAGGATGCGAGCATGCTCTTTCTGGATCCGCCGGATCATACACGGCTGCGGGCGTTGGTCAACAAGGCCTTTACCCCACAGGCCATCGAGGCCATGGAACCCCGCATTCGGTCGATCATGTCGGACTTATTGGACGAGATCGAGGATCCGTCCGGTTTCGATCTCATGGAAACGATCGCTTATCCCTTGCCCGTCACCGTCATCGCCGAGCTGCTGGGCGTGCCACCGCAGGACCGAGAGCAGTTCAAAGTGTGGTCGGACCAGCGCGCCCGGATGCTAGAGCCCACCATCACGCCCAGCGAGCGCCAGGATGGCTTCCATGCCGGGCAGGCGCTCGACGCCTACTTTCTCGGTATCATCAACGCCCGCCGGCAGACACCTCAGGATGATCTCATCAGCGCTCTCGTGGCCGTGGAAGAAGCGGGAGACACCTTGACCGAGCGCGAGATGGTCATCATGCTTCGGCTGCTTCTCGTGGCGGGCAATGAGACCACCACCAATCTCATTGGCAACGGGATGTTGGCCCTGCTACGCCACCCGGACCAATGGCATGCGTTACGCCACCATCCCGACTGGCTGCCCGCGGCCATTGAGGAATTGCTGCGCTACGATGCCCCGGTGCAGACGGACGGCCGTACCGCACTCGAAGATATGGAATTCGACGGCCGGCCCATTCACAAGGGCCAGGGCGTCGTCTTACTCATTGGTGCGGCCAATCACGATCCGGTAGTGTTCAGTCATCCGGACGAACTCGACATCCGCCGCGGCGAAACGAGCAATATTTCGTTTGGGCGCGGCATCCACCACTGCCTAGGGGCCCCTTTGGCGCGCCTCGAAGGCCGTATTGCCTTTGAAGCGTTATTAGACCGGTTTGGGGAGCTGCAATTGCTGACAGAGCGTCCGGCGTTCAAAGATCATATCGTCCTGCGGGGACTCCGGGAACTCCCTATCGGCGCCACATAAGTACCGAAACAAAATTCAATTGATATGTTTCCCCTGGAGACATGTATCAAGGTCATGAGGTCCAGGTACTTAAGTACCAACTTCTCCATTTCCTATACGGCGATCTCCGCGGCGGGCAAGGACGGCCATGGTTCCAAGGGTTTACATAGTCGTTCACCTCCATGCTTCCAGACTGCCTTAACGCACTTAGATAGATTCCACTCTCAAAGAAGTGGCTTCATCCCCGGATATTTTTCCTAACTCATTGATAAACGGTTCTAAATGGACGTACATCGTCCACCGCCATGCCATATATTGTCAACTGGCTTGCACAGGCGCTGTGACCATGATACAAGTGGATGGCACTTCAGTATCTTAATCCGATAGGATACCATGGACGCGACACACCCACACCAGACAGTCTACATGTGGGAAGCCCTACACGAAGGGCGTAAGGCGTTACCCCACTGTCTCCCCAATCCCCCGGTTGGTTGTGTGCTCGTGCGCGGCGGGCAAATCATCGCACGCGGATATACCAATCCACCCGGCGCACATCATGCCGAAGCCATGGCGCTGAGTCAAGTCATAGGGGATTTGGGGGATGTGATCGCCTTTGTGACGCTCGAACCATGCGCGTTTTACGGCAGAACCCCTTCCTGTGCCCAGGCCCTCGTGGCGCGTCGGATTCAGGCTGTTGTCGTCGCCCTCATCGACCCCCATCCGCGGAACCAGGGGCGCGGTATTCGTATCCTCGAGGAAGTCGGGATTCCGGTAACACTCGGCGTGTTGAAGGCAGAAGCTGAGAAAGACCTCTGGCCCTATCTCATCCGGTCTTCATGAAGCCGTTCACGCCAAGGCTATGATGCCCAGGCACTTATGGTCTCATACCTGCAGGCGTGACGACCCCGCCACGATCGCACGCTCCCACGCCGTCGCGTGTTGCATCAGCGTTGGAAAATCGCGTGGCGCCACAGGCGCCGAGGCGCCGGCCTGCGGCAACGCGAGCTGCCACCACCCGACATCGTGCCAAGCGCCCTGTTTGTAGCCGACAGCGCGATAGATGCCAACCGGCAGGAAACCGAGGGCCTCGTGCAACCCAATGCTGGCCGGATTCGGCAATGTAATGCCCGCATAGCAATTGTAGAATCCCTGCAGCTGTAAGCACTGGAAAAGCGCCGTATACAAGGCGCGCCCAACACCCATACGCCGAGTGCCCGCCTGAATGTAGACCGAAACGTCAACCGACCACTGATACGCGGCGCGAGTTCGATGTGGACTCGCATAAACGTATCCGAGTATCTCTCCCTCGTGGTCGCACACCAGCCATGGCAGATTCGCAACCGTGTGCACAATGCGCTGTTGCATCTGTTCCACGGTGGGGACTTCGGTCTCGAAGGAGATGGCGGTGTCTCGGACGATCGGGGCATAAATCGCCAGGATCAATGCAGCATCATGGGCTGTCGCAGCACGGATACTCGCCGTCATCGGTGTAATTCCTTCTCACATCGCGATGGTTTGATGTACAATCGTTACTTGCTCCGCAGGCACATAGAGTGTAATCCATATGCGATGGTATGACGACCGTGCAACCGACGGCATACCTCATCATGACATGACAGAGCATTGTGCCTACCATACCCACACACGTCGATAGAGACGACGGAGCCGCTATGCGTATCATGCTCTACAACCAACGCGGCATGATCATGCTCTCCCTTGCCGTTTTTCTCGCAGTCCTGATCGGTCCGGGTGCAGCTAGGGAAAACGGAACCCTGCTCGCCCTGACGGTAGGCGGCTTGTTGCTCTGCTTTGATCTGGGCGCCCGCCTCCATCTGTATAGCGCTTCCCACGACAAAATGCTCTTCTTTTTATCTGAGACTCATGGCGGCCAGATCTTATGCCTCCCCCTGTGGCTGTGGGGTGGGGTCATTGTCGCGGCCACTTTGACACAACGTACCCTGCCAGCCGTGTTTGGCATTGCCGACGGGCTCGCCGATGTGGTCTATCGCCTCCGGCAAGCCCAGGTCGATGCGCACCCCCGCCTGACCGCTCTGGTGATGCCGCGCCGGGCCTTGCCTCCGCTATGGCTCTTCGCTTGTTGTCTGCTCATCCTGACGTACTGGCGTACGCTCGGCCTGGAGCACGAAGAGCCCGCCGGCGAATTTCGCTTCCGCATGCTCTTTTTCGCCTTGCATGGCCTATTCAATCTGGTTCGCGCCTACTTTGCCCGATGTGGACAGCAGCAGGAGAGGCAGCCAGAGGCGGTCTCAGGAGCGTACAAACACGCCCAGCCATACCGTCGGCGAGAGCCTCCTGCGCCTCGTCTTCCTCTTCCTGGGGATGTTGCTGCTGCTCTATGCGGTAGGCCCAGAGCACATGCGGCAGTACGCCTTCCCGCTGCCGCCGGCGCTACGCTGGCTCAGCTTGGCGTGCAGTCTTGGCACCTTGCCGCTGCTCATCTGGGTGCATCAGACGCTTGGAGAACACGGGAGGCGCGGGTTGCACCTTCATCCGCCGCACGTGTTAATCATGTGCGGTCCCTACCGTTGGATACGCCATCCGATGTGTACCCTGCTGTGCGTCTTTTACCTCAGTACGGCACTGGGCTCCGCCAACGGGCTCATGCTGGGTGTGAGTCTGGGGATTGCGGTAGCGCTCTGTGCCCGTATCCCGGCTGAAGAGCGCTTGCTCGCCGCACATTTTGGTCGGGCCTACGCAGATTACAGCCAACAGACGGGGTGCTTATTACCTCGTCTGCGGAGGTAGGCATATCCATTTAGACCCGATGCAGGATGGAGGTATGGCCTGCATCAGCCGCTTCCGAGAGTCGGCGGTGCTCACGAATCACGACGAAGGCCAAGGCGATCCACACGAGCACCAACCCGACGTTCAGAATGAAAAAGTACGAGGTTGGCAAGGCGAGCAAACCAATGCCAACGAGTACCGTCAACGCAGCGATGCCATCTCCGATGCGCACGAAGAGCGTATCGATCGTCGGCTTCCCCTTGTACTTGGTTTCGGCTGACAGGGGCAGCCAGAGGACGTGCCGAGCGGTATTATTGAGGGAATAGTCGGTCGCGTTCTCCGCGATCTTCATGATTTTGATAATCATCAGAATCGGTACGAGGGCCATGGCGCCGTAGGACAGAAGCGCGACCACCGGCATCAGGAGAAACAAAACCCCAAAGCCTCCGTATTTGAAGAGCCGTGAGGCGACAAAAGCCTGCAAGAGCAAGGCTGTGATGTTGATCCAGAAGAAGAAATTCCCATAGAAGCTGGTGGTGGCGTCCCGCGTGAAACGCCGCAGCGCGTCGCGATCGGTGATCCCCTGCGTGAGCGCCTCGCCCTGCAGGAACTCCTGCACCACCCCGAAGAGCAGGTTTTCGCCGTTGGTATTGACCCAGCTCAGCAGGAGCGTGATGATCGCAGTGGCCAGAAGAAAACGGCTGGACAGCACGAGCCGGAGCGCACTCGGGCCAGAATGTTCCGGTACCGGTGCCGGCGTTTTGCCAACGGCCTCTGGCGGTTGTCTCCGCCGATCTACGGCATGCGTCAGAAGAATCGAGGCGGTCAAGGGAAGCATCGCCGCCATCAAAAGCCATTCGGCTTGAATAAAACCCGCACGCAGCAGCATATCCGTCAGCCAAGAACCGGCCGCGGCGCCTGCGGTTGCGCCAATCGCGATCATGGGGAGCAGCCGGTCGCCTTGCGCCCCCGCATACACATCTGCTGCAAAAGCCCAGAACTGGGCGACGACAAAGACGCCAAACATGCCGACCCACAGATAAAAGACGATGCCGGAGAGCGGCAGTTTCTCGAAGAAAAAATTCGGTTGTAACACCCAAAAGACGGCCATGACCGCCATGCAATACAGCGTCGACTGGGTGCTGAGCCGGTGCCGGCTCCAACGCTCGGCCAGGCGGCCATAGGTCCAGACGACCGGGATGAGGAACACGCTCTGCGCGAAACTCGAGTAGGCTTTGACCTCTACTTTGGAGAGACCGCTGACGTCGGAAACAGCAATCCACCCTTCCCGCAGCGGTTTGATGAAGTAATAGGCGCATAAGATGAGGAAAATGTTGGCGAACATCAATAGCGCGGTTGACCCTTCGCCGGCACGAATGTCCGTGAAGACACGAAGGCTGCGGTCCAGCAGAGAAGATTGCGCGGTCCTGCTATTCCTTGATCATCAGCAAAAAGGTAATAAAGGGAATGACGATCCACTTGACTGGAGGAGTGTGTACAAAAGGTAAGGAAGGCGGAATTTTACGAATAGAAATCGTGTGCGTAGAGATCGTAACGTACCTTTAGTCCGAAGTTCCCCTGGCAGAATAGGCGGAGGGTTAAGTAGATCAACAGGTTAGCCCAATTCAAAAGTCCATT
>CBCXVS010000313.1:0-8369 GCA_965178525.1 uncultured bacterium | reverse complement strand
TGCCAGAGTGTGCTACGTGCTGTGCTGTACCTGTGAGGATCGCCCCAGCCCAATTCGCTTCGTCCAGGTTGGCTCCAGTGAGGTTGGCTTCACGAAGGTCTGCTTGACTCAAGTTGGCCCCAACGAGATCGGCTCCCTGGAGATTCACGCCACGAAGGTTCGCTTTGGAGAGGTCGGCTTGAAAGAGGTCGACTCCGCTTAGGTCGGCTGCTTCGAGATCAGCGTTCCGGAGGTCGGCCCGGTCAAGAGTGGCTTCGTGGAGGTTCGCTCCAGCCAGTTCTACCCCAAAGAGATCGACTCCTGTTGATCTACTTAACCCTCCGCCTATTCTGCCAGGGGAACTTCGGGCTAGACGGCTCCGGCCCGCACCATCGCTTCCAGCGTCATGCGCGGACAGATATTCTCCTGAATATAGTCGAGCAGATTCGTGCCAACGGACCGGATCCGCCGTTCCACCGAGGCGTCAAGACACCGCCCCGCCTCATCGAAAAGGGCCTGCACACCCGCCACAGACACCGGACCCGGCAGCACGATGGCCCCGACGTGGGAGCAGACGCTGCGCAAGCTTTCGAGCGACTTAATGGCTCCAATCTGCCCGGCGGCAACGCCGAGGAGGGCCACGGGTTTGCCGGCCAGGAGGGAAGGGAATCCCAGGTTTTCGATCACCAGTTTCATCACACTGCTAAAGCCGCCATGATACTCCGGCGTGGCGAGAATGACGCCCGTGGCATCGGAGACCGCGGCCCGCATGGTCTCCGCATCCGGAGCGGGGCCGTCCATGCCCGGGAACGGCAGGGTCAGCGTCGCCGGGTCAATCACCTGCACCGTCACATGCGTCTGCTGCCGCAGTTCATCCACGACTAGGTCGAGTGCTTTGGCGGTAAAATTGCCTGGCCTCACACTCCCTTTGATCGCCACAATCTGCACCCGTCCATTGTCGTGGGTCTCCATAATGCGATGCCTCCTCGTGACGCCGGTTCTACGGCTCCTCGGTCTTCACCACGCCTTTGGCATGGAGTTCGGCAATGGCGCTGGCCGTGAAGCCGGCCTCCTGCAGCACATCCCGCGTTTGCTCGCCCAGCAGCGGGGTCGCCTTGGTCTTGACCGCCTCTGTGTTGCCGAACTGCACATAGTGCCAGGACACGTGCAGTTGCCCCACCGTCGGGTGCTGCTCCGTCGTGACCACATTATTCGCCGCGGCATGCGGGTCGTTGAGAAAGATCTCACTGTCTCCCGGCACCGCCGGTGCGTGCGGGACACCGGCCGCTTGCAGGCGCGACAGGCTCTCCTCCAGGCTCATAGCGGCAAACAGCCCGGCCAGCTCATGCGCCAGCGGTGTGTCATTCGGGTGGTATCCCTCCGGTGCATCACTATATTGAGGCACCAAATCTTCGCGCTCCAGGGCTTTGCAGAGGGCCAGGCGTTCTTCATAGGTATCCGCCACCACGTAGAACCAGCCATCGCGGACCTGGTACAGACGGTGGAAGGGATCGAGGCCATACTGCCCCTTGTCCGCGAGCCGGCGCGTGGGCTTGCCCGGGTAGCGCGTGAACCACTCCGAGCTGAGCATGATGCCGCCGTTGAGCAGGTTGCTGTCGACGCGTTGCACCACGCCGGTGCGCGCTCTGGCATACAGGGCGAGAATGGTTCCGAGCGCGCCCATCGCCCCGGTGGTGAAGTCGGTTGGCGCCAACTGAGCCGCGAAGACGGGCGGATTTTCCGGCCCGCCCTGGGCGCGTTGCAGACCCATGAGCGCCTGCGCCAGGGGATCGATCCCAGGGCGATGCGAATAGGGGCCGGTCCAGCCATAGCCCGTCAAGTGCGTCTCGATCAGGCGGGGATTGATCTCGCGGCCAATGCCCATACGCTCGGTAGCGTGTGGCCGGAGATTGGCCAGCAGGGCGTCGGCGGTGGCGGCGACTTTCTGCACGACGTCCTTGCCTTCCGGCGTGCGCGTGTCAACCGAGATGGAGCGTTTGTTGAAATTGACGTTGAAAAAGTACGTACGGCCGATCGGACGCGACAAATCGCCGGTCAGCGGCTCCAGCTTGATGACATCGGCACCCAAGTCAGCCAGCAGCCGGCCACCGGTGGGGCCGGCGATGAGGTTGGTGATTTCCAGGATGCGGATGCCATGTAGCGGTGGGTCGAAGGCTGCAGCCGGCGGCGGTGCGCCGGATGACGCCGGCACCTCGGCCACACCGTCCGGCAGATGGCCGGGTGCGTGGCGGGGGAGCACCCTCGGGCCCCTGACTTTGCCGGGCGTTTCCGAGAATCGGATGGGGACGCTCATTTGCGCCACGGGGCCGATCTCGGGATCTTGCAACTCGACGACCATCTCGTTGGCTTCGACTTGCGGGTCGTCCATACTGTCGTCGGTGAGGCGGGCCGGGGCGAAGGGCACGTCCAAGTCCTCAAAGAGCTTAGCCCATTCCGCGTAGGGCCGGGTGCGGATGACGTTGGCCACCACCTCGCGCAGTTCCAGATCCGCGGCGTCGCTTTCGGGGAGGCGGCCACCGCCGAATCTCGGCTCGTCGACAATCTCCTTGATGCCCATCAGCGTGGCAGCGGTGTTGATGAAGCCGCCGTGCACGCATCCGAGCTGCACCCAGTTGCTATCGGCGCATTCGTATACGCTGTAGAAGGGGGCGCTGCCGGACGGCTGCGTCTGGAAAGGCCGCGCCACCAATTTTTCGCCCGCGACTTTGGGATGGTACAACAGGGCTCCCGCCATCAAGGACGTCTCCACCTTGCGGCCCAGACCGGTCTTTTCTCTGGCGAGTAGGGACGAGGCGATGCCCAGGTTGGCGAAGATCGCGGCGCCCACCGTGGGTAGGGGATGCACCACATGCACCGGTGGCGGCCGAAAACCCGGATGGCTGCCCATGACCCCCATGCGGGCCAGCACCAGTTCGTCGATCGGCGGTTCGTCTTTATAGGGTCCGTGCTTGCCATAGGCGGTAATGGAGCAGTGAATCAGGCGCGGATTCAGCGCCGACAGTGCGTCGGCGTTCACGATGGCTTGGCGGCTAGACGACGGGGCAAAGTCCTCGACCAGCACATCAGCGCTGCGGAGCCATGTCTCATAGATGATCTGGCTCTCGTTCGGGCTCGATCCGGCCTGTGGTCCCGGCGGCAGGAGCTGATCGAAGTCGACTTGCAAACATTCCTTGCCTCGGTCCCAGACCAGATAGCCGCCGTGGCGCGGCGCCGTATGGTTGATGTCAACCATCCGAATCACGCGCGCGCCGTGGTCGCAGAGAAATAAGGTGGCCAGAGCCCCTGCTGGACCCTCGCTGAGGTCCAGTACCGTGATGCCATCTAACGTGCTAGCCATAATGTATCCCGCTCCAACCCTACGTTTCAGCCTAGTAATGAGGACGTGCCCAGCCGACAACGACCAGTTCGTAAACGCCCCATTGTCATGCCTGGGCCGCAGGGTGTCAAGACTGAAGGCGTGAGGCGCTTGGCATATTGGCTACTTGTGTAATGGAGACCTCTCCACCTTCTTCCGCGATCATCATCTGATAAGCGTCGCGGATGTTGTCTTCGAGTTCGTCGAGTGATTCCCCTTGGCTAAATACACCTGGAACCTCCCGTAATTTCCCCACATACCAACCGTTATCCATCCAATATTCAAGTGTAAAATGTCGTTGCATAGCGCATCCTCGTTATGGCGGCGATCGATTAGCGCTGCCAACTGTTGAGGTAGTCTTTGTCCTCCAGCGTGTCGGCCCATGACGTGAGGGACAGCGGTAGGTTCGTTTCGACCAGCAGGAAATACCCCTCCAACATAAACGCGCCGTCGCGCTCCCGCCGTTCCATCGCCCGCTGCAAGGCTTGCGCGTGCGGACCGTGTGAAAAGCCGCGGGCGTGAAACGTGAACGTGCCGGCGTCCGAAGTGTCTTTGGAGAAGAGGACCCCTTCCGAGTAAAAGAGGACTTCGTCGCGGTCCTGGTTCATATGATCAAACGGCACGGGTAACGAGCGCTCGGCGCTCTCGACCGGACGGGGCACGAACGAGCAGATTTCAAAGCCGTTGCCCAGAAAGGTGCAGTAGGCGGAGGGGGGAATGTGGGCGCGCCAACTGGTGATCGGTTTGAAATCGCGGATATTGAACCGAAACGGCGCCAGGTCGCCATCCCAGCCAATGACATCACATGGATGATGATCGAAGCGGTAGGCGGTAAAGGCGCCGCCCTGTTTGACGATCACGTCATAGTCGCCCGGGCTCAGGTCGTAATGCAGCGTGGGCACTTCGATATTGCGATGGTAATACAGCGCCGCATCGCCGGTGATGCCAGTATCGGGCTTTTGAAATTTTTCGCCGTAATTTTCCAGGTGAAACAGGAACAGAGGCGCACGGTCCGGCACGATGCGGTATAGCGTGCCACGCGGCACCCAGACGTAGTAGCCCTTTTCGAGGCCAAGCGGTCCGAACTCGGTTTCTAAGACGCCGTCGCCGTCGTGCACGAAAAACACGTCATCGCCGTCTGTGTTGCGAAAGACATAGGGCATGGGCAGCGTGCAGGTGGTGAGCCCGATGGCCACATCCTGATTATAGAACAGGGTGCGCAGGTTCTGGATCGCATGACCACACGCGATCGGCGCGGCATGATATTTGCGCGGTATACACGCTTGCGCAACGGGCGGGCGCATGCGGCCCGTGACCCACAGCGGCGCCACGTCTTCGGCGGGCATCCGATGGACGCCATGGCGTATCCAACTCGGCCCCGGATGGGCGCGGTAGAGATATGCGGTGGCATGATCGGCCGTGGGTACGAAGCCGGCCCGTGTATACTCCTGCTCACGGATTTGCCTGGGGTCGACGCCTGCTGGCAGGCTGGCCGGTTCAGGCAAGACGTGCGGGGCGTTGGTGCGGAGACCGTTGAGCTGATTGTGATAGCACCAGCCGGTTTGGTAGGCAATCTCACGAACGCTTGTGACCTGTCGTTGCATAATGCTCTCCCAGACAAAGCCCCTGCGGTGGGTGAGGCAGGCACTGCTCCTCATCCAAGCTCATGTCTCATTGTATAATGAACCGCTTGGCGCTGCACGGAGGCAAAGCATACGGATATTTGCACGCCAAATGACACGGATGTGCCTTGTCACCGTCTACTTTTTGACACCGCTCTCGAAGCCAGGCAAATGGGAAAAACCCGTTGCAGGGACGCCTCCTTTTCCCATAGAACTTTGTCAAGTTTTTGTCTCTTCTTCAAATGCGCACCTCTCTATGCCTTGGAAATATGCGCGTTTGCACACATGGCACAAAAATTGCGTCCTTCACATGAGACGTCAAGGACCATCGTGGTAAGAGAAGCATAGAACGTTCCCGTCGTAACAGAGGTAGCACGAGATGAGCAAGAAACTAACGATCCTATGCCTGAGTTCTGTCCTCGGGGTGTGTTGTGGTGGGGACTTCTTCTCCATTCAGGGGCTATATGAACCGCCTGTATCAAAGGCGCAGTTGCAAGATGATGATGCCTTTCTATGCAACCCGCTCGATCTTGAGTCCCTGACGCCTGGGCCCCTATTTGGGAACTGCGGCTGGTTCACGGTCCAGCCAGACACGGGCGTGGTGGTCGGCGCCGATCATGCCGAGGTACGCAACCAAACCATCGTCATGACGGGCGACCAGCGCCGGGTAGATTACTGGGGCTGGGTCGCGATTCCGCCGCAGCGCGGCGTGTTCTCCGTGACGGTCACCGTCCATGTGGATACCCTGAATGCCCAGAGTCCTCCCAACTTCGCCTTGAACCTCAACGACAGCGCCAACTACCTGCGAGATGGCGCGCCCTGGCCGATTTTCCACGAACTCGGCGCGATGATGTACCTCAGGGGCTCGGTCGGGCTCGTTATGGGGCGTGATGGCAATGGCTCGGGTGGCGGTACATTGGCAACGCCACCTACACGATGGAAGCGATCATCGATATGAACGCGAGTACCTACGATATGACGGTCAGTGTGAATGAGGCACGGCCGGTCGTGATCGCGGATAACTACCGTTTCCGGCGTGATCCCACGACCGGCGCCTTCGACAGCATCGCCATGTGGGTAGCGGGCCTGGACCCGGACAACGAGCCGGTGCGGGTGACGATTGAAAAGATCGCGATCGATAATGCGAGCGGTGGTCCCACCTGCATGGGTGTCCCCGCCACGCTGGTTGGCACCGACCATAACGATACCTTGCTCGGGACACCCGGCGATGATGTCATTGTCGGCCGGGCAGGAAATGATATGATCCAGGGCCGTGGTGGTCACGACCTCATCTGCGGCGGTGCAGACAACGATCTCATCGCCGGCGGCGCGGGCCGCGATGACCTGCATGGTGGCAGTGGCGATGACGTCCTGAAGGGCAACGTGGGGGACGACCTCCTCAAAGGCGGCACAGGTAATGATCTATTGCGCGGCGGCAGCGGCAGCGATGGGCTCGAAGGCGGCCGAGGGGATGATGAACTGCGCGGTGGCGATGGAGACGACGACCTCCGTGGCCAGGCCGGGAACGATCTCCTCCGCGGTGACGCCGGGAATGATGGGCTGAACGGCGGCAGCGGCGACGATGCCCTCCATGGCGGCAGTGGCGATGATGAGCTGAACGGCGGCGACGGCATCAACGATGTCTGCCGGGGCGGACCGGGTCATGGTGACACGGCTAGCGACTGTGAGATCGTCTCAGGTGTGCCCTAATCATCCGTCGTCCTTCACGACACGTCTCTTCCACGGCGCAACACCTTCGCGCCCTCCGTGCTGAGCGCCGTGTGGTACGCCTCCCGGCAGGAAAAACCCAACCACGCCAGAATATCGTCATAGGCGCGTTGGAACTCAGCCGGGGGAGCGGTTGGAAAGAGATACCCGCTCCCTCGTTGCTCTGGGGGGAAGCCTCGCGCCGCGAGCAGTACCGTCACCGGTCAGCCGCCCACATCCGCATAGCCCCAACTGGCCTCATGCCACCAGCGCGTTTGCGTCCGGATCGCTTCCACTTCTTGGGCTGTCAACGCCATCGTTTCTTGATTTCCTCCAGCGAAACTATGGAACCGCCGCTGCGTCATCAATATGCGCCTATTGCATGGGACATGCAAGCCGTTGAGACGGGCATCGTCGTCTCCACACAGTATCACTCTACCACATATGCTGGATCGTGTGAACGCAGCTCAAATCCGGCGAAAGACGTCATGATGCCAAGCTCAAACCAGACATTGCTTACTTGTTGCTGTACGGCGTATATTTTAGGCCTCCAGGTTGAACTGAGAACGGATGATTCATGAGGTTGACACGATGTTTTACGATCAAGCGTCCTATGCCGTTCGATGTGAATGGGGCCTACAAGGGGTGGAAGCCCTCGCTCCACTGAGTGATGTGGTCGTGATTGTCGATGTCCTCTCGTTTTCCACGTGCGTGGATATCGCCACGACGCGAGGCGCGGTCATCTTTCCGTACCCATGGCGGGACGACTCGGCCGATGCTTATGCCCAAGCCAAAAACGCCTTGTTGGCCAGCAAACGGCGCCACTTTGAAGGGGATTTTTCCTTGTCCCCGTCGTCACTGCTCGACATCCCACCCCACACCCGTCTGGTGTTACCCTCACCGAATGGCTCCACCTTGACCAGGACCGCGGCCATCCATGCCAAGACCCTGACAGGCTGCTTGCGCAACTGCGAAGCAGTGGCGCGATTGGCGCAAAGCCAAGGCGAGACGATTACCGTGATCGCCTGCGGGGAGCGCTGGCATCGAGACCACAGCCTCCGCCCCGCGCTGGAGGACTGGCTTGGGGCCGGGTCCATCATCCGCTGTTTATCCGGTACCAAATCGCCCGAGGCGCAGGCGGCCGTCGCCGTGTTCAATGGCGCCCAAGGCCACCTGGAGCCCCTCGTCAAGTCCTGTGCCTCGGGGCGCGAGTTGTTGGAGCGGGGCTTCGAGCACGATGTCGAGCTCGCGGCCCAAGTCAATGTCAGCTCGGGGGCGCCTCTGCTAGCCGATGACGCCTATGTGTGCCAAAGGCCGTCAGTATAACGGCTTGTTCAGAGTCTGAGCGCGCCTGTGCCAGCTTCAACATCAAGGCAAACGCGGTCTCAGAGCGTGTCAAAAAGTGGGCTGAGGATGATCGGCTGCGGTAGTACCACTTACCGACTCTCGTGTTCTATGAGACAGGGAGAACTCTCACCTGGCTGAGAGAGATGACTGAACTCGACTCGTGCTTCTGACCATAGAACTCCTTGTTGCCTCTGGCGTGCCTATTGGCCAACCCTGACTTTCGTTTACATTCGTGAAAACGAAAATGAAAACGAAAATGGAGTCTGACCCGAATGGCCTTAAGTTAAGCCAACTCCTTTCTTGATGAAGCAGTTACGCCGATTGCCTGAGACCGACTC
>CBCXVS010000312.1:0-8424 GCA_965178525.1 uncultured bacterium | reverse complement strand
TGGACTTTTGAATTGGGCCAACCTGTTGATCTACTTAACCCTCCGCCTATTCTGCCAGGGGAACTTCGGTCTAGATAGAGGCAGAAATATTTTGGAAAATGTTCAAAGCGCGTGGCCTAGCGTTCTTTTCCGGGATATCGGATTCGACCTTCCGCCAGAAAGGGGTCGAAATCGGTAACCGCCTGTCCCTCACCGTTAGGATTCCACCCCTTCTTTGCGGTGCGCAGCACTTAGCTGGCGACGGTCGCCGCCATCGACGCCTTAAACGCCTCAATCGCCGTGATATGCTCCGCCGGCGTGCGCAAGCCAGCCTTCATCGTATTCAATGAGAAATGCGTGGCGCCGAGGTCGCGCCAAGCTTCCGCATCCTTTGCCCGGATCTCCGGGGTCGTGCCTTGCAGGCTGACGCGCCCCTCAATGCCGATGCCGGCCGGATCACGGCCCGCGGCACGGGCGTAGCCGCGCATCCGTTCCAGCGTCTTACGTCCGGCATCATCCGGTGCAAACTGCGGAAACCAACCGTCGGCCAGGCGGCCCACGCGCTCGACCACGGCTTCAACCCGGCCGCCGAGCCAGAGCGGTATCGGCCGCTGCACCGGGAGCGGATTGATCCCGGCATGACGGATGGTATGCCAGCGGCCCTCGAAATTCACTACGTCCTGTGTCCACAAGGCCCGCATCACCTCGATTTGCTCTTCGCTACGCTTGCCGCGATTATGAAAATTTTCGTTGAGCGCTTCATACTCCACGGCATTCCAACCCGTGCCGATGCCCAGGCGCAGACGGCCGCCGCTGAGGACATCCACCTCCGCCGCTTGTTTCGCGACCAAGGCGGTGTTGCGCTGTCCTAGGATGATCACCGCGGTGACCAATTCCAAGCGTTGCGTCAAGGCCGCCAGATAGCCATAGAGCACAAACGGTTCATGGAACATGTCGTGAGACGTATACGCTCCCTGCCAGCCGGGATAGTGCGACACATCCGCCCCCAGCACGTGATCGAAGACGATCAGATGGGCGTAGCCCAAATCTTCCGCGGCCTGGACGAAATCGCGTACGCCAACGGGATCCGCCCCGATTTCGGTTTGTGGAAAGATGACGCCAAGTTGCATAGTCGAGTCCCCCTAGTTGCCTGCGTGAACGGGTGTTAAGTACCTGGACAAAATTAGCTACATCGTTTTTCCAGAGGAGAGATATAAATGTAATTCTGTTCGGGCACTTATCTCTATGGTTCTTGGCATGCAGTTGTATCACACCGGACGCCGTTTGCACAGCCCCATGCGCCTGTCCGCCGGCGGAACAGGCGTCGCGGGAAACGGCAGTTGGAGAGATGCGGGGCGTTATTCGACGGTGACGGATTTGGCCAAATTGCGGGGCTGATCAATCTCACGGCCACGAGCGACGGCACTGTAGTAGGCAAAGAGCTGCAACACCACAGACGCCGGAATGGGTTGTAAGAAGTCGAGGTTCCGCGGGGTGAAAATCACATCATCGGCCAGGTCGGCGACTTCCGTATCGCCCTCCGTGACCACAGCCAGAAGCAATCCTTTACGGCTTTTAATTTCTTGCATATTGGACAGCATTTTTTCGTACGTCGTATCTTTGGTGACGAGACAGACGCTCGGAAAATTCTCATCGATCATGGCAATGAAGCCATGTTTCATCTCCCCGGCGGCGCAGCCTTCGGCGTGGACGTAGAGATTTCCTTGAGTTTCAACGCCCCTTCGAGTGCGATCGGAAAATTGTATTTCCGCCCAATGAACAGAAAATTATCATAATGGGCATACGCCGCCGCGATCTCCCGAATCCGCTCCGCTTGGTGCAACACCGCCTCGATCTGCTCGGGGAGTTGTTCGAGGCCGGCCACAATCTCCATCCCATCGGTCACGGACAGGTGCTTGAAGCGCCCCAGGAGCAGGGCAATCATGGCCAGAATGCAGCATTGGCTGGTGAAGATCTTGGTCGACGCGACCCCAATCTCCGGACCCGCGTGGTTGTAGACCCCGGCTTCGGTAATGCGGCTGATGGTCGATCCCACCACATTGACCAGGCCGAGAAGCAGCGCGCCCCGGCGTTCCGCCTCGCGCATAGCGGCAATGGTGTCAGCCGTTTCTCCGGATTGGCTGATGGCCAGCACGACCGTGCCCGGCCGGATGTTGGTATTGCGATAGCGCAGTTCGCTGGCGACCTCTACATCCACGACGAGGTCCGTGAGTTTCTCGAACACATAGCGGCCATACAAGCCGGCGTAGTAGCTCGTGCCACACGAAATGATCACCAGATGGTTCGCCGCTTTGAGACGATCGAGCACCGTATCGAGGCCACCCAAATGGGCGATGCCATCACTGTGTATTAGCCGCCCACGCAAGGCATTCATCGTCGTTTCAGGCTGTTCGAAGATCTCTTTGAGCATGAAATGCGGATAATCGTTGAGCTCGACCGCATCGGCGTCCCATTCGATCTGCTGAGTGTTGCGCTCGACCGGCTCATCGGTCAAGGTGTCGATGGCAAACCCCTAGCGGGTGACCTGCACGACGTCGTTGTCTTCCAAGTAGACGACCTTGTCCGTGAGCCGCAAGAAAGCCGCAACATCGCTGGCCACTAAGGTTTCGCGCTCGCCGATGCCAATCACCATAGGCGAGCCCCGCCGGGCCGCCACCAGTTCATTCGGATGCTCGGCGTGCATGACCACGAGGCCATACGTCCCCTGCACTTTGCACAAGGCGTTTTTCACGGCTGGTACGAGGTCGCCACGATACTCATGCTCAATGAGATGGGCGACGATCTCGGTGTCCGTCTCCGAGGTGAAGGTGTATCCGGCAGGCCGGAGTTGCTCGCGCAACGCATAATAATTCTCGATGATACCGTTGTGCACGATCATGATCGACCCGCTGCGGCTGACGTGAGGATGGGCGTTGGTTTCCGAGGGCTCGCCGTGCTCGCCCAGCGCGTATGGCCCATGCCGACGGTGCTGGTAAAATTGCTGTCTTCGAGCTGCATGGCGAGACTCGCCACTTTGCCCTTGCCCCGCACCCGATACAAGGCCCCGTTCTCGACTACCGCGATACCGGCGGAGTCGTAGCCGCGATACTCCAGGCGTTGCAAGCCGCGGATTAAGATGGGAACTGCCGTACTTTCGCCAATGTAGCCAATAATACCGCACACGATACACCCCCGAATGATAGCCGTCTGGGACCATGTGGTTTGCTGACATGCGTGTCGCATGGTGTGGCTGGGTTATCGCCGCTTGTTCTGTGTACCTTGTCAACTAAATAATCTATGAACTGTATCGGCAAAAATGCTGGGATCTTTAGAAGCCGTTGTCAAACCCCTACGCCAGTATCCAAAATTATACACAGCTCCAGATATATCTGGGTTTCCCCTTTCGTTTGGTGTGATCGCAGACAGCCCTGTGTGCTCCGCCGCTGCAGCACCACCCGTATCGAGATGGACCCAGTCGCCCAGCTCGATAGCCTCTCGCACGGCATCGCCATGACGTGCCCATCGCTCGATGGTTTCCACGGTCCACCTCCTTGAGCCCAAGAATACCATAGTTGGCTATCTCTCAAGGGGCTCCCCCCTTGTCGCAACGGAGTAAACCGAACGACGCTGTCGCGTGCCGTAGGCTCGGTGTATAATGGGGCGGTGGCGGCAACATCCTCGACTCCCATCGACGCCAGGGAAGCGTGACGGTTCTCTCGGTGCGGAAAGGACGCTATGAACTACAATACAGTCGGCAAAGCCTTGGGACGTGTCGAAGGACCGGCGAAAGTGTCGGGGCAGGCGACGTATACCGCTGATGTACGACTTCCCGGCATGATCTGGGGCAAGGCCCTGCGCAGTCCCCTGCCGCATGCCCGCATGGTGCGCATTGATACGCGTGAAGCCGAGCAGCTTCCCGGCGTCCTGGCGGTATTGACGGCGCACGACCTGCCCGATGTGCTCAGCGGGCGCCAAGTCTACGATATGCCGGTGCTGGCGCGTGATCGTGTCCGCTTTATTGGCGAGAAAGTGGCGGTTGTGGCGGCGGAAGACCCGGATGTTGCAGAGCAAGCCCTGACGCTGATCGACGTCGAGTACGAGGATCTGCCTGCCGTGTACGATGCCGAGGAGGCCATGCAACCGGAGGCACGGTTGCTGCATCCGAATTACCGCTTTTACCCCCATGCCCCGGAGCGGTATTTCTCGGATGTGCCCAATGTCCATTCCCACGTCACCTGGCAGCTTGGCGATGTGGCCCAAGGCGTTGCCCAGGCCGCACACATCTTTGAGCACACCTTCCGCACGCCGCACGTGCATCAGGGATACATCGAGCCTCATGCCGCGGTGGTGATGATCGACGATGCGGGACGGATCCAGGTCTGGACGAGCAATAAGATGCCGTTTCGCACGCGTAAGTTGCTGTCCGATACCATAGAAGTGCCGGAGGACCACATCGTCGTGCACCTCGTGCCGATTGGGGCCGATTTCGGCGGCAAAGGTTCGTTGATGGACCTCCCCCTCTGCTACCATCTGACGCGGCGCACAGGCCGCCCCGTGAAGATGATTATGACTTACACCGAGGAACTGATGGCGGGCAATCCGCGCCATCCGACCACGATTCACCTGCGTACGGGCGTGAGTCAGGACGGTAGAATGGTGGCGCGTGAGGCGCGCGTGATTTTCAACAGCGGCGCCTATGCCGCGTTCAAACCAACACCGCTGGTCAATATTTCCGGGGCGAATCAAGCCGGTGGCGCTTATAACATCCCGCACATTAAAATTGACGCCTACTCAGTCTACACCAACTGTATCCCCGCCGGCCACATGCGAGCGCCGGGTGATCCCCAGGTCAGCTTTGCGGTGGAATCGGTCACGGATATGATCGCGGCTGAGCTGGGCCTCGACCCCCTGGACTTCCGGCGGCGCAATTTCCTCCGCGATGGCGATATGCTGCCCACCGGCCATCCGGTCGAACATGTCCGCGTAACGGAAACCCTGGATGCGGCGGTGCGCGCCTCGCACTGGGGCCAGCCCAAACCGCGGCCGTACGTCGGGCGCGGCGTGGCCGCGGCGCATCGTCACATCGGCATCGGTGAGGCCAATGCGGAAGTCCGTGTCGAGATCGATGGGACCGTGACGCTGCTGACCACCGTACCGGATACGGGTACGGGCTCGCACACGGTGTTGCGCCAGGTCGTGGCGGAGACGTTAGCCCTGCCGGTGGATCAGGTGCGCGTCCGGGTTGGGAGCACCGATACGTTTGCGCCGGATTCGGGAGCCGGCGGCAGCCGCGTCACGCACGTCGCCGGGCAGGCGACGTACCAGGTGGCCACCGCCTTGCACCGGATGATCTGTGAGGCGGCCGCACCCCTCTTGGAATGCCACGCGGAGGCCATCGAGCTTATTGGGGGCGTATGCGTGGTGAAGGACACCACCTCACGGCGTCTGACGTTGGCCGAGCTGGCCGCAACCGCACAAGCGCATCAGCAGCCCTTGCGGGCGCATACGCTATACCGGGTCTCGCAATATCCGCACGTGACTGCTTTCACTGCCCAGATCGTCGAACTCGAAGTCGACCCCGAAACCGGACAGATATCGCTTCTCGACGTGGTGACGGCGCATGACGTCGGCACCATCATCAATCCCCTCGGGCACCAGGGACAGATTGACGGCGGCCTCATGCAGGGCGTCGGTTTTGCGCTGATGGAGGAGATGCAGAGCGATGAGGGCCGCATGTCGACCCTCAGTCTAGGCGACTACAAGTTGCCAACGATACAGGATATCCCCCCGCTGCACACGGTGTTGGTGCAGGAACCGGTTGGGCCTGCGCCTTTCCAGGGCAAGGCCATTGGCGAGAGTAGCATCACCCCGATTGCTGCCGCCATTGCCAATGCGGTGTATGATGCGGTGGGTGTGCGGCTGCATGAGGTACCGATCACAGCGGAAAAAATGTACATAGCCTTGCAAGCGCAGAACCGATCGGAAACCTGAAGATCCGGACATAAATTTTTCCCTCTCAGCCCTCAGTCCTCAGTCCTCTACGGGCATGATGGGTGAAAACACGTTGTCCGGGTCATGCATGGATGAGGAGATCATATGCCTATCGAACCAGTCGCTCCGGAACTCGAACGCCTGATGGACTTGAATCAAGAAGTGGAATGGCTCGGAAGCGGTTTTGGCGCCGACGCCACCGCTCTGGGCCTGCCATGGTGGCCGGCCGAAGGACCCGTATGGTGGCAGGAAGGTGGCTACTTGCTGTTCAGCGATATCGGCCAAAGCAAGCGCATGAAGTGGGCGCCTGGAGAAGGGGTGACGCTTTTTTCGGAGCCGACGAATGAGGCAAACGGCATGACGCGGGATCCACAAGGGCGATTGGTCGCGTGTGAACACGCGGCGCAGCGCGTGACCCGGCGAGAGCCCGATGGTAGCATCACCGTCATTGCCGACCACTACCAGGGGAAACGGCTCAATCGCCCGAATGACGTCGTCGTCAAGTCCGACGGCAGCATCTACTTCACGGATCCTTTTCGGCCGACCTATCCCAATTTGGAACTCGGCTTTGCCGGGGTGTACCGCGTCTCGCCGGACTTGCAGACCGTGGCGCTGCTCGTGGATGATTTTGTCGGGCCCAACGGTCTGTGTTTTGCACCGAGCGAGAGAAGTCTCTACATCAACGATTCCCGGGTCGGATTGATCCGGAAGTACGATGTCTTGGACGATGGGAGCATCGCCAATGGGCGTCTATTTTGCGTGTTGAAGGACGAGCGGCCCGGTGTGCCCGACGGCATGAAAGTCGATTTAGACGGTAACCTCTACTGTACCGGTCCGGGCGGGGTGTGGGTCATGGATCCGGCCGGCAAGCACTTAGGGACTATCGCCCTTGGGGACGGGAAGCGAGCCACCAACGTGGGTTGGGGCGGAGGCGATTGGAAAACCTTGTTCATCACAACCTTCCATGAACTCGCCTGTGTCCGCATGAACATCGCGGGGGTGCCCGTGCCGCGGAGGATGTAAATCATGCAGAGGGCAACCACTGCCTACGATAAAATCCCTGACATGCGCGAGTATCATTTCAAGCGCGCCACCATCGGCGACAGACCCGATCCGCTGTGAGAGCAAAGCGATTTAGCCTCTGAGGTACACGGGAACAGAAAGGATCACGGGCCATGCGGATTGATCCAACTGTTTTCTCGCAGCATGATTTCCGCGTGCATACGTTCTTGGCAGACGTCCCCCTGCATGATGTCTGGACGTTTACCCTGGCCGGGGGAGGCGAGGGCCGGATCATTCGTAATGTGGCCGTTCTGCTTCTGGATGACGCCATGGAACAGGTTAATCCCCTGGTACGTGGGTTGTTTCGCCTGCGGTGCGGCCTCGGACGGATGTTTCGCTGGGATGATGCGCAGTATGCCGTGTCCGATGCCTCCTACGTGCATCGCCTGACGTCGAGTGACCGCGCGCGGTCACTCGACGAGCCGGAGTCCGCAGGGCGCGTTTCGGGTGGTCTATACCTTTCCCCAAGAGATGCTCGGCGAACTCCAAAATGCAACCGTGCATGCTTTTTCGGCCATGGCGATGATGCCTCTGTCGCCAGGCTACCGCGTTTTCTGGGCCATTTATGTCAAACGTGTGAGTTGGCTGACCCCCTGGTACATGGCCCTGATCGACCCGTTTCGTCGTTTCCTCGTGTATCCGGCGTTGATCAAACGGCTACAGCGGGCCTGGCAGATGGCATATCGCTCATGAACGAGACCTACGTCGGTGGTCTGGAAGATCAAGCGACGGATAAAACGTGAAGGGATTCTGACATTTGCAGTCATGATGTGAACCAATGTTTTGAATCTGGAGGACAGTTCCGCATGAGTACGATCCAAGAGATCGAAGCGTCGTTGCCAAGCCCGAGTACCTCTGTCATTGTTCTCGCTGCGTTTTGCGATTCATCCCCATACCCGTGGGGAACACTTCTACGACAGGGTCAGATTGGGGTGCAACCACGGTTCATCCCCACACCCGTGGGGAACACGACTGTTGGCCTGTGTCGTCATGGCACGGTGACGGTTCATCCCCACACCCGTGGGGAACACCCCTCATCCGGATCCCTCCAAAAGACTCTCCGCGGTTCATCCCCACACCCGTGGGGAACACAGGAGTGGCCGTTTTCGACCCTGACCGCCAGTGGGTTCATCCCCACACCCGTGGGGAACACGACCAGGAGGCTATTGCTGGCCCGTGCGGCTACGGTTCATCCCCACACCCGTGGGGAACACACTGGGGGGTGTATCGCAGCTCGTTCTGGACCCGGTTCATCCCCACACCCGTGGGGAACACGCCACGATGCGGCCCGCGGTGTCTCGCACGGGCGGTTCATCCCGAATGGCCTTAAGTCAAGCCAACTCCTTTCTTGATGAAGCAGTTACGCCGATTGCCTGAGACCGACTCTCCTCT
>CBCXVS010000311.1:0-8427 GCA_965178525.1 uncultured bacterium | reverse complement strand
GGCGATAGGTCCGCACACGGACCTGCATTTCCTTCAACTGGTTCAAACCACTTAAGTTAGGCGTCTTCAGGTCGCACACATGGACGTCCCAAAACTCAGCAGCAGAATCAGCCGTGCATCGACCCAGTCGCTTAACTTCCCACCCACAACGCCGAACACCCCCCAGGCGATGGCGCCTGGGATGAGGATCAATCCCGTATGGATCGGCGTCAAGCCGAGCAGACGCTGCAACATCAGCGGGATGAGAAAAAACGCTCCCATCAACCCAATGATATTGCCACAACTCACCAGGCAGAGCAGACTGTAGGCTCGCCGGCGGAACAGCCGGAGATCAATGAGCGGGGCAGACACGAGGATTTCACTCACGACAAAGGCGAGCAACGATATCGCAGCCAGCAGAAGCAAGGTGCGGACCCGTGCATGCTCCCATCCGTCCTGGGCGCCGCTCTGCAGCCCCACGAGCAGACACACGACAAAGCCAGCGAGGAAGAGTAAGCCGAGCGGGTCCATGGTGTGCACCTGGCTCTCCCGGCGGTTGGGCACGATCACTAACAGGGCGACTAGCGCTGCCAGTCCAAGCGGTACATTGAGATAAAACACCGAGCGCCACCCCAGGGCATCGATCAGATAGCCCATGAGGCCTCGCCCTACGACCGAGCCCGTCGCATCGCCGACCATGAAGAGGCTTTGTGCTAGTCCCCGCTGATGGGGTGGAAACGTCTCGTGCAGAATGATCATCATCAGGGGCATGATCGGACCCGACCCTATCCCCTGTACAATGCGGAACAGGACAAGTGCTTCAAAGCTCCAGGCCAGGCCACAGAGGAGCGCGCCAGCGGTGAAGACAGCCAAGCTCAGCGCAAAGAGATTGCGATTTCCCAAGCGGTTGCCTAACCATCCGACGGTGCCCAAAATCAACGTGCGGCTGATCATGTACCCGGGTGAGCGTCCAGGCCATCTCCTGCAGGCCCACCCGCATGCTGACCATCATCGTGGGCAGGGCCAAACTCATCGCCTCGAAGGACATGACGAAGATGATGGTCACGACGATGAGCGTGCCCGCCACCCACCACTTGTAGGCCGCCCCACCCTCGCGAGGGACCCAGCGCGGCGAGACCCGTCCCTGCCACCGCGCGGTCTCCCGGCGAGGCGAGATGTCTGTGACCGGTTTCCCATGATGATGTCTGACCCTGGAGAGGGGAAGGCGCATCGACGTTCTCCCATGCGGAGATATGAGGTATCGCTGTGGATGTGGAGGCCCACGCTGATGAGCCCTGTCAACGCCGCATCCTAAGCCTGCCCGGTGGCGATGTCAAACATCCGCCAGACCCGCATCCTGCATGCCTTGGCGTTGCACGTTTCCTTGTCAGCGTGGCCGTAGTATACTGCCCGAGGTCCATGCCACAACCGCGAATCACACACCCATGATGGAAGGGCTCTCCCCATGCCGCACACAGTTGGCACCGCCACACCCCGCATCGATGCGTTCGACAAAGTCATCGGCACGGCGCCATTTACCGCCGATCTGGCGCTGCCAGGCATGCTGCATGGGCAGCTCTTGCTCAGCGCGCATGCCCACGCCCGCATTCGCGCCATCGACACCCGCGCCGCGGAACGTCTCCCCGGCGTGCGCGCGGTATTGTCAGCGAACAATACCCCACCCTACCGGTTTGGGAGCGAATTTGTCGATCAAGAACTCTTTGTCCGGGATAAAGTCCTACACCGCGGGGCGGTACTCGCCGCCGTGGCCGCCACGGATGTGGAGACGGCAGCGGAAGCTGTGCGGCAGATTCAGGTGGACTACGAACCCCTACCAGCGGTGCTCGATGTCCTCGACGCCATCCAGCCCGACGCGCCCATCCTGCACGAAGAACTGGCCAGCTATGCCGGAGTGGACCCGGCACAGATCGACGGCAATATCTGCCGTCACATCACGGTGGCATGGGGCGACATCGAGGCTGGCTTTGCCCAGGCCGATCGGGTCTATGAGCATACCTTTCGCACGTCAACCGTGCATCAGGGCTATATTGAGCCCATGGCGAGCGTCGCCCAGGCCGCGCCCAGCGGCAAGGTGACCATCTGGACCAGCACCCAGAGTACCTACACGGTGCGGTCTCGCATTGCCAGCCTCTTTGATCTGCCCTACCACCAGGTGCGCGTTCATTGTCCCCCACGTCGGCGGCGGCTTTGGCGGTAAATTACAGACGGTCATCGAGCCCTATGGCGTGTTGTTGTCGCGCACCACAACATGTCCCGTGAAATTGGTCCTCTCCCGCCAAGACGAATTTTTCCTGGGCAAGCCGCGCTCCGCCAGCGCCATGACCCTCAAAACCGGCGTCACCCAGGATGGCGCGTTGACCGCGCGGCAGGCGACGTTGTATTTCGATACGGGATTTGCCTGCCATCCGCGCAGTGCGGAGATTGCGCCGACGTCGATTCGGGGTCCGTACAACATTCCGCACGTGCGCTTCGATGGCTACAGTGTCTATACCAACAAAATGGGATGCGGATCGTTCCGCGGTCCGGGTGGGATTCAAGCGCATTTTGCCTCGGAGACGCAAATCGACATCATTTGCCGGGATCTGGACATCGATCCGGTTGTGTTTCGCCGCCGCAATGGGGTCAAGATGGGCGATAAGTCAGCCGCCGGTGCGCCCTTGCGGCAAGTCGGCATGCTGGAGGCGCTCGACGCCGCGGCCCAACACGCGCAGTGGGGGCGCGCCCCGCAGGGCAAGACGCGCGGATGCGGCATCGCCTGTGCCGAATGGCGTTTGGGCGGTGGCCGGGGCTCTGGCGCCTGGGTGAAGCTGAACGAAGATGGCACGGTGGTGCTCAATGCCGGTATGACGGAGATTGGCAGCGGCTCCAGTACCGCGTTGGTGCAGATGACCGCCGAGGTGTTGGGCATTGCACCGGACCGCGTGGCGCTCGTCAGTGGGGATACGGAGACCACGCCGTATGACACGCTCACGGCAGCCAGCCGCGTCACTGTGGCCATGGGCAATGCGGTGACGCGCGCCGCGACGGATGTGCGGGCGCAACTGTTGGAACTGGCGGCCGAGCGCTTGGAAGCCCGCCTGGAAGATATGACGCTGGAGGACAGCCGCATCTTTGTGCAAGGCTCACCGGATCGCGGTTTCGGGATTGACGAAATGGCTGTCTACGCCCAATCGCTCGGTCCGGGGCCGATTCTTGGGCGTGGCGCCTTTTCATCACGCGTCCCGCAATCGCTGCATTGCTTTAGCACACAGATGGTCGAGGTGGAGGTTGACGAAGAGACGGGCGAGGTGACCCTGACGCGCATTGTCGCCGCACACGACGTAGGCCACGCCATCAATCCTCAAGGTGTGGAGGGACAAATCCAGGGCGGCGTCACCCAGGCCGTGGGCCACGCGCTCATGGAGCAGGTCTGTTATGACGCCGATGGCAACCCGCTCACGCAGGGATTTCTCGATTATAAAATACCGTCCTCAATGGACTTGCCGGCGATCGAAGCGGTCATTGTCGAAGTGCCGGATGAAGAAGGCCCCTTTGGCGCCCGCGGCATTGGCGAGCCGCCGATTCTGGCCCTGGTGCCGGCCGTGGCCAATGCTATCTACGATGCGGTCGGTGTGCGCATCATGTCCCTGCCGATCACGGCGGAAAAGGTGCTGCAGGCGCTGGAAGCCAAACGTCAGGGAGAGGCTGAGCAGACAAGGAGGGGGTCATGAGCGCCAACCCACGCGCCACGATCGAAGATTTATATAACGTTGAGGGCAAGGCCGAACTGGTCCAGGGGGAGATTGTCAAGATGTCGCCAGCGAGGGATGATCCGAGTATTGCAGGAGGCGAAATTTTTGCCAGCTTGCGCGACTATGCTCGGCATCGTGGGTATGGCAGGGCCTACCCTGATGGCGCAGGATTTCACGTGCATCTGCCGCACCGAGAGGCGTTCAGCCCAAACGCAGCCTATCATATCGGCCCGCGCACCGGCATGCGGTTTCTCGAAGGGGCGCCGATCTTTGCGGTCGAGGTACGGAGCGAGAATGACTATGGGCCTGCGGCAGAACGGGCCATGGCGCAGAAACGTGCGGACTATTTCGCGTGCGGAACGCTTGTAGTATGGGATGTGGACTTACTGAGCCCTGATGTGATCAAGTCCTATCAGGCAAGTGATCCGGACCATCCCGTGATCTTCCGGCGTGGGGCGGTTGCCGACGCAGAACCCGCCGTGCCAGGGTGGCAGATGGCAGTGGATGCGTTATTCGGGTAACGTGGCGTTAAACGCCTCAAGGCGCTGCCGGCTTGGGTTTGATGCTGTGCAACCGATTCATCGCTTTCTGCCAATCCCCCTCGACGGCAAAGGGCAGTACATCTAAAGCGGCATCGATGCAGGCGTCGATCTGCACGTGTTCATCCTTTGGCGCCGGTTGCAGCACATAGCCGATCACCTGATCGCTGGAACCGGGATGGCCGATGCCGATGCGCAGCCGATGAAACCCCCCGTTGCCGCCTAGCGCGGCCATGATATCGCGCAGGCCATTGTGTCCGCCGTGCCCGCCACCCTGCTTGAAGCGCCCCGTACCGGGCGGGATGTCGAGTTCGTCATGCACCACGAGGATCTCCTCAACCGGAATCTTGAAAAACGCGACCATGGCGCTCACGGCTCGACCACTGCGATTCATAAACGTGGTGGGCAGAAGCAGCTTGATGTCCCGGCCCTGCAGACGCACGCGCCCATGACGCCCGGAAAATTTTCGGTCGGCCTGACAACTCACGCGCTCCTGTTCGGCCAGCCGCTGCACCAACCAAGCGCCGGCATTGTGCCGGGTCTGTTCGTACTGAGCGCCCGGATTGCCCAAGCCGACGATCAGTTGTATCCCTTCACTCACTTATTCGCTCCCTGGCTATTCTATTGCCGCATTCCAAGCTGTCACGATCTATGGTGTAGCCTACCCCACATGTCTGTCGAGGACAAGCAGAGGCTCAGCCTGGCCCTGGCCGGTACCCAAACCGGCTATCGTGCCGGTTGCTGGCGCCCAACGCCTTTGCTATCTTGTCCCTAGAGCTATGGCAACAGCTGAAGGGGGACGCATGAAGAAGAGCTTTGTCTCGCACAGTTCCGTGGACAACCCCCTGGTTGACGCCATGCGCCGAGCGCTTGAAGATTCTGGGCAGGTCACCTGGCTCGACGCCCGAGAACTCCGGGGCGGCGATATTCTTGAGGACAAAATCTGTGCCGCGATTGCAGCAGCGGATGCCTTTATTATTTTTGTCAGCCCTGCAGGTCTGCAATCGAAGTGGGTCGGCAAAGAGCTGACCATCGCCCTCGACATTCAAAAACAGCGCGGCCGGGACGTCTTTCCCATTGTGCCGCTCTCGATTGATGACACTCGGCTCGGCGTTCTCGAACCGTTTTTCGACGGCGAACCCATCTACATTCCCGTCAGCTCCGAGGCCGGTGGTATTGAGGAGGCGCTGCCAAAGATTCTCGCCGCTATCGGTGTGCAACTGCCCACGTGCGAAAAACCGGCGCGCCAACCCGACACCCAACCGCTCGAAGAACTCCTCTTCGAGCTCACGCGTCCGACAGGCAAAGCGTCGGCAGGCAAACGCCGCGTCTGTGCCGAGGCCACCATCGCACTGACGGCCGGGTTCTTCAGAGTCTTGCAAAATCTCGGTAAGCCACGTAGTCTCGCCAAAATCGGCGCCACGCGCGAATCCGCAGCCAAGGCGCTCGGCTCCACAACCTGGAGCCACGCCCAATTTGAAGCCCGACGCGCGCGAATCGAGCAGCAACTCAACTCCGGCCAATTGTCCGGCGCCCTGGCGGGAGCGCGCGACCTCCATCAGCGCGCTCTCGTCGCCGGTGAATCGGCCTACGGCGGAGCCGACTACGACACGGCAGGAGCGTGTTGGCTTCTCGGTCGCGTTTTAAGCAGCGTTGGAGCAGCCGGACAGGCGCTGCCCTTACTTCAGGAGGCACAACGCCGCTTCGAAGCCATTGACAAGGCCAGGGACAACCGCGCGGCAAAGCGTATGGCATCCGTTTCGCTGGCCGAATAAGGCAACAGTCTCTTGGCCATGGGCCAATTCGATGCCGCCGCCAAGGCCTACGAGGAAAAAATCAAGCGCGCAGAATCTCTGGACGATCCTCGGCAAGTTGCCACCGGAAAGTTTCAACTCGGCACGGTGCGTAACCGTCAGGGACGCCACACCGAGACGCTGAAAGCCTAGGAAGAGGCCCGCGACACGTTCACCGAATTGGGCGAGCCCTCGAATGTTGCAGGTATCTGGTACCAAATCGGCGTGGTGCATCAGGCTACTGGCAAACCGGCAGTTGCCGAACAGGCCTACCGGCAATCACTGACAATTGCAACTCAGGAGGGCAATATAGCAGTACAGGCGCGTTCGCTCTTAGAACTTGTAAGGTTATATGGCAACGCTCTCGGTCGTTTGGTGGAAGCCGTCACATTCTGTCGGCAAGCCGCTGACAAGTATGCTGCAATAGACGATGTGGCCAACGAAGGCCACGCACGCAACAATCTCGCTAACACCCTCCGTCGCCTGGGCCGCTATGATGAAGTGCGCGCTGAAATCCGCCGCGCTATAGCCTGCAAAGAACCCTTCGGCCATGCGTCCGCGTTGTGGACGACATGGAACATCGCCCACGATATCGAAACCGCCGACGGCAATTCGGAAGCTGCCGCAACAGCACGCCAAAAGGCCCTCGCCCTCTTCCTCGCCTACCGCTGCGACGGTGGCGAAAACCACTCGCGTTTCGGCCGCCTCTGCCACGCTGTCACCGCCACCTTGCTCCAGCCCAACCCAGACGACAACGGCACGCCCACCCTTGAGTCCCTGAAGTCCCAGATGGAGGACGTACTGGCCGAAGATGAGCGCTGGGATCCGCTCATCCCGATCCTCCTCCAAATCATCAATGGCGCCCGCGATCGCGCCCTCGCTGACAATCCCAAGCCTCCCTACATCACAGCCGCCGAAATCCACATCTTGATCGATCAATTGGAAGGCGTCGATGGTGAAAGGCGACATGAAAGTTGAGGCCGCTCTATATAATGTACCCCGAAAACTGGACAGATAATTAAGGTAGAATGCTGTGTCAAAGAGGGGTCATAAGGAGCCATCAGATGACGACACAGCGGAAACATTATGGGGCAGAATTCAGAGCCCGTGTGGCGTTGGAAGCCCTCAAAGGGCACAAAACGGTAAACGAGTTAGCCGGGACATACGGGGTGCATCCTACTCAGATCGGCAAGTGGAAAAAGCAGCTCCAGAGTGAGTTGCCCCAGATTTTCTCGACGCGGCGGGAAAAACGTCACCACGACCACGAGGCGTTACTCGCCCGCCTGTACCAACAAATTGGTCAACTCAAGGTCGAACTCGACTGGTTGAAAAAAACATCTGGACTGGTCGATTGAGGAAAAGCGCAGCTTGATCGAGCCCGATCATCCTCCGATCCGTATCGCTCGGCAGTGTGAGCTGTTGGGGTTGTCGCGCTTTACCTATTATTACCAGTCACAGGGGGAGAGCCCAGAGAATCTGCACTTGATGCGCTTGTTGGATACGCAATATACGGACACGCCGTATTATGGCGTGCGCCGCATGACCGACTGGCTACGGAGCCAAGGCTACCAGGTGAATCGCAAACGGGTAGCCCGGCTGATGCGCACGATGGGCTTGGAGGCGATTTATCCCCAACCCCGTACGAGCCCGCCGCACCCTGAGCATCGGGTGTACCCGTACTTGTTACGTGGGTTAACGCTCACGGGGGCGAATCACGTCTGGAGTACGGATATCACCTATATCCGTCTCCATTCCGGGTTTATCTACCTGGTGGCAGTGATGGATTGGTTCAGTCCGTACGTCCTGTCATGGGCGGTCTCGATCACCATGGATGTCGGCTTCTGCCTGGAGGCGTTAGAGCAGGCACTGGAGGTGGCGAAACCGGAGATTTTCAACACGGATCAGGGGGCACAATTTACCCGTGTCGACTTTACCGGACGCCTGGAATCAGCGGGTATTCAGATCAGCATGGATAGTCGAGGGCGGGCGTTAGACAACGTACTTGTCGAGCGGCTGTGTGTGGCGCACGGTGAAACAAGAGGAGGTCTATTTGTACGATTATCAGACGCCACGTGAGGCGATCCAGGGATTAGCCGGGTTCTTTGTGCGATACAATGAGCATCGTCCGCATTCGTCACTCGGTTATCAGACGCCAGCGGCGGTGTATTTCAGCTAAGGAGGAGCACACTTCATTTTATCTTAATTTGACCTCATTTTTGTCTTGACAAGGGGGTACGCCTCAATCGTCGCCATCGGAAGATGCAAAAGAGTGTGTATCGGGTCCGCAGCAAGGTCTGTTTAGAGGGGCGTATTGCCTTGGATATGATTCGAGAATCTCGTGCCGAAGGCCGAGACCAAACCACT
>CBCXVS010000310.1:0-8472 GCA_965178525.1 uncultured bacterium | reverse complement strand
CCCTCATCATGAGAGGAGAGTCGGTCTCAGGCAATCGGCGTAACTGCTTCATCAAGAAAGGAGTTGGCTTGACTTAACGCCATTCCCGGCGTACCCTGGTTCAGTACGCCGTTCGGGCGCGATGGGCTCATTACGGCCCTGGAGTTGCTCTGGGTCAATCCGTCGCTGGCGCGGGGGGTGCTGGCGTATGCCGCGGCGACCCAAGCCACCGAGCGGATTCCGGCCCAGGATGCCAAACTGGGCAAAATCATGCACGAAACGCGGCAGGGAGAAATGGCCGCCCTGGGCGAAATTCCCTTCGGCCGCTATTATGGCTCGGTGGACACCACCCCCCTCTTTGTCATGCTGGCCGAGGCGTATTACGATTGCACCGGCGACCGAGAGTTCATCGCCACCCTCTGGCCCCACCTCGAGCGCGCGTTGGATTGGATCGACCATCACGGCGATGTCGACGGCGATGGCTTTGTCGAATACGCCCGGCAAACGTCGAGCGGCCTCGTGCAGCAAGGCTGGAAGGATTCGCATGATTCGGTGTTCCATGCCGATGGCACGCTGGCCGAGGGCCCCATCGCGTTGTGTGAGGTGCAGGGCTATGTCTATGCCGCCAAGCGCGGCGCGGCCGTGCTGGCCGAGCTGTTAGGCCATAGGGCGCGCGCCGAGGCGCTCCAGCAGCAAGCGCAGGCGTTGCAAGCCCATTTTGAAGAGGCCTTCTGGTGTGAGGAACTCGGCACCTATGCGCTGGCGCTCGACGGCCACAAAGAGCCCTGCTGTGTGCGCTCCTCCAACGCCGGCCATGCTCTGTTTGCCGGTATTGCGAGTGCGGCGCGAGCGCAGCGCGTGGCAGACACCCTCTTAGCCGAGGACATGTTTTCCGGCTGGGGTATCCGCACCCTGGCCGTGTCAGAGCGGCGCTACAACCCGATGTCCTACCACAATGGCTCGGTCTGGCCGCATGACAATGCCCTCATTGCCGCTGGGCTGGCGCGCTATGGCTTCACGGAGATGGCCCTGAAGGTGTTGACCGGGCTTTTCTATGCCAGTATTTTTCTGGACTTGCATCGGCTGCCCGAACTCTTCTGCGGCTTTGCTCGCCGCCCGAGCGAGGGCCCCACCCTCTATCCCGTCGCCTGCGCCCCGCAAGCCTGGGCGAGCGCCTCGGTGTTTTACCTCTTACAAGCCTGCCTGGGCCTGTCATTTCGGCATCCCAGCCCGCAACTGCGCTTTCTCGCCCCCCTGCTGCCGGACTTCCTTCAAGATGTGCGGATCACCAATCTCAGAGCCGGCGCCGCCTGCGTTGACCTCGTGTTGCAGCGGCATCCGCAGGATGTAGGGCTCCACGTGGAACGGCGCGAAGGCGAGGTGGAGATTATAACCGTCAAGTAGACGGTTGGTGTCACGACTCGCCGCTTGGACTCGACAGCTGTCCTCTTCGCGTATATCTTCAATGTAGATATCGAGGCGTGATACCATGCAAGTTCGTGTGCAAAAGTGGGGAAATAGTTTGGCCCTACGGATTCCCAAGCCTTTGGCAAACCAAGTGCAGATTGCGGCAGGGGCTCTGGTTGAGATGACGTGTACGGATGGCTCATGGTTGATTGCCCCTGTGGACCCTCCGGCTTATACGCTTGAGGAACTCCTGGCCGGTGTGACAGAGGAAAATCTGCACGGTGAGATTGAAACCGGTCCGCCTCAGGGGAATGAGGTGTGGTGACGGCACCGTTTTTCATAGGAGATCGTATGACGGCACCCGCAGCAAAACCCCCTCTTAAAGGTTCCGATCGCCACTATCTCCGCGCCATAGCCCACCATCTGAGGCCGGTCGTCCATATCGGTAAGACCGGCCTCACGCCCCGCGTGCTCGCCGCCATTGACGAAGCCTTGGATCATCATGAACTCATCAAAGTCCGTTTTCAGGACTACAAAGCACAGAAGCGAGAGCTGGCACAGACGATCACACAGGCATCCGCCAGCGAGATGATCGGCGCGATTGGCCATGTTTACATGTTCTACCGGCAACATTCCGACCCGGACAAGAGGACGATACCACTCCCGTTGCACTAACGCGGTCAAAGTCATAAGAAGATCGTGTAACCCCTGGGGGGTCAGCCTCGCATTGCCAGGAGGAGCCTATGCAAATCGGTATTCATCTGACGCCCTTTTTTAGCCCCCCAGAACGTCCGCCGACGCAGATCCTCGACGAAGTAATCAAGGTGGTGCAGGCCGCCTCCACCATGGGTTGTGCCTGGGTCTCGACCCCGCATCACTGGCTATCCTATCCCACCGTGTGGCCGCAACCGTATCCGCTAGTAGCCCGCCTGGCTCCGGAAACGGGGACCATGCGTCTGAAGACGTCCGTGTTGCTGTTGCCGCTTCTCAACGCCGTTGAGGTGGCTGAGAATATCGCCACCCTCGATCACCTGACACATGGCCGCCTGACGCTGGGCGTGGCCATTGGGTATCGCGAGGAAGAACTCCAGGTGGCCGGGTTGACGCGGAAGGACCGCGTGCCGAAATTGACCGAGTCGTTGCAGGTGATGAAGCGACTCTGGGCCGGGGAGGAGGTGACGTTTCACGGCAAGTACATCACGCTCGACGTGGCACGGCTAGGATTTGGGCCGTATCAGCAGCCTCATCCCCCCCTCGAGTTCGGCGCCCAGAGCCCGGGAGCGGTGCGGCGGGCGGCGCGGCTGGCCGATGGGATTTTTCTGGGGCCGCAGGTGGCCTGGCGCGATATCCGCGAACTGGTGACCCTCTATCAAGACGAGCGCCAGCACAGTGGCAACCCGCACATGGGCATGCTCGGCGCCTCCCGCAGCCTGATCGTAGGGCGGGATAAAGCGGACGCTGCAGCCAAGGCGCAGGGTTATCTGGAGAAGACGTTCAGTAATTACAAGCGTTGGCGCATGCAAGAGCGCACCATGGTGCCTTTGCAATTGGATTTCGAGTCCGGGCTCGACGCCTGGACGATTCATGGCTCGCCTCGAGACTGTCTCGACACGATTCACTGGGCGCGTGAGGAGGCGGGCTTGGCCTACATCGGTTTTACTATTTACAGCCTGCCCACGGATGTGCAGGCGCGTATCGATTATCTTCGCATGATCGCGGAGGAGATCGTGGCCAAAGTGCCGCAAGATTCAAGGTAGGAGGCGTGTGACGACGATGTCTGACGAGCTGTTATTCACCAAAGCGCAGAAGATTGCGACCATTACGCTGAATCGCCCCGACAAACTCAATACCTTTCACGATGGCATGCTGGCGGATTGGGCCGCTGCTCTACACGAATGTCAGGCGGATGACGACGTGAGAGTGGTCGTGCTCACGGGCGCCGGCCGTGCCTTCTGTGCTGGCGGCGATCTATCGACGATGGGGCAAAAAGAGGGCAATCCCGCTCTGTACATCGGGGATTACTTACGCAATCATGTCCATCCCGTGGCTCGCGCCGTTGATGCCTTGCAAAAGCCCTACCTCGGCGCCCTCAATGGCGTTGCCACGGGGGCAGGATTGGATATGGCCCTGATGACAGACATCCGCTATGCCGCCCGCAGCGCTCGATTTGCGGAGTCGTATGTCAAGGTAGGCGTTATTGCCGGTGACGGCGGTACGTTTTTGCTGCCGCGGCTGGTGGGACTGACCAAAGCGTTGGAGCTGCTTTGGACCGGCGATTTCGTCAGTGCCGAGGAAGCCGAGCGCATCGGTCTGATCTCAAAAGTGTTCGATGATGACCAACTCATGGACGAGACCTATGACTTTGCCAAGCGCCTCGTCAATGGCCCCAGCGTGGCGATCCGTCTGATGAAACAGGCCGTGTATCAGTGCTTGCGAATGGATTTTTTGTCGGCCTTGGATGCCATTACCGGTCCCATGGGAGTGGTGTACAACACGGAGGACCATCGCGAAGCGGTGGCGGCGTTCATGGAGAAACGCCAACCCACTTTCAAGGGCCGGTAAAGATGAAAACCGGATCCGCGAAGGACGCGAAGGGGGGCAGTCAAGATTGAGAATTGAAGATGTGCACCTCTTAAGTATCTGGATAAAATTAGCGACATCGTTTTTCCAGAGGAAAAATATGAATGTAGTTTTGTTCGGGCACTTAGCACGCACTCTGAGGTGTCCGCCTATTGCGAGCCTGCTCCCAGGGACGGCTGCGCTGAATCACTTTCCGACGCCGCGCCAGACTCGTCCGCGCTACCAGCGCTTGCGTGCGCGGAATGCCATACTTGGCGCGGTAGGTACGCCCGTCGAGCCCATGCCGACGCAAGTGACGCGAGGAGAGCTGTCTGAACGCTGCGCCACACTCCAGGCACGTCACTGTATGCGTCGTAATACTCCGTTGCCACGGCAGCCGCGCCTCCCGAGCTGGCGGCGTGGGTTCCGTAAGACGGGCCTCTCCCGCCTCCAGCGCCTGCAACTGGCGCAATGTGCGGTACGTGGTCTGCAACGCCTCAGTCAGGGCGTCGGGGGACACGTGGCCGGCCTGGATTTGGGCCAACACCAGATCCTTCGTCATTGCCAGGAGGGATTGCGCCATGCTATTGGCCTTCTCCGAGTCCTCAAGCCGTGGGCGGTTCGCCCGCCTGGCGGGTGCAGGTACCGTGTCACCTTAGTTCCTTGTCCACAAGCGGCCCCATAGCAGGGTGCTGACCTGCGCCAACTCTGCGTCGGAGATGGTCGAATCCCACTGCCCATCGCAATACAGCGTCACGCCCGCGTCGGTTTCCGTCCAGGTCAGTTGCCGGCCCTCGCGGGCGTAGGCTTGTTGCATCGCTTCCAGCACCTGTACCAGCCGTTCCCGGCGCTGTTGGGGTGTCTGCCATTTCAGCCATGGGCGGCTCCTTCGTTCTCTATACGTCCTGGTATGGACTCGTTAAACTCGCTACATCTTGACCTTGGGCCTAGCGCCCATGAGGGAAAACATGTGTAGGGAGTAGGAAGCATGCCCAAAGCAACCAGATCCGAAGTGCGTCTCATCGCCAATCCGACACAGGAGCAACTCCATGTCTATTGGGATGCGCGTAGTCGCGATCCTCTCGTGCCACAGTTTTATGCCGACACAAGTCCGCAGAACTTTGCCGATTTCTGTTTGGCAGTTGAGCAGGATTACATTTTTCGTCTTGCTGTCCGTGAAGGGAACATTATTGGTGCGCTGTGGCTTCACCACCTGGTGCATACAACCGATGGCGTCATTACAGACGCCTGGCTTGGCGCCTATGTGCTTCCGGATGCCCGTGGTAGACATCTCGTGCGTAGCATGTGGGATGACTTTCACCCGGAGCGTCGGGCTTTGGGTGTTGACCATATCCACGGGGCCACACGGAGTGACAACGAAATGGCATGTCGCATCGGCATGACACAGGTTGGGATGCACCCGGTTGGGATCTATCCGTGCTTTACCACCTTTGCTGGTGTGCCTCACGATTGTATCCTCATGACATTGCATCCAAGCGATACTCCACGGGCGTGGGCTATGGCGTTTCACCGTGTGCATTGCATTCCCATAACAATGTAATGCATCATAAACCCTGCCCTGAGATTTGTCAATACATGAATGTATTAAGATGCTGATATTTCGATAATTATGTGTTACAGTGCTTCGGGGCAGGGTGATTTGTATAGGTGGGCCATCAGAAGACGTGATATGGCTGAAGTATCCTGTCCGAGGCAATTTAAGTAACGGCGTGAGCGGTATACCCCACCATATACACGCACGGGAATGGGCCGGATCTTCCCCAACTTCGCGCACGCGCTCACATACAGACTCTACCAAGTACGCTAGAAAACGCTGTGCGTTGAGTCTACCCAGAGAGGTAACTTATGGAAGGCATCAATCCATATACCAGCATCATTCCCATGGCACGGGCGTTGCTCAATCACAGCGAGGCCATGACGATTGCAACCCTGATCCGTATTTCGCCTCAGATCTGTGATAGCATCATCGTTGCGGCAACCGATAAAGTGGCTGCATACTTTGGCTTCCCGTCTGGCGAGTCGATGACAGGACACGTCATTTCCTCGCTGCACCATCCTGATGATCTCCGGCAGACCCGGCAGCGCGCCACGTTGAGAACCTTGCAACTGATGCCTGCTGTCGATACCTATCCGATTCGAGGCGTGCTTCCCGATAAACGTCTGGTCGGTCTCGAAAAAGAAGTGACCATTAAAACCGAATCCGGCATGAAGTTCTGGATATCGCATCATCAATGTACACGCCAGTTGTATCCCACGCCGCCACCCCCTATTCCCGTGCCGGATGAGTTGCTGACGCAAATCTTTGGGAAATTTACATTGCTCGAAGCCGAAGAGATCTTGCGGGATGACCACATGAAACGTCTCGAAGCATTATCTCTGACTTTTGATGCATCTCCACATCAAGATGATGTCATGCATTCAGCCATCCGAACCAGCGGCGAAAATCAGGATCCAATGCTGACACCTCTTGTCGACTCCAAGCATTCAACCCTCGTTAGCATCGGGCTCGGTGAAACCCGGATACTGCCCGATGAGCGATATTTACATCGATGCGGCAATTGCGCCTATATTTGGATTTCGGATCAGCCGCATCCCCGTGGATGCCCCCGAACCCGCTCGGACTCCCGTGGACCTCGCTGCGGTGTGCTTGACTGGGACCGGCTGCGTGTCCAGGCGCTGCGTCAACTCGTGCAGGATGCCAACCTACACGAACAATAAATTGGCCCCTGGTTTCCTTTCAGGCTGGCTTCCCAAAAGGTCGTATTTCCACAGAGGAGGTGTGCAGATGCAAGAGACGTTCACCATTGAGATTGCTAGAGCCCGCACGTGGGATGGACGGGAGGGGGCCACATCTTCGAACTTCAATCAGCGGGTTTATAGGGCAGTCAAGACTGAAAATCGAAAATGGGACCCTTCAGCCATGAGGGCATCAACTGACGTTTGGTCAAACGGCTACTACTAAACGTAATCCTTCGTCGAGTTCGTGAAGTTGCCGTGCCGTGAGCTGCCCAACTTTCTCGGAGAGGAACGCTTTATCCACTGTGATGAGCTGGGAAACGTTCGCCACGGAGTCTTTGGGCAATCCCGTCTGTCTGGCGCCCAGGAACACATTACCTGGCGCGCGTGCTAAATTGAGGTTGGAGCTGATCACCGCCGCAATGACCGTCTGAATACGGCTGCGATTGAAGTCATCTGATTGGACAATGACGACAGGGCGACGATACCCTGGCTCTGACCCACGAGGTTCGTCAAGCGAGGCCCACCAAATGTCTCCGCGACGCACTACCATGATTCCTGGGACAGCGAGCGAAGCTGCAGCGCCAAGATCGTGGGCTCCACGTGCGAATCCTCCCCCTCGGGACCGTACACCTGATTCAAGAGTTCCGTCACATCATCATGGCGGTGTGCACGGATATAGGCGGATACGGCTTGCGCATAGAGTTCGCTGCGAGAGAGTCCCTTGCGCTTTGCGAGCTGCTCGGCAGCTTGAAATATGGGATCGGGAATGGAGATTGCCGTTTTCATGTGGTGAAGTATAACTCCGGTTATACCAATGTCAAGTGCCAAATACACAAAGAAAGAGGCAGAGCCCTAACGACTCAACTCTAATCCAAACGGATTGACTCCCACCCATCTCACGTTCATAGATGGCTCCCGCCCCAGTGTAGACGCGATAAAGCGTCCATCAGCAATGGTATAGCAGCACCCACAAAATTCGAGATGAAATGGTGGGTGACACATGTCACCGAGTCGAAGTGAGTTCCGTCACAGAATAAATGGTTAACTCCAGGGTAAGATCAGCCGTGGCACAACAAGCCGTTCTTATCGAGGTGAGATAATAAATGCAACCCGGGTCTTTGAGAATCCCGACCGAACCGAAATTGTGGATGACCGCGAAGCGTATGGGGAAATTCGCTACAAGACGATCGGCATGGTCGAGAATCGCTTGCTGGTGGTGATCTATACCCTTCGCAGTAGCACCATTCGGATGATTTCCGCACGTAGAGCAGAACGGTATGAGCGCAGGCAATATCACGAAATTTAAACTTGATCCCAATAACCCACCCGCTATGAGCGCGGCAGAACTCGCACGGCTCGATGCCATGACGGAAACGGACATTCACGCGGCAGCGCTGGCCGATCCGGACAATCAGCCGCTGACAGAAATGGAATTACGGCGAATGGAACGGGTGCCCCATCCGAAAGCTATCCGGAAGCAGTTGGGCCTAACCCAAAAGGCGTTTGTCGAGACCTTTTCAACTATCTCTCAGTGTGATACGCGACTGGGGACAGGGCCGCTTCGTGCCGGACCGAGCCGCCCGGACTTTACTAAAAAGTCATTGCCTACAACCCTGAGGTCGTCAAAGAGGCGCTGGTGGACTGGCCTGCACGTGCCCCAGCGCCGCCCCCGCCGCAACCCAATGCCGGGGTCTAGCCCGAAGTTCCTCCCGTGATTCGGCGACAACTTGTTGAAATAAAAACTCAAAAGCCTGAAACGAATCGACC
>CBCXVS010000309.1:0-8485 GCA_965178525.1 uncultured bacterium | reverse complement strand
GAAGAACAAGCTCGCCTTGGGCTATGTCTCCCTGGGGGAGCACACCGTCAAGAACATTGCGGACCCGGTGCGGGTGTATCGGGTCCAGGGTGAGCCAGCGCCTGCCGCTGCCGGCAGGAGCGGCGCGCCCCCCGCCGTGAGGCCACGGCGGGGGGCGCGCTGGTGCTCGCGGCTTTCGTGCTGGGCGGAGCGGGGGCTACGGCCCTGTGGTATGTCTCCCGGCAGCCCGCTCCTGCCTCCACGCCGATTGCCGCCATGGAGCCGGGGACCTTGCCCCTTCCGACCAAGCCATCCCTTGCGGTGTTGCCCTTCACGAACATGAGCAGCGACCCGCAGCAGGCGTATTTCGCTGATGGCATGACCGATGATCTGATCACCGATCTGTCGAAGCTCTCCGGTCTCTTCGTGGTCGCCCGCAACTCGACCTTTACCTACAAGGGCCACGTGCCCGACGTGCGCCAGGTGGGGCGGGACCTGGGGGTGCGCTATGTACTCGAAGGCAGATACGCATCAACGCCCAGCTCATTGACGCGACGACCGGTGGGCACCTGTGGGCGGAGCGCTATGATAGCGGTATGGACACCGTCTTTGTCTTGCAGGACACCATCACCCGCAAGATCGTCGCCGCCCTGGCGGTGACGCTCACGGCCGGGGAGCGAGAACGCCTTGCCCGTCAGGAGACGGATAACGTGGCGGCCTACGATGCCTTTCTGGAAGGCTGGGTGCAGATGCGTCTTCACACGCCTGAGGCGATCGTCAAAGCCATCGCCCATCTGGAGCGGGCGATGCAGTTCGACCCGGATTTCCCCCGGGCCAACGCGGCCTTGGCCTGGACCTACGCGACGGTCCTCTGGAAGGGATGGCACACACAGCTCGGGATCGGATGGGAAGAGGCCGAGGCTCGGTTTAGAACCTACCTCAAACAGGCGATGGCGCATCCGACACCGCTTGCCCACCAGGTGGCATCGAGGTGGCGCGTGCACATGCGGCAGTATAAAGCGGCCATCGCGGAAGCCGAGCACGCCATCGCCTTGGACCCCAATGATCCCGCCGGCCATCTCGCGATGGCCGATGCACTGACCTTGGCTGGACGGGCGGCGGAGGCCGTCCCCATGCTCGAACGGACGATGCGGCTCGATCCCCACTACCCCGCCGCTCGTTTGGCGCGTCTTGGGCTGGCTTACTTCGGTATGGAGCAGTTCGACACAGCGGTGACCTTCTTTGAGCGCGCCATCCAACGGAATCCCAACCTATCGCCCTGGATTCTCGCCGCCGCCTATGCGCATCTGGGCCACACGCAGGAGGCGGCAGACACGCTCCGGGCCTACCATAAAGTACGAGTAGAGACCGTGCCCGAACAGTGGCCGACCTTTCCCAACCTGAACACGTTCAGGCACCTCTATCCGTACGAAAACTCGCGTGATTGGGAGCGTCTGGCTACCGGTCTACACCAGGCCGGGCTGTTGGGTTTTCAAACCGCGGACGTAGCCCAAGGGCTGCACCGGATGTATTGTGCCGAGAAGCGTCTGCTGCAGGCAACAACCCAAGAGCGCATGCGGCCGGAGGTGAAGAATTGCCAGGGCGCGGCCAGTGCCACCTGGGAGGTGATCGACGGGTTTCAGACGGAAACGAAGCTGCTGACGACAGAGGCGAGCACCCAACTGGCGACGTTTAAACAGGCATTCGCGGCGTTTCACGAACTCAGCAGCGAGGTCGTGGTGGCCGCCTTCTCGGCCGAAACCGCAGCTGAGACGGCGACCGCGCGCGAGCTGTCCGCGGGTCAGGGGCAAGCCGCCTTCGACAGGGCTGCAACCGCCTTGAAGCAGCTGGGGGAACTTCTAGGACCGCCGCCGTCTGTTTCCATACGAAAACCAACGAGCGCGTTATGCCACCAAGCTGAAAGCAGCGTTGGTAGAGAGAAGTCCCCTTAAGAAGCAGCGTTTAAAATTCCTCTCCGCTTACTGAGCCGTCGAGCCACCATCAATCACCAGCTCACTGCCCGTGACGAACGACGATTCATCCGACGCCAGATACAACACGCCATAGGCGATATCATCCGGCGAGCCCACGTGACCGAGGGGCACGCGCGACAAGCGTTCACCGCGCTCCTCCGGCGCGCCCATAGCCTCGGTGAGCATGTCGGTCTCAATCGGGCCGGGGTGCACGGAATTGCAGCGGATATTGTCTTTGGCATGCTGCACCGCAATGGATTTGGTGAAGAGCCGAACGGAGCCCTTGGTCGCCGTGTAGGCGGGAGAACCGTCTGGATTGCCGACCAGACCCGCCGTCGAGGAGATGTTGATGATCGAGCCGCCGCCAGCTCTCCGCATGGCCGGAATGGCGTGTTTGACGCCCAAAAAGACGCCTTTGACGTTGACAGCCATAATTTGGTCCAGGTCGTCTTCGGTGGTTTCTTCAATGCGCTTGCGGATATAAATCCCGGCGTTATTGACCAGAACGTTGAGCTTGCCATAGGTCCTCTCGGCGGTTTCAACGGCCGAGCGCCACGCGGCTTCGTTGGTGACGTCCAGATGGATGTAAGTGGCGTCGCCGCCGGCCGCACGGATGGCGGCTTCGACCTGGCGGCCTTCGTCGTCGAGAATATCGCCAAACACGACTTTGGCACCCTCGCGCGTGAACGTTCGGGCTTCGGCCGCGCCCTGGCCCCGGGCGCCACCGCTGATCAGTGCGACTTTGCCGTCGAGTCTGCCCATCATGCCCTCCTTCTCTCCAGTGTTGACCCTGATGTCGTCTTTCGCTACGCTTGCAGACCTATCATACTGCATGTGTGAATCAAAACGAAGTCTGGCCGACTTATCCTGGGAGGAAGGGAGTCGTGGTTGCTGATCCTGCCCGGTTCGAGGCCGCTATTGCCCGGTTTGACGCTGCCAATGCCGAGGACCCGAATACGGAGATGTTTGCCGGAGAGACCTATCCCAAAGAGCTGCTGTATGCGCAGCGCATGACCGCGTGGCTGCACAAGCTCATGCCTGACGCCTCTGAAGGGTTGCGCCTGGCGGTGCGGTGTCAACACATCCGGCGTTGGGTTATACCACGCCGCGATTACCCGATGACTCGCACCGGATATCTGCGGTGGCGCACCACGCTGTACAAATTTCACGCGCAAACCGCCGGGGAGATTCTGCATGAGGTCGGCTATGATGAGGAGACGATCCAGCGCGTGCAGTCGCTGCTGCGCAAGGAACGGTTGAAACGCGACCCGGAGGTACAAGGTTTGGAGGATGTCATCTGCCTGGTCTTTCTGGAAAGCTATTTGGCTGACTTCGCTACCCAGCACGACGAGGACAAGCTGCTCGATATTCTGCGCAAGACTTGGAAGAAGATGTCGCCGCATGGCCATGAAGCTGCATTGGCACTCGATATGGCGCCGGATGTACACGTCATCGTCGAGAAAGCACTGGCGGAGTAAGACGCATGACCGGCACCCTGCTCGAAGTGACGCTGGAGTTGGTCTCGGTGGCGTTCATACCATTCTCACACGTGCCGCAGGGCACGCCTTGGAAACCTGCCTTCCACAACGCCGTCGTCCAGGTACACAAGTATTTCATAGGAGCCATATTTGGCATGAAAATGTCGCGGAGGGTGTTCATCGAAGTACATGTAGAGATAATACCCAAAAACCTGCTTATCTCCGGCAGCACAGGCTCCAGTATGACGACCTACTGTTCTTTCGACGCCTAACGCCTCCGGTATGCGGCGACGCACAGAAGAAAGCACAAGGAATAATCGAAAAAACGTGCGCTGTGGGCCGTCAGCTCGACTGGAATGTTAGGCCAAAAGGGATCGCGCAAGCGCCTCCCGCAAGCGCTGCCAGCTATGGACCAGTAGCTCCTGGACCGGCGGCGTCTGCATCGCACGCTCCAGCGCTTCCAACGTCAGATCCTGCATCGCATACAGCGGAACCACGTGCACGTGCACATGCGGGACATGAAAGCCGACGAGAAAGAGTCCGACTTTTGGCGGATAATAGAGGCGCTCCAGACACTGCGCCAGGCGCTTGGCGATGCGCATGAGATGCCCATAGTCATCATCATCTAAGCGGTGAAAATCGGGCTCGTGGGATTTGGGAATGACGAGGACGTGACCGGTATTGAGCGGACGATGGTCCATAAACGCAAGCGCCACGTCATCATCGTAGACGGGGTAACAAGGCGCTGTACCGGCCACGATCTTACAAAAGATACATGCGTCAGCCATCACCACTCCTGATGTCAAGCCCCGAGACGCGATTCGCCTCGCCTGGGGCTCCACACCCTGTCGGCGCGATGCCGCATCCTACTCGATAGCCGCCTTATTGCAGCGGCAAGTACCGATTTGATGCAGTTCAATGACATTGCCAAACGGATCGCGGACAAATACCTGATCAGAACCTTGCCCCACCAGACCTTCAATCTGCCAGTACCAGATGCCACGTTCGTCTAGATCGCGCTTGGCTTCCTGAATATCTTCTACCGCGAGGGCGACATGGGGAATGGTAGGGTCTTCCTTTTCGCTGCGGGCGACGGGCGACATGCCCTCCGCTCCCATGAGATGAATCTGCGCCGCGTCACCGACATACATCCAGAAGCCGGGAATACCGGGAATCGTGGGGCGGCCCGTATCGCGCTGCAGTCCCAAAACATCACCGTAAAACTCACGAGCTTGCTCTACCGCCTCGTCGCTCTTGCCGATGCGAATGCCGTGATGGTGCAATTCTAACACTTTGATGGCCATCGTACGTTCCTCCTACATGTGCAGTTGCCGACCACAAGTCAAAAAATATTCTGCCCTGGGTCAGGGGAAGACACAAGGCATTTCTGTGGAATTGAATACCAAGAGGGCTCCGCGAAGGACGCGGAGGGAGACGAGGTGAAGAGGAGGAGGGGCATGGTGAAGACGCTTGACGCCAGGTGGGATACAATATGGCATATTGACACGCTGATGCTTTGCGTACGCAGCGCAACTATGAAACTACGCGTCGGGCCACAGAGTGCCGGGGCCCAACCCGGACCGGCGTGCTATGGTCTGGGAGGCGAAGCGCCGACGGTCACCGATGCCGATCTGCTGCTCGGTTTTCTCAACGCCGAGCATTTCCTTGGCGGGGCCATGTCCATTCGGCCGGCGCTGGCGCAGGACGCCATTCGCCGGCATATTGCCGAGCCCTTGGGCATGTCCGTGCCGCAAGCGGCGGCCGGGATCGTGCGCATTGTCAATGCCAACATGGCTGGCGCGACACGGCTCGTATCAGTGGAAAAAGGCCATGATCCGCGTGATTTTGCCTTGCTCGCCTTTGGCGGTGCCGGCCCCTTGCATGCCGTGGCCATTGCCGACGAACGAATTGGATATTCCCTGGGTCGTGGTGCCGCGGTATCCCGGTATGACATCTGCCGCCGGGTTGGTCGTGGCCGATATCGTACACCATATCGTGCAGACCTCGGTGTCCGACTTGTCCCAGGTCACACCCCAGGTCTTAACGCAGGGATTCGATGCCTTGCAGCAGCGGGCTGACCGTGCCCTGGAGACGGATGGGGTGCCGGCGGCGCAGCGCCGCTACGAGCGCAGCCTAGATATCAAATATGTCGGCCAGGGCTATACCCTGAATATTCCGCTTCCCGAGGAACCGATTGGCCCGCAGACCGTCCCGGTTCTGGCCGAGCGCTTCCACACCCGGCACGAGATGTCGTGTGGTTTTCGTGCCGACGAGGAGCCCGCCGAAATGATTAACCTGCGTTTGCGCGCCACTGGCCTCCTCGATAAAACGTCGCCGCAGCCTCGGCCTCGCGGTGCGCGTAGCCCGGCGGCGGCCCACCTCGGGGAACGCCAGGCCTGGGTGGATGGCCAACAGGCCGCGCAACGCTATCAGATTTATGCACGCGAGCGGCTGGCCCCCGGAAATGTCATCGACGGGCCGGCCATCGTTGAACAAGTGGATTCTACGACCGTGATTCCCCCAGGGTGGCTCGGGCGGGTCGATGGCTATGACAATTTGATACTCGGCACAGAGGAGCAGGCGGACCATGGCGCACGTTGATCCCATTACCTTCGAAGTCATTCGCAACGCACTGCTCACCACGGCGGCCGAAATGAAAGTCGTGGTCATGCGTTCTTCCTATTCTACCATCTGGCGGGAGTCCGGCGATCTGTCCTGCGCCATCCTCAGCCGCCATGGCGACATGATCGCGCAGGGTCCGGGAGACTTACCGGCCCACCTGGCGACGATGCCCTTTTCGCTGCGCGGGGCGTTGGCCAAAATTCCCCTCGACACGCTGGAGCCGGGGGATGTACTGTTCCACAACGATCCGCAATGGGGCAATAATCATCTGCCGGACTGTATGATGGCCAAACCGGTCTTTGTCGATGGCGCCGTCATGGGCTTTGCCGGCGTACGCGGGCACTGGACGGACATCGGCGGCATGGGCACCGGGAGTTACACTGCGGTGACGACCGACCCGATTCAAGAGGGGCTGCGCATTCCTCCGATTAAACTCTACCGCCGGGGTGAGCTAGATCAGGCCTATGTCGATTTGATCCTGGCCAATGTGCGTGTGCCGCGCGACCGTTTGGGAGATATCCGGGCGGAGTATGCCGGTTGCGTCACCGGGGAGCGCAAACTGCAGGCGCTTGCCGCGAAATATAGCGGTCAGACCGTGGCCGACTGTATGGATGCCATTCTCGAACACGGCGAGCAGCTCACCCGGGCTGAACTCGCCCAGATCCCGGATGGAACCTATCGGTACACAGATTATAGCGATGGAGACGGGGTGACGGATGAACCCATCAAAATTCAAGTGGCGGTGACCATCGCTGGCAGCGATGTCACGGTCGATTTCAGTGGGTCGCACCTGCAAACTATTGGCGGCATGAACTGCCCCCTGGCGGTCACCTATTCCTCAGTGCAGTATGCGGTGAAGGCCGCTGCCGATCCCTGGAATCCTGCCAACAGTGGCTGTTATCGCCCGGTCCAGGTCATCGCGCCAGAGGCTACGGTGGTCAACCCGGTTCTGCCGGCCTCGGTTGTGGCGGGAAACCATGAGACGGCCATGATCATTGTCTCGGCCATGTTCGGGGCGCTGGCGCAAGCCGCACCGGAACGAGTGATCGCCGCTGGGAGCGATTCCTCCGTGGTCACTGTGATCGGTGGGGTCGACCCGCGCCCGGAACGGCGGGGCCGCAAATACGTCTATATCGAAATCCAGGGATCGGCCTGGGGCGCGACGCACCGGGGTGATGGCGTCAGTGTCCGGCGCGCCGGCGTGGGGAACACGGGCAATCAACCGATCGAGGTGGTGGAAACAGAATATCCGGTGACGGTGCTGGCGTATAGCATGGCACCGGACCGTGCCGGGGCCGGTCAATTCCGTGGCGGGGTGCCCATGCGCCGCGTCACCCGGCTCGACGGGGAGGCGCAGGTGGCGCTCATTGCCGAGCGTGGCCGCATCGCTCCCTTCGGGTTGCAGGGGGGTGAGCCCGGTGCTTTGGGGGAGTATGTGATGAATCCCGATAGCCCCCAAAAAGAAGTGCTATTTTCAAAAACGGCCCCGATTCACCGGCAGCAAGGCGAGGTGTTGTCGGTCTGTGCCGCCGGTGGCGGCGGTTTTGGTCCGCCGTGTGCCCGGGATGTGGCACGCATTCAACGCGATGTCGAGGCTGGGCTCGTGAGTCCTGCCGCTGCGGCGCGTGATTATAGGGCTGAGGACTGAGGACTGAGGGCTCAAAAGTCAGTCCGGATTGGAGGGTTGCTCTTCCCCCAATCCGTAATCCTGAGAGCTGGGAAGATGTGGGTGGCATACAGGTCGAGCTGCTGACGACATTCTTCCGGGCTTGTGACCGGTGGTGTCAGAATGAATTCTCGCACGCCGGCATCCACGTAGGCTTGCAGGCTGGCGCGGCATGTTTCGGGCGTTCCGGCGGTGCAGTATCTGGGTACTAAAGTATCAAATGGCTGCTGATAGGCTTGCTGTAACCGCGTGGCCAAGATGGCCTGCGCCTCGGTATCGCTGTTGGCGGCGTAGATGAATTGATACATCGGCATAGCAAAATCGGTTACGTTTCGCCCGGCTTCGGCGCCATAAATAAGCGCTGTTGGGTGCCGGCAAATTGCGCCGGGGTGTAGAGATAGGGCATAAACCCATCACCCAAGTTTGCGGCGCGCCGCAGCGCATGCTTAGAGCGGCCACCTACCAGAATGGGTGGTCCTCCGGGTTGGACCGGCTTCGGTTCCATATGGACATCGTCGAACTGCACAAAACGTCCGTGAAAGCTGGCGGACCCTGGCGCCCAGAGCGCGCGCAAAATGGCAATGGCCTCATCCGCACGCCGGCCACGTTCTCGTAGCGGCACACCGACGGCTTCAAATTCCTTCGGAAATTCGCCGCCGACCCCGACGCCGAGGCGCAAACGGCCTGCGGAAATAATAGAGTTGTTCCTCAATAGCATAAGATCAGGTTCCCTAGCCCAGCCCAGATGCCCACCGAATCATCCTCAA
>CBCXVS010000308.1:0-8492 GCA_965178525.1 uncultured bacterium | reverse complement strand
TAAATGGACTTTTGAATTGGGCCAACCTGTTGATCTACTTAACCCTCCGCCTATTCTGCCAGGGGAACTTCGGGCTAAGGGATCGGGGCACGGCACGCCGTACCCCGGCCGGGGGAATGGATTCCGTATGGATTCCTAAGGCGTGATGGGCGCGAGAGCTGGGAAGCGCACCACGGCATTAAAATTGGTGAGCGTCATGTAGATGCGATTGTCAACCGGGCTCACCGCGACATCGCCAGGTCGGCCAGCGGGAAAAGTGGTGAGCGGTAATGGAATACGGATGCTGCCGACCCCGGCAAGCGGATTAGAAATATAGACCATGTGTCCCCCGCCACCTTGCAGACAGGCAGTGTTTCCCATGCCGCCTGTGGCCAGATAAACGTTGCCGCCGCGGTCTGTGCCAATGCCTGAGCTGGGGATGCCCGTCAAGGGGACGTTCGTCGCGTCGGAGAGGACGGCGGCGGTCGCTTCTGGCGCCGTGGCATCGAATCGAACCACAACATCGGGACATGCAGCGGATGCTGAGGATGGTAACAAGGACGATAACGTCGTGAACCCAACACCGGTAGTCGCGATGGCAACGCCCGGCGGGAAGGGAGAGGAAGAGGAGAGGGTTGACATCAACACGACTTTTGCCGCTCGTGTCCCCATGACGATGCGCATCACGAAAGCCTGACCATTCGAGAGCCCGGTGACAAACCAAGCAGGCGGATTAGGCGACGCAGGTGGACTCGGAAACACCGCAATATCGCCGAAGATCGTGTTCACAGGGGAGAGGACAAATGTATCAGACCGGGAACCCGTGGCCGCGTTATAGACATTGCTTACCATCACGGGCAGGTCAAGGATATGAAAGCGGTCGATTTCGTTGAGCGTATTGGCATTGGTGTCAAAGATGACCACATCGCCCTCAGGCGACAAGAGGTAGAGTAAATCTACCAGTGGATCGGGGTCTAGGGCGAGGTGGCTTCCCGCAAATTGTGCCGCGCCAGCGGGGCCTGCACCGAGTGACGTTTGGCGGATTTGTACACCATTCGGGGCAAATGTCGTCAGCAATGTGGTGTTAACGGCGTCAGAATGCACGGTGATATTGCCGAGTGCGTCGGCGCCAATCCCGTTGGGCATCATGACTTGACCAATCAGAAAGACGTCTTGTGCAGAGGTAAAACTGGGGACAGACCAACTCAACAGAACCAGTATGCTAAGACATGCTAGTGTCGTTCTCATCACGTTCATCATACAACTCCTTGCCAGTCGGCTAGTACTGCTTCAGATTCTATTTGATGGACCACGAAACTCTACCACAAGTGTACATCCATAGGTAATCCCGATACCCCCTGCACGCCTGAGCCTCGACTCTTTTCTTAGTTCCCTGCGGGGCTTTTGTGCGTACCTCGGCCCTACATAGCGCTATTTAAAAATTCTTTCCCCTTAAAAATCAAATACGTATTCACATGAAACGCATGTTGTACATTTTTTGTGTCCCAAACGTGTATGACAGGGAACTCAGAAAAAAAAGTTAGCCAGCCTGACACATCCTGCCGGTAAGTTCATCCACCGCCGCCCGGCCTGTGACACCCAGGCCCACACCCTTGCACACGTCCTAGATGTATGGTATACAACATGCCGGTATTTGATCTCATCCGTCGATGCGACTCCCCCGACAGTTCGTTCCCATAGGAGGGTTTGCGACATGTCGCAGCAGACAGCGTTAGCAGACATCAAGGTACTCGATCTGACCCAGTTCGAGGCCGGAACATCGTGCACCGAGGCGCTCGCCTGGATGGGCGCTGACATCATCAAGGTCGAGAATCCCAACGGCGGCGATCAGGGGCGTAATGCGTCTGCCGACCAGGAGGGTATGGATTCGCCCTACTTCATGCTTCTCAACGCCAACAAGCGCAGCATTACCCTGAATCTCCGCAGCCCGCGCGGCTCCCAAATCTTTACCGAGATGCTGAAGAAGGCCGACGTCATGATCGAGAATTTTGCCCCGGGCGCGATTGAACGGCTGGGCTTTGGCTACGACGTCGTCCGGGAGATCAATCCCCGCATTATCTACGCGCAGATCAAGGGTTTCGGTACGGGGCCATACGAGAACTACGTGAGCTTCGACATGATCGCCCAATCCGTGGGAGGGTCTCTTAGCCTCACCGGCACAACGGAGACAGAACCGCTCAAACCCGGTCCGACCATCGGCGACACGGGCACGGGGTTGCACTGCGCCATTGGTATCCTCGGCGCCCTGCACCAGCGCGAGCGCACCGGCTCCGGCCAGCACATCCAGGTGGCCATGCAGGATGCGGTCATCAACTTCAGTCGCATCGCCTTCGCGCGCCAGGCCGCGACCGGTACGGCGGCCGTGCGCTCAGGCAACCGCAGTGCCCTGGGGACGACGGCCCCTAGCGGTCTCTACCCGTGCAAGGGGGGCGGCCTCAACGACTACTGTTTCATCTACACCAGCCGCGCCGGCAACCGGCACTGGGATCGGCTCCTGAAGGCCATTGACCGCGAAGATCTGATCGGTGACGAGCGCTTCAACGCGCCGCAAAAGCGCTGGAACAACCACGACGAAGTGGACCGCCTCCTGACCGAGTTTACGCAGAGCCGCACCAAGCAAGAGGTCATGCAAACCCTGGGCGACGCCGGCGTCCCGGCCGGGGCGGTCTATGACACGCTGGAGATCACGCAAGATCCGGCCCTGCAGCAGCGTGAGATGATCGTCACCGTCGACCATCCCAAGCGCGGCAAGTTCACCCTGCCCGGGTGGCCGGTAAAGATGTCCGACTCGCACGTCGGGGTGGACCGTGCCCCGCTACTCGGCGAGCACAACGCCGAGGTCTATGCCGAATGGCTCGGTTTTACGACGCATGACCTGGAGGACCTCAAAGCCCAAGACGTGATCTGAGGGGCCGTGCCCCACGTCTCGCGAGGCCAAGCTGTCGCTCAGCCGTATGCGTTAGGTTCCTGATCAAGTGGAGGATAAGCTATGGCAGACAACGGTATTGCTTTGATGGCGCACCTCATGCGGCGTGCCGGATTTGGCGCACTGCATGAGGCGTTGCAAGCATGGGCGGCCAAGGGGTACGAGGCCGCGGTCGAGGAACTGCTCCATCCCGAAAGCCAGCCCGATGGTATCGAGATGGATGTGATGGAACGGTACTTTACCGAGTGGCGGGAGTTACTCGCCGGTGGCACGGCCTACTGGACATGGCGCATGATTAACTCTCAACGCCCGCTGGAAGAGAAGATCGCCCTCTTTTGGCACGGCATTTTATGCACCGGCCACTCCAAGTGCGAAAACCCCAGACAACAGTTGGTCGAATTTGATATGTTCCGCCGCCTCGGCCTGGGCAGCTTCCGCGATATCTTACTCGAGATTTCCAGGGACCCGGCGATGGTCTTCTATCTGGACAATTGCATGAGCCACAAGGACGCGATCAACGAGAACTACGGCCGTGAACTCCTGGAGCTGTTCTCCATGGGGGTGGGCATGGACGGCCACCCCAACTACACCGAGGACGATGTCAAAGCGTGCGCCAGCGCCTTCACGGGCTGGACCATCACCAACGCCGTCCCCCGCTACCCCTACGGCCGCTATGCCTCTCACTTCATCTACAACGCGGTTGACCATGACGACGGCGTGAAGACGTTTTTAGGTGAGACGGGCCGCTTCAATGGCGAGGACATTATCGATATCATCGTCAAGCAGCCGGCCACCGCTTCTTCGTCGCCGATGACGTGCAAGTGCCAGCCTGGCAGGATACGCCGCCACAAGATCCGGAGGCGATCAACATGCTGGAGGCGGCGTACTTTCAGTCCAACTACGAAATCCGCGCCATGCTGCGGGTGTTGTTCAACGCCGACTTCTTCAAGAAGGCGCGCTTCGCCAAGGTGAAGAGCCCGGTCGAAACCGTCGTTGGCACCATGCGCTTGGTCGGCGATTTCACCACGCCCAAGCCCGGCCTGCCGGCCATCGTGGCGGAAATGCGGTACATGGGGCAGGATCTCGCCAACCCGCCGACGGTGGAGGGCTGGCATACGGGCAAGGAGTGGGTCGACAGCGGCACCCTGGTCGAGCGCATCAACTTCGCCGCCGACCAAGTGGGCAACGTCAATCTCCCGGGCATTCGAGCCATCATCGACCAGTTGGGCTCTGAGGGCTCCACGCTCTCGGCCGAGCGCTTGGTGCAGGGTTGTCTCGAGATGTTGGGTCATTATGAATTACCCGATGACACCTACCGCATGCTGGTGGCGCATGCGCAGAAAGATGGCGAGCTGCGCACCGGCACAGAAGACTTCGACCAACGGGTGGGACAGATGCTGCAGTTGATCGTCGCGACCCAGGAATATCTCTTTGCCTGAAACACCACTCACGATTCCATCCTCAAGAGGAGGATTCGATGATGACAGATCATCAAAAAGATAATGTGCTGGTGGTCCTGCAATTGTCGGGGGGCAACGATGCGCTCAATACCATTGTCCCCTACACCAACCCACTCTACATGGACAACCGGCCGGCGGTGCGGATCGACCCGAAGCGGGTCCTGCCCATTAATGATTCGATCGGGTTCAACCCGGCCATGGCGCCCCTCCAGCAGCTTTGGGACGAGGGGAATATGGCCATCATTCAGGGCATCGGTTACCCCCACCCCAACCGCTCGCACTTTCGTTCCATGGACATCTGGCACACCTGTGAGCCCGACAAAGTGGGCGAGGAGGGGTGGCTGGGCCGGGCCATTCGCGATCTCGACCCGAAGCAGGAGAACGTCCTGACCGGCGTCAACTTTGGCCGCGGTCTCCCCAGGGCTCTGGCCGCACCGGGGGTGCCGGTGGCCTCGGTGGGGGACCTGGAGACCTACGGGGTGTTGACGGGCATCGAAGGGGCGGAGCAGCGGGCGGAGGCCCTGGATCTATTTAGCAAAATGTACGCGCCGCTGATCGGGCGAAGTCTGGTCACGGACTACATCTCCCAAACGGGTTCGGATGCCCTGAGCGGGGCCGACATCCTCAGCACCGCACCGCAGAAATACGCTTCGACCGTGACGTACGGCAGCGATACCGTAGCGCAATACATGCGCAACATTGCCCAGGTGCATTTGGCCGAGCTGGGGACTCGGGTCCTGTACACCACCGCGCCTTATAACAGCTTCGATACCCATGCCAGCGAGTTGGGAACCCACATCCGCTTGTGGCGCGAGGTGTCCAACGCCGTCAGCCATTTCTACCAGGACTTAAAAGCGCATAACGCCAGCGACAACGTGGTGCTCCTGATGTTCACCGAGTTCGGCAGACGGGTGCACGACCACGGCTCGGGGACCGACCACGGCTCGGGCGGCATCGCCTTTGTGATCGGCGACGCCGTGCAGGGCGGGCTGTACGGGGAATATCCCTCCCTCGAAGCGGATCAATTACTCGAAGGCGACCTACACTACAACAACGACTTCCGTGGCGCCTACGCCACCCTGCTGGAGCGATGGATGGGCCTGGACGCCAAGCCCATCGTTGGAGGCCGCTTCGAGCAGCTCGATTTCATCTCGTAACGGTGACGGGCACGTCCAGGCGACAGCGCCTGGCGTGGTGTGAAAAGCGCCCCGCCTCTCGGCAAGGCGGGGCAGCGGCAACCGAAAAGCCCATGCTCTGTGAGGTGAATATGGCGACACAGATGCACCCGGTGCAATTACAATACAGCCATACCATCGGCCGGGCCGAGTTCTCCGGTCCGGGATTCCGCGCCCCGGTGGGCATCGCCCGTGGCGAAGACGACCAGCTTAGGTGCTCAGTCGCTCCTACGAGGCCAGGCCGGACGGCAAGCGCATTACCATCTGCACCGTGGGAGAGGATTACATTACCGAATTCGGCCGCGGCCTGAGTGCTGAGCAAGCCGCTGCCGGTGCTCCCGATGGCGCTTTCATGTGGCCGACCGCGCTCGCTCTTGACAGCGCCGGCCATGTGTACGTGAGCGATGAATGGTTCCATCGCATCTCCATTTTCACCAAGGATGGTGACTGGATCGGCAAGTGGGGAACGCCAGGGGATGGGGACGGGGAACTCAACCGCCCCTCGGGCCTAGCCTTGGATCAGGACGACAACCTCTACATTGTAGATAGCCTGAATCACCGCATTCAGAAGTTTAGCAAAGATGGCGCGTTCCTCGACAAGTGGGGCACAGCGGGCAGCGGCGATGCTGAATTCAATATGCCCTGGGGTATCGCTATCGACACCGAGGGCGATGTCTATGTCACCGACTGGCGCAACGACCGCATCCAGAAGTTCACCGCCGGTGGCCGATTCCTGATGAGCTTCGGCGCCTCGGGAACCGGAGAGGGGGAATTCAATCGTCCCACTGGCATCGCCGTCGATCAGGATGGGGTGATTTACGTGGCGGACTGGCGCAACGAGCGCCTGCAAGTCTTCAATGCGGACGGCAGCTTTATCATGCAGTTGGCAGGTGAAGCCACGGTGTCCAAGTGGGGTAAGGAGAAGCTGGACGCCAATGCCGAGATGTGGCAACAGCGGGCGAGAGCCCAGGGTTTGGAGCGTGAAAAGCGGTTCTGGGGGCCGACCGCGGTCGTGGCCGATGCTGAGAACCGGATCTTTGTCGCCGAGACGGCACGCAGTCGCATCCAAGTGTACCGCAAACAAGTGCCGATCTTCATCGGGGACCGGCTCTAGCTCTGGATCGGTCTGACCTGACGCCGAAGCCTCAGGCCGACTCTGAGTATACGCTCGTCTCTGGTGCCGTTGTCGGCACGTTGTGGCGTGCGATGACGCTTTCCCGCAGATGACACATGGCAGGGGCCTCTATCACCTGGCGGCCCTGTTCGCCACGACAACGCCCAGCACCCTTCATTCTGGCCCCGCCCCGGGCTACTATGATCTGGCGCTGGTGGCCATTCGAGACGCAGAAAACATCGCGGAGCGCCGCTTTGAGTTGCGCGTTGATAATGCGCGCCGGTTCGCCGCGGATGAGCCGCTGCGCAACGTCGTTGACAAGGCGGCGTGGTATTAGGAAAAAACGTTGCCGTTCGGAACATTTGATCAGCGATATCATGCAGGAGATCACGTATGGCACAGAAGAAGGGAACCGCGTTATTGATGGTCTATGTCGATATCGACCCGGAGCAGGATGCGGACTTTAACGCCTGGTACAACGAGGAACATGTCCATGATTTACTCAAGCTGCCGGGGTTTCTGAACGCCGCCCGATACGAGGCATTGAAGGGTGGGCCACGCTACTTGGCTTGTTACGAGCTGGAATCGGTAGAAGCCGTGCAGTCGGAGGCATACCAGCATTACCGCCGCAACCCCACAGAGTGGACGCAGCGCATCTCGCTGTCAACCAAGGGGCGCAACTTCTCGCGCCTCGTTGGCACGCAGATTTATCCCCAGGAGAACGATCCCCACGTTCTGGGCCGCGTCATGGCCCCAGCTCTCCAAGTTGGCCGTATGATCGTGCCTGGGGAGATCGAAGCCAAGTACAACGAGTACTACGACACCGTGCGGACGCCAGCCAACCTGGAGGTGCCCGGGTGCATCGCCGTGCGCCGCTACCACGCGGTGGAGGGTGAGCCCAAGTATATGACCGTGTACGAGTTTGAGCACGAGATGGTGCCCGAGACCCAGCCCTGGCACGAGCGGCGCGCCCAGGACCGCATGCATGATTACATCGGCGGCACCTACGGCCACGCGCCAGGGTCGCCTGGCGTCTACCGGCGGATTTTCCCGTCTAGGGCGTTTTAAGTGCCTGAACAGAATGCCATTCATATCTTTCCTCTGGAAAAACGATGTAGCTAATTTTGTCCAGGTACTTAATGGGGACATCCCGTGCACAAGCCAAGCGAGAACAACGACAACCATGCAGATCACGCCAGTCGAAACCCTGGTGATCAACTGTGATCGAGCAATTGCGGGTCAGCGAACGGGCACTGCCGAGTGGGTGACGTGGCAAGCATCGGGGACGGACTCCGTTTCCCACAATTGAGGAGGACAATCACCATGCTTGAGGAACTCGACGAACTGCGGCAGGCGGTGAAATCGGGCGATTACCGACAGGCGCTGGCCCTCATCGACGAGATGGACGAGATGAGCCGGGATGACAAGATCAATAAAGTGATGAGTCACATGCGGGTTTTGCTCGCCCATCTCATCCAACAAGCCGCTGAAAAGCGCTCTACGCGCTCTTGGGAAAACTCGATCGATGAAGCTCTTTCCCGTATTGCGGCGAGCAACAAACGTCGTAAATCCGGTGGGCATTACCTCAACGATGACGAGCTGATGGAATCTCTCTCTGAAATCTACCCCCGTGTGCTGAAGTGGGCCGCCGAGGAAGCGTTCGAGGGTATTTATACAACGGACCAGATTGCCTCCATGGTGGACCGGGGCAAACTCTTAGAGACGGCCTTCCGGCAGATCCATCAAAGCCAGTGACCCTAGCCACTAGACCGAAGTTCCCCTGGCAGAATAGGCGGAGGGTTAAGTAGATCAACAGG
>CBCXVS010000307.1:0-8529 GCA_965178525.1 uncultured bacterium | reverse complement strand
CAAAATACTGACAATACCTAAAACTCTGACAGACTTTTTCATAAAAATAACTCCAACTTGTTTGGTTGAATCACACAAGCCACACAAAATCGTTCGCAGGGGTTTGTTGATCATTCGAACTCTGTGCTCAGCCTGTCTTTTTGCGGTCATCACGCGGTTGACGCCAACCGCACTGTAAAATGCTGCGCGTCAATATCGTAGACCCCGTCGTCATGCACCATGAGCGCGCCAAGTGTAGATTCCTCACCACAAACAGGAGCTTGGCGGTTAACTGGCGTGCCGTTTCCGCATGCCCCTTGCCACGGAACCCGTCTTGCAGTGCTTGCCGCGAGTGCAACGACGGTTCGTCCGAATGTTCGCCGATCTTGAGATAATATTTTCCGCCAGGGTATCACATGGGGGGGAGAATATAGCAGTGTCCCGCCGGATCCTTACACGTCCTTTGCGGTCTCAGATGGTCCCCCGATTCGGCTGTGACGCCATGCCGAGGCGCCGCCGAGATTCCAGGCCGCCATGGCGTATTTCGTGGTCAGCAACTGCTGCGCCAACTCTTGCTCCGTCGGCAAGATATCGCCTGCGACCAAGCGCACGCCAAACGTCGTGGCAAAACCGTCACACAGCGCCTCGTGTAGGTCCGCCGGGCTCACGCCTGTTACCGCCGCTTCCTGAATCGCAATCATGCTGGTGTACGCTTCCTGCACCAGCATGTCCTGTTGGGCCGGTGGGACGCGCAGACACTGGAAGAGGCGTTGCCGATCGAGCGTCAAAGGGATCGATCCGTGCTGTAGGAGGGCGCGTTGGCCGCGTTTTTGCGCGCTCCCAACGAGTTTTTTCCCCGCCACGCTCAGCTCGTAACGCGAGAGGGCGGCAAAACAGGCCGGCGAGGCCGTCTGACGTGCGCTCACCGAGCGCTGCGGCCGGGCCAGACGAACGGAGAGGCCCAGGCGCGATAGCGCTGCAGATAGAGCCAGGCCAATCAGCCGGTAATGTTCGGTGAGCGTGCCGGCACCATCGGACAGGGCGAGCGGCATGACGACGCTATACGTGACCTCGTCATCGTGCAACACTGCCCGCCCGCCGGTGGGACGGCGCACCACCTCCACACCGTATTGCCGGCAGGCATCGAGATGGATTTCCTTGGCGGTATTTTGGGCGTAACCGAGCGAGAGGGTGGGAAGGCGCCAGCCATACACCCGCAGCGTTGGCGGCGCACCGCCGGCTTCGTGCGTCAGCATAATGGCCTCGTCCAGGGCCATATTCATGCCGGCCTCGCCACACCCGGTATTGAGAAAACGCCACTGCATACCCCGCCTCTCCGCAGTCCTCAGGCTTGCTCCTGTGCCAGATAGGTCTGATAGTCTGCGGCACTGAGGAGACCGTGAAACGCCGCGGTCTCCGAGACTTCGATCACAATCATCCAGCCGTCGCCATAGGGCGATTCATTGACCAGCTCCGGACGGTCTTCTAGCTCCGGGTTGATGTCGACGACCGTCCCCCCCACCGGGGAAAAAAGATCCGACACGGCTTTTACCGACTCCACCACGCCAAAGACCCCCATCGCCTCCACGGCTGCGCCCACTTGCGGTAATTCGACAAAGACGACATCGCCCAGCTCTTCCTGGGCAAAATCCGTGATGCCGATCACCACGCGGTTGCCTTCAATTCGGGCCCATTCGTGTTCTTTGGTGTATTGCAGGTCTTCCGGAAATTCCATCCCTGGCTCCCTCTTGGCGGGTGCGCAGCACTTAGCGTTTGACACGACGTGGTACGAAAGGTGGCGGCACCACCCGGGCTTTGACCGCCTTGTTACGGATCGCAATGGCGAATTCGCTGCCTGTCTTCGCGTAGGCGGTGGGCACCATGGCGGTTCCCACCGCTTGTCCCAGCGACGGAGACATCGTGCCACTCGTCACCGTGCCAATCACGGCATCTCCGTCTTGCACGGCGTAGTGCGCCCTCGGTACCCCTCGCTCCTGCATGATAAAGCCGGCCAGCCGGCGTTCCACCCCGGCTTCCTTGATGCGGCTGAGGGCCTCACGGCCGATAAACTCGCCCTTGGACAGTTTGGTCAACCAACCGAGGCCGACCTCAAAGGGGTTGTTCGTTTCGTCCATATCCGTGCCGTACAGCAGATAGCGTGCTTCGAGGCGCAACGTATCACGGGCGCCGAGGCCGATAGGTAAAATGGTCTCGGGCTCGCCCGCCTCCATGATGGCATGCCACAAGGCCACGGCATGCGACGCGTCTACAAGAATTTCAAAACCATCTTCGCCTGTGTATCCCAAGCGCGACATCAACACTGGCAGACCGGCAGTGGTAGCGGCTGCCGCGTGGTAGTAGGGGAGGGCTGGGAGGTCGGCGGAGGTGAGGCGTTGTAGGATGGTTTCCGCCTCCGGCCCTTGCAACGCCAGCAGGGCTTTGGCGTCGCTCACATTGATCGCTTCGGCGCCGGGCAGGAGGTGCTGACGGATCCAGGCGACGTCTTTGTCGATGTTGCCCGCGTTGATGATGAGCAAAAAGCGATCGGCGGCGAGCCGGCAGATGGTGATATCGTCGATCAGGCCGCCTTCGTCATGGCATAGCGCACTGTATTGGAGTTGATAATCTTCTAGAGCCCGCACGTCGTTCAGCGTCAGGTACTGCACGGCGGCTTCGGCCTGCGGCCCATAAATCTCCACTTCGCCCATGTGGCTGACATCGAACAGCCCAGCGTGATGGCGTACACGCAGATGCTCCTCGATGATGCCACGGTATGAGACGGGCATGTCCCAGCCGCCAAAAGGGATGATCCGGGCGCCAAGCTGGCGATGGACGTCATACAGGGGCGTTCGTTTGACCACAGTTTCGGATGGTGATGTCATAGCGTGTTCTCACGATGAGGACGGATTGCAGGAGGGCTACGCGGCAAAACTATAACAAAATTCGCGCATAAAACACAGGGCAAGAACCGAGGCCGTCACCGCTTCTCATGACAGGCGGTGCATGAGCCGCCGGATGATCTGAAGGGCGCGGTGGAGGTAGAGCACGGGCAGCCAGGCGGGGTTGGAGGCGCCATAGAGTGTGCGCAAATAGGAAGCGGAAGGCAGCGCGTATTCGCGTAAAAGCCGCCATTTGGACTGCCAACCGGGCAGCGCCTGTACATCGGCTGCCAAAAGATGCCAGCGTCTGCGGTGAGGCAGGAGGAAACGAGCACTGGTTTCGTCGTCTGCCGCCGCTCCCTGAAGCATGGGGAGCGCTTCCACGAGAGCGGCCGGCAGGGGGGTGGCAAAACAGCGTTGGGCCAGGCGTAGACCGCTGGCGCAGATTGTGCCCACCCGTTTGGCCATGGCAAGCTGGCCAAACGCGGTCTGTTCGTCGTGCGTCAGCGAGGTGACCAATAAGGCGATGTCGTAGAGCCAGATCAGACAATCGCTGTTGTGATGGTGCGCCACGCGGTGGATACACGCGAGCAATAAGGCATGCACCGGGGTGAGGGTGCGCGCATGCGCGCCGAGAGCCGGCACGGGGATGGCCTGGGTGGCCAGCTCCTCGAAGGATAAGATATCGGAGAAAAGGTGTGGGTTACTGATTTTCCAGTGCACATCGTAGGCGTGCCGGAGGCCGTGCCGATCGTCCTTGATGTAGGTGCACTGATGCCGGACGAACCTGCCACTGAGGGCATTGAGCGGCGTGTAGCCGAGTGCGGTCAAGACCTGGTGTCCGCTGGTCAAATCGTGGCGCTGGATAAGCAGGTCGGTATCACTGCGCGGACGCAGAGACGGGGAGGGATAATGGGTATAGGCCAGGGGCATGCCTTTCATGAGCAACGGCTGCACGCCGTGGTCGGCCAGGCTGCGGAGGACGAGGCGGAGTTCCTGGGCACGTAGTAATTCCGCTGCGGTCTGCACTCTGTTCCAATGCGCCAGCGTGGCGCGTATAGCCGGCGGCCAGTCATCCCAAGCGGCGGCTTGGTGCAAGTGCTGGTACACCAATGGGGCAACGCTATGTGCCGTACACGCCGCAAGGAAATGGGGTTCGGATACAGCGGACCCGCCCACCCGCTCGCCTCGCACAATGGCGCACAACAGTTCATACACCTCGCCAAACGCTGGTTGCATGGGTTCTCCTCGTCCGCTTGGTGCGGCAATAGTTGTGCCAGAATGATGCAAAAGGGCTCCGCTAAGGACACGAAGGGGCGCGAAGCGGGATGAAGGAGAACCGAGACAGATTGGCTGGCGGGTATGCTAACACTGGCGTCAAATAATCGTCACCGCGACGGACGTCTGCGGTTAGTCGCGCCGGCGCAACTCTAGCATTGCACTTCGGGACCGCTTCCTTACGCCCTGGCATGTTTTTTGCTCTCTAAAAAATTTGCTTGACAGAGTCGGCTGTGCGAATCCCGGGAGCGAAGGACCAGTCATGAACACCCGCACGACGTGCTTTCGCAAGAGCGCCAACGTGGTCACGCGCTGTATTGCCGACGAGACGATTATTGTCCCGGTGAGTCATCATGTCGCGGACCTCGACGCGATCTACACCTTGAACGACGTCGGCACCCTCATCTGGGAATGCATTGACGCGCATACCAGCGTGGATCACATGGTGGAAGCACTCTGTGCGGTGTACGACGTTAGCCCAGAGGAGGCGTGCCAAGACGTGGCGGATTTTCTCGGCTCTTTGCAGGCGGCAGGGTTGATTGCATGTGCCGATGCCCCCGAAAGGTAAAACATGGACACCCAACCGTATGCCGATTTCAGCCTGCAACTGCATCAGCGTGTGGCGCCCCAGCGCGTCCCCGTCAATGGTACGATTGAGGTGACCAGACGCTGCCCGCTGGCGTGTGCGCACTGTTACAACAACCTCCCGATGGGGGATCGGCAGGCGCGATTCGCAGAGCTGAGCTACGCGGAGCACTGCCGCATCCTCGACGAGATCACCGAGGCGGGCTGCCTCTGGCTCCTGTACACCGGCGGCGAAATCTTTGCCCGCAAAGATTTTCTGGAAATCTACACCTATGCCAAGCGCCAAGGACTGATCATCACCTTGTTCACCAACGGCACCCTGATCACGCCGCAGGTCGCCGATTATCTCGTCACCTGGCGCCCTTTCTCCATCGAGATCACTTTATACGGCCGGACGCAAGAGACCTATGAGCGCCTCACGGGCATTCCGGGCTCCTATGCCCGATGTCTGCGAGGCATCCGGCTGCTCATGGAGCGAGGCTTGCCGCTGCAGCTCAAAACCGTCGCTGTCACCTTGAACAAACATGAAATCCGGGATATGCAGCGCTTTGCCGAGGACGAACTGGGGCTGGAGTTTAAGTTTGACGCCATGATGAATCCGCGCATCGATTGTTCGCAAAGTCCCCTGGCGGTGCGGCTGACACCGGAAGAGATCGTCGCCTTGGATCTCTGTGACTCCAGACGTGTGCACGAATGGCAGCGTTTTGCCACCCAGTTCGGCGGCCCCGTGCACACGCCGGAACACCGCGATGAGCTGTACCATTGTGGGGGCGGCGTGAATGCCTTTGCGATCGATCCATATGGCCACCTGAGCATTTGTGTGCTGTCGCATGTCGATACCTACGATTTGCGCCAGGGATCATTTCGCCAGGGCTGGGACCATTTTTTGAGCCAAGTGCGGCAGCGCAAGATGACGCGGCCAACCAAGTGCACGCGGTGTGAGATCAAGGCGGTGTGCGGCATGTGTCCGGCAAACGGCGAACTCGAGAACGGCGATGCCGAATCGCCGGTGGAGTTTCTCTGTCAGGTGGCGCATCTGCGGGCTCAGCTCATCGGTTTTCCGGCGCCGCCGCATGGCGAGTGCGCCTACTGCAAAGGCGGGGAACGATATGACGGGATCCGGCAGTCGGTCGCTGCCCTGCGGGATGATCAGGTGGTGCAAGCCTTGCAAGCACGAGCAACCACCTGCTGTTTCCCATTCTGCACGGAAGTGGCGAGTGTACATGACGAGCCAAGATAAGGACGGATGATGCCAGATACTCACGAGAAGCCGACGCAAGACAAGAAGCCGTACCGGAAGCCACACATCCAACAGGTGCCCTTGCGGCCAGAGGAAGCGGTGTTAGGCCACTGCAAGACGAATATGGTCGCCGGACCGGGATCGGGCAATTGCATCTCACCCCAATGTAGTAGTAATGGGTCATGATGGCTCTGATGGAGACAGAGACACACACGGTGTGCTGCCGTATTGCGGATATTTCCATCACACTCCGCAGTGACGATCCCACGCTGCCCTTGCGCGTGCATGAGGGCATGACCGCGTTCCTTGTGGAAGAAACCGAAGCTGACGTCTACATCGAGGCGAAATGGGGCGCCTTGCGTGAGAAAGAAGACGGTGCGCCCCTCTTCGACTCCGGCGGCCTGTGGCAAGTGTTCGCGGCTGACGGCGCCTACCGCTTCCGCTTCGCCTCGCCGGCCTTTGGGGCGCGGCCCTATAAAACGGCTGCTTTTACCCGGGATTTCACGCATGGACGCGTGACCCTCCATCGTCCCTACTTTGCTGCCGCTCGGCCAGTCTGTCCGTTAGAGTATCCCTTGGATGAATTGGTGCTGGTGCATCGGCTGGCACAAGGTTGTGGCGTGGAGGTGCACGCCTGCGGCATCGTTGACGAACAGGGACAGGGCCATCTGTTCCTCGGCCAGTCTGGTGCGGGCAAGACCACGATGGCCCGGTTATGGTAACAGCATGGCGGCGTCACATTGCTGAGCGATGACCGTATCATCCTGCGGCGACACGGAGAACAGTACTGGATATACGGCACGCCCTGGCATGGCGAAGCCGCGTTCGCCTGCGCCGCGCGGGCGCCGCTGGCCCGCATCGCCTTTTTACGGCATGGCTTGCACAATGCCCTGGCGCCACAGCGTGCCGCGCGTGCGATGGGACACCTGTTCGCTTGCAGCTTTCCTCCGTTTTATCACGCCGATGCACTCGACTTTACGCTACAATTTTTCCACGATGTCGTCCGTGCCGTGCCCTGCGATGACCTCATCTTTCTCCCCGACGCACGTGTCGTCACCTTCTTGCAACAGGTCGCTGGCTAAACCGGGTCGAGGTCGATGACCAGGCGCTTTTCCGAGGTGAGTACTACCCTCTTGCGGGCGGGCTACAGCATACGCTTTCGCGCCGCCGGGCAGAGCATGCATCCCACGATTCGCCATGGCGACATGATCACCGTCGAGCCGGTCCCACCCGCTGCGGTAACCCGAGGCGACATCATCGTGTACCGTATAGGTCGCGGTATCATCGCCCATCGAGTCGTGGCCATTCGGGGCGGACGAGGACATCCTGTCGTTTACATCACGCGAGGCGATGCCTGCAATATATGTGATGCGCCGGCGCCAGGGTGGCAGCTTGTCGGCAAGGTGGTTGCGGTGGAGCGTCGAGGCTGGGCGCGGGCAACACGACTCACAAGACGATGGCGATCGTGGCTTGCACGCTTGGGGATTATGCTGATTGTGCTGGGTCATGTTATCCTGTAAAGTCAACGCGCTACAGCATACAAAAAACGTACTCGAAGCGATACAGAGAGAACTATGGATGAGCTCCTTGAACTTCGTCATTATCTGGAGGCCGGTGACTACAACGCTGCCTTGCAGGTGCTGGATGAGTTAGACGAGATGAGCCGCAAAGACACCGTCTACAAGATCCAGAGTTTTATGGAAATCATGCTCATTCATCTTCTCAAGCAGCAGGCCGAGCAACGCACCACCCGTTTGTGGGACCTGTCGATACGGACATCCTGCCGTCGGATTCAGCGGCTTAACAAACGTCGTAAGGCCGGTGGCGGGTACCTCACGCCAGAGGCGTTATGGGAGGCGCTTGAGGACGTCTACGATGATGCCGTAGATCGAGCCGCCTTCGAGGCGTTTGAGGGACAGTATGCCACCGGCGAGTTCGCCGCTATGGTCGACCGCCAGGACATTCTGTCGCGGGCCATGGCTCTCATACAGCCAGAGTAGACAGAACGTAGACATGCCCATCGCTCATGGAGACGGAGATGCATCACGACCAGCACGGTATGGTCTGCGCGGCCCATCCGGATGCCGCGCAGGCCGGTCTCGATATACTCCGGCAGAGCGGGAACGCCATCGACGCCGCCATTGCCGTCTCGTTTACCCTGAACGTCGTGGAGCCGCACGCCTCCGGTTTGGGGGGCGGGGGCTTTTGGACGGTCTGGATGCCGCAAGGCGAGGCCGATGATCGGGTGTTCTTCCTTGATTTCCGAGAACGCGCCCCACGTGCCGCCACCCCCAGCCGCTACTATGACACCGGCAAAACGTTACAAAAATTGACGACATCCGGACCGCTGGCCGTCGCGGTGCCCGGGTTGCCCATGGGACTGGCCTACGCGGCGGCACACTATGGCCACCTGTCGCGCCATACGTTGGCGCCGATGATCGCGCCCGCGATTCGTTCTGCCGAGGACGGCGTCACCATCACGCCCAAGATGGCTAGACCGAAGTTCCTCCCGTGATTCGGCGACAACTTGTTGAAATAAAAACTCAAAAGCCTGAAACGAATCGACCT
>CBCXVS010000306.1:0-8584 GCA_965178525.1 uncultured bacterium | reverse complement strand
CGACCTACCGGCTTGTCCAGGGGTATTTCGCGTGCCAGGCACGAGGGCAACAGCAGCTCAAAGGCGTGTCCCAGCCCATGGCCATCTATCGGGTGCTGCGGGAGAGTGGCGCACGGAGTCGCCTGGATGTCATCAACGAGGGACTGACGCCATTGATAGGCCGCGAATCGGAAGTGCGGCAGCTCTTGGCGTGCTGGGAACAGAGTCGGAGTGGGCGCCAACAAGTGGTGGTGTTGAGCGGGGAGACGGGCATTGGCAAATCCCGCCTGGTGCAGGCCCTCTCCGAGCGTATTCAGCGGGGGACAGCGGTCATGGCCACGTTTCGCTGTTCGCCCTATCATCAACACAGCGCCCTGTCTCCGGTCATCGACCATTTTCAGCGGCTGCTGCGCTTTCGGCGCCACGATACCTCGGAGAACAAGCTCGACAAATTGGAGCGCTTTGTGCGCCGGTATCATCTCCTTCCGGAGGAGACGGTGCCGCTGTTCGCCGCGTTGCTCTCGGTGCCACTGCTAGAGCGCTATCCGCCAATCCGCTTGAGCGCGGAAAAACAAAAACACCAGATTGCCGAAGCCCTTATTGCGACGCTCTTGCAGGAGGCGGCGCGGCAACCAGTGCTCATGGTCTGGGAAGATCTCCACTGGGCTGACCCCTCGACTCTGGAGCTGTTAGGTCTGTTTCTGGAGCAGGCGCCCACGACTCGCATCCTGACCGTGCTCACCTATCGCCCGGAGTTTCGCCCGCCCTGGACCATCAACGCGCCGCTGACTCGGCTCAGCCTCAATCGTTTGGGACGCGCCCAGATTGAGGCCATGGTGGCTCTGATGACAGACGGAAAGCGCCTGCCGGCCGAGGTCCTGCGGCAAGTGGTGGCCAAAACGGACGGGATACCGCTCTTTGTCGAAGAAGTGACCCGGCTGCTGCTCGAATCGGGGCTGCTGCAGGAGGAAGAAGACCGCTATGTCCTGACCGGCCCTTTACCTCCTGTGGCGATTCCCACCACCTTGCACGACTCGCTGATGGCCCGTCTGGACCGGCTGGCGCCCGTCAGAGCCCTGGCCCAGCTAGGCGCCACGTTGGGGCGGACCTTTTCCTACGAACTTTTACAAGCGGTCTCGCCACGCGATGCCGCGACGTTGCAAAATGAGCTGGAGCAGCTCGTGAAGGCCGGGTTGCTGCAACAACGAGGCGTCCCTACTCTGGCCACCTACAGCTTCAAGCATGCCCTCATTCAAGAGACGGCATATGAATCGCTGCTCAAGAGTACGCGCCAGCCGTATCATCAGCATATTGCCGAGGTGTTGACGCAGCAGTTCCCCGAGACCGTTGAAACCCAACCCGAACTCGTGGCGCATCACTACACGGACGCAGGCCTCACCGAGCCGGCCCTAGACTACTGGCAGCAGGCGGGCCGCCGTGCTATTGCGCGTTCGGCACATCTGGAAGCCCTGGAACATCTGCACAAGGGACTCACACTGCTGCACACGCTGCCGGAGACACCCGCTCGCACCCAGCGCGAGCTGACGCTACAAATCACCCTCGCCGGGACCCTTCTCAGGACCAAGGGCTATGCCGCTTCAGACGTTGAAGAGGCGTATGCCCGGTCCAGGGCCCTATGCCGCGAGGTCGGGGAGACGTCACAGCTCGCACGGATATTAACAGGGCTCTGGACGTTTTATATGGCGCGGGCACGGTTCCATACCAGCGCCGAGCTGGGGGAGCAGTTTCTGCAACTGGGGCAACGTCATCAGGAGTCGGCTCTTCTCGCGCAAGCCCACCAACTGTTGGGGATTATCTCGCTTTTCCAGGCAGAGTTCGGCGCGGCTCACAGGCATTTCACCGAGAGCTTCGGGCTCGACGACGCCCCACAGTCACAGTCGGTACCCGCCGCCGCCATGACGGCCTTTCGGGTTGCCAACCCGTGCTATGCTGGTATCACCTTGTGGCTCCTGGGTTATCCGGATCAGGCCTTATAGCAGGCCCGTCAGGCCCTGAGTCTGGCTCAACAACTCTCGCATCCCGTCAGCCAGTCGGAGGCCTTCGTTTGCGCTGGCATTGTTTGGCTCCTCTGCCGGCAGGGGCATGCCACGTACGAGCAGGCCAAGGCGGCCGGTCACCCTATCGACGGAACGGGACTTTGTCTACTGGGCAGCCCAGGGGACCGTTCTGTTGGGGTGGGCGCTGGCAGCACAGGGCCAGCATGAAGAGAGCCTGAGGCAGATACAACAAGGCTTAGCAGACCACGTTGCCACAGAAGCAGAGATTACGCGGCCGTATCATCTGGTTGTCCTGGCCGAAACGTATGGCAAAGCGCAGCAGCCTGTAGAAGGCTTGCGGATGTTAGACGAGTCACAGCGGATCATGGAGGCCCATGGCGAGCGGTGGTGGGAAGCGGAGCTGTACCGGTGTCGGGGGGAATTGCTTCTGAATGCGGAATGCGGCCCCCTGCGGGGAGCAACGAAGATACGGAATGCGGAATGGGAGCCGGAGGCGTGTTTCTTGAAAGCTCTGGAGGTGGCGCGGCGGCAGCAGGCGAAATCGTGGGAACTTCGAGCTGCGATGAGTTTGAGTCGGCTCTGGCGCCGTCAGGGTAAGAGAAACGAGGCCCGCCAGGTACTGGCAGAGATTTACGGCTGGTTTACGGAGGGATTCGGGACTGCAGATCTCCGGGAGGCGAGGGGCTTCCTGGATGAGTTGGGATGATGGCGCGGGTGTTGCGAACGGATGTATGGCGTTTTGTGCAAATTGGGACGTTCACCCTGTTGCTGGGGTGGCCTCCTTAAAGTTGTCCCATGGTTGACGATCACAGGAGCGTTGAGCATGAGAATCGGCCTGATTCAGCCAAAGTTTATCGATGATATGTGGAGTACCCTGGGAAGAATGTGCAATAAAGAGCTGGTGCCACCCTTGGCTTTGCTCACCATTGCGGCCTTGACTCCGGATGAGCATGAGATCGAGGTGATTGATGAAAATACCGACGCGATTGACTTTACGGCCGATTATGACCTCGTGGCGCTAAGCAGTTTCACGGCCCACGCGATGCGGGCGTACGAGATTTCCCGGCGTTTTCGCGAGCGTGGCGTCATCACCGCCATTGGCGGGTCGCACGCCTCCCAGTATACCGAGGAGTGTCAGGAGCATTTTGATGTCGTCTTTCGTGGGGAAGCGGAATTCACCTGGCCCGAGTTTTTACAGGATGTGCAACGCGGTGATTACCGCACGCTATATTGGCAGGAGGATCCGATTGACCTGACCATCTCGCCGATGCCACGCTGGGATCTGGTGGAGATGCGGAATTATTTCCTCGTCTCTATCCAAACCACCCGTGGCTGTACGTTTGATTGCGAATTTTGTAGTATCGTGGCGACGATGGGGCGCAGTTTTCGCCACAAGTCCGTGGCACAGGTCCTAGACGAAGTGCGCGAAGTCCGGAGCCGCGGCATCCAATCGATTTTCCTCGCAGACGATAACCTGATCGGCAACAAACCCTTTATTAAGGAATTGCTTCGGGCGTTCGTCGCCAATTTTGACGACCTGACATTTTCTTCCCAGGTTTCGATTAATATCACCCGCGATGAGGAGATGCTTGAACTCTTCCGCCAGGCTGGCTTTAGCTTTATCTTTGTCGGCATCGAGTCCATCTCGCGCGAAAACCACGTGATCGCGAAGAAGATGCAAAATGCCCATGCCGACCTGTTGCAGGATCTGCGCAAGCTCCAATCCTACGGCATCTTGGTGTACGGCGGGTTTATCGTTGGCATGGATGAAGATACGCCGGAGGTCTTTGCCGAGACGCTGGATTTTATCCAGCAGGCCCCGGTCGTGGTGCCGATCATCTCCCAGCTCACGGCGCCCAAGGGCACGCGGCTCTATACCCGGCTGCAGCAGGAGGGACGGCTGTTCGATATGCCCCTGTCGGCGGACAACAACACCGGGAGGGTCACGAATATCGCGCCGAAAAAGCTCACGTCGCAGGAGCTATTCACGGGTTGGAAGTGGCTGTATGAAGCGTGCTACACGTATCGGAACTTCGAGCAGCGCCTGGACACATTTCTGGCTGGCTTCACCCGGACGCCTCAACACCACGGCTCTCGCGTGTCACGCGAGAGCTTGGGGATTCTTTGGCGCATCGTCAAATCGCTGCTGCTGACGACCGACCCGGCTTCCATTGCGTTCTTTACCCGGGTACTCTTCAAAGGTCTGCGCCAAAAGCAACTGTATATGTCCCTGTACTGCTTGGCGTACTTTTGCGCCTATCGCGAGTTTCTGGACAGCCAGGTCCGCCCCATGACCTATACGGAACCACACCGGCTGCCCGCTGAGCCGAAACAGGCCGAGGTTCTGCTGAGCCCTGAACTGGCGGTGGATGCCTAATACGTACCGGGACAGATGGCTCTGCCGGGTGCACGGCGGCATGACCTCGGCCATATATCGTACGAGGGAAGGAGTAGCCCATTATGCCCGTGTGGGAAAACTACGGTGAGAACCAACGTGTCGATGCACACGCCATTCGTGCGCCGGGCAGTCTTGCCGAGGTGCAGGAGATCATAGCGACAGCAGGGCGTGAGGGGCGCGGTGTCAAAGTCTTCGGGAGTGGCCATTCCTTTTCAGGCGTGGCGCTGGGCGATGCGGACGATATGTTGATCGACTTGAGCCCGGACAATACGCAGCTCAAAAACCGTTGTGTGATCGACGCCAGGCTCTTGAGCACGGCCGCCGCCGGTAAGCCGCTTGTGGCCGTCGAAAGCGCGGTGGCGGTCTATGAATTGAGTGACTGGTTGAATGCGCCGGAGCGCGGTCTCGCCCTACCGGCCATTGGCGCGGTGAACGGCCAAACGATCGTCGGCGCCATGGCCGCGGGCACCCACGGTTCCGAAATCGCCTTTGGACCCATGGCGAACATGGCGCGGGCCTTCTTCATCGTCGACGGCCGGGGCGAGGTCCGGCTCGTGCAGCCGAACCCGCCCGTGTTCAAGGATGGTGAGGCTTTACCGTCGGCGTTTCCGACACGTTCCGGCGAGGCCGCATGGTTGCGCACGGCACTCGAAACAGCGCGGCATGTCTCGGATGACGAGTTGTTTCGCGCCTGTCTCATCGGCGTTGGCGTCGTTGGCATCATCTATGCCGTCGTCCTAGAGGTGCGGCCGCAGTTCTGGCTGCATGAGACCAGAACGGCGCAGACATGGGAAGAGGTGAAAACGCGCTGGCAAGTGCCGGCGGCTTGGCATGAGGCGAAGGCGGTGTGGGAACAGGCGCGGCAACACGCCACCGGGGAGGCGTTGCAACAGGCGCGGCGGACGTGGCAAGAGGCCCAAGATCAGGCGTTGCGCACGATCCTGCAGCGCTATCTGCCCCAGGGCAATGCCGAGGCGCTCTACGTCTTCAATTTTCTGATCAATCCGTATGTCAATCAGGCCGAGGGCGCCCACACGTGCTTTGTCACCGCACAGATGCCGGCCGAACCCGACTCTGAAGGCGCCACGTGCAAGCCGGAGACCGACCGCCTCAAAGCGATCGCCGAGGCGTGCGCCTCGCATAGCCGTTTCCTCGGGTTGCGGCGCGGCATGTTGCGGGGTCTGCAGCGGCTGTTCAACCAACTGTTTCGGCGACTCGGCCTCGATGAAGTCCTGACGGATGTGCTCGGCTGGCTGTTCCGCACCATTCCGTCCACGATCGACGAACTCATCGACGCCGTATTCTGTGCGGACGTGGGACAACGCTACGGGCTGAGCCATCACATCCTGACGCGTGATGTGTATGAGGTCAAGGGCTGGGGCATCGAGGTCGGCGTCGGCCTTGACCGGCTCGTGGATGCCGTGGATACCATGCTCGAACAGGCGGCCATCCTGCGGCAGCGGCGCCGCTATCTCACGGGACCCATCGCCATACGTTTTGTCGCCATGACGGAGGCCATGCTGGGCATGTCCGCCGACAACATGACGGCACAGGTCGAAATCACGATCCTGCAAGATACGCCCCATGCCGAACGGACGCTGCCCGCGCTCGAACGTCTGCTGCTCGATGCGTATGACGGCGTGTTTCACTGGGGCCTGGAATGGGATGTGGCAAGCATGGAGGATGCGCGGCGCGGCTATCCCCACTTCGAGCACTTTCAGCGCATCGTTGGGCAACGCTTGGATCCCGATCACCGTTTCGCCACGGCCTACACGAACCGCGTTGGTATTTACCCAGCTGGATGATCATTGCGGAACTCGATTTGTCCGACGTGATTTTGGAGATGAATGCTGGGGGGGGATGTCCACCGCCAAGGTTCTCACGTCCTTGTGGCTTTTCGGTGAGCAAGTGGCGTCCCAGTTTCGCTAGGAACTCGCTTTTCGTTTCAATCTCTTCCGTAGCAGGTCTTCCGTTTCCCTGCCGTTAAAACACTTGACTCTCATGTCGAAAAAGTCCATAATTTCTCATAATTTAGGCAATTTCATACAGTGCCGTCATATGCTTCGTGGCTTGCGATTTCCCATCATGCTCGCCATGCCGATACTTCGGCTCGCCATGCTTCATCCAGGATACGCTTGTCAGTCCGAACGACCCCATACCATATGACGGTGTGCGCGTGTCGTATCCGAGGACTTCCAGAAGGCCGCGAACTCGGGAAAGGAGTTCCAACATGCGTCGACTCTCGTCATCCCTTGATACGATCCGGGAACATTATGAAGTCGTCGTGGTCGGCTCAGGCTACGGAGGCGGTATCGCCGCCTCGCGCATGGCCCGTGCCGGTCGTCAGGTGTGTTTGCTGGAACGAGGTCGGGAAATCATTCCCGGCGAATATCCGGATACCGAACTCGAGGCCGCCGAAGAGATGCAGGTGAGTTTCCCCGGTGGGCGTGTGGGCAAGCGCACCGGCATGTTTGACCTCCATGTCAACGAGCAGCAAAATGTGTTCGTCGGGTGCGGGTTGGGTGGCACCTCGTTGGTCAATGCCAATGTGGCCTTGGAACCCGAACCCGAGGTGTTTGAGGATCCGCGCTGGCCCCAGGCCGTGCGCGCGCATAAAGATACGCTGTTGCAACAGGGGTATGCGCGCGCCCGCGAGATGCTGAAACCCACGCCCTATCCTGACGATGCGCCGACGCTGCCGAAGCTAGAAGCCAACTTCAAGTCCGCTGCATTCATGAACCAAGAGGTGTACAAAACGCCCATTAATGTCACCTTTGAGAAGCCCGATGGCGGTGTCAACCACGTGGGCGTGGAACAGGAGCCCTGCACCTACTGCGAGGATTGCGTCTCGGGCTGTAATTACAGGGCTAAGAACACGACCTTGATGAACTATCTGCCCGATGCCTGGAACCACGGAGCCGACATCTTCTGTGAGGCTTCGGTACGGTATCTGGAGTAGCAGGATGACGGCTGGCGGGTGCATTACCAGCCGACGAGCGCTGGGCGCGAAACGTTTGATGGGCCGACCCTATTCGTGAAGGCCGATATCGTGATTCTGTCTGCCGGGACCTTGGGTACGACCGAGATTCTGCTGCGTTCGCGCGACAAGGGCCTGGCGCTATCGGGCCAACTGGGCGAGAACTTCAGCGGCAACGGCGATATGCTGGGGTTGGGCTACAACACCGACCAGACCATCAACGCCATCGGCTTCGGCAACCATCCGGTGGGCGAAATTCCTCCCGTTGGTCCCTGCATTGCTTCAGTCATCGATATGCGCAAGGGCGACGCCTGGAGCCAGCGCATGATCATCGAGGAAGGGTCCATCCCCGGCGCGCTGGGCAAGTTGATCCCACCCGCGATGGCGGCCGCAGCCGGCCTGACTGGCCAGGATACGGACCGGGGTATCGTGGACGCGGTCAAAGAAAAGATGCGGGAATTGAGCAGCCTGCTGAGTGGCCCCTACCATGGGGCGGTCAACAACATGCAGATCTATCTGATTATGAGCCACGACAACGGCAAGGGCCGCATGGCGCTCGACAAAAACGACGCGCTACGCGTGGAATGGCCGGGCGTGGGCGAGCAGCCCAACTTCAAAATTGGCAACGACAACCTCTACGAGGCCACCCAGGCGCTGGGCGGGACGTATGTGCCCAATCCCATCTGGACCGAGCTATTCCAGCACAGCCTGGTCACCGTGCACCCGCTGGGGGGATGCGCGATGGGTGAAGATGCGGCCCAGGGCGTGGTGAACCACAAGGGGCAGGTGTTTGCCGGCCAGCAAGGCGACGCGGTGTACGATGGCTTGTACGTCATGGACGGTTCGGTAATTCCGACCTCGCTGGCGGTGAATCCGCTGCTGACCATTTCGGCCGTGAGTGAACGGGCCATGTATCTGTTGGCCCAGGACCGCAACTGGCACATCGACTATAGTCTGCCCTCCAAACCGCGCGAACAGGCGGCCACGTCAGACACGCTGGGCATTCAGTTCACCGAAACGATGACAGGGTATTTCTCCACTTCCGCCAACACGTACTTGGGGACGGATCTGCCCGCGTACGAAAACGCCTACGCGCAAGGCCGCGCCGACAATTCGCCGTTGGCGTTTACCCTCACATCGGGTAGGGGCATCATGTCGCCATGCCCCCCCCTCAGAACCGTGCGGGCGACTTTCATCGCACACGGCTCAAGC
>CBCXVS010000305.1:0-8627 GCA_965178525.1 uncultured bacterium | reverse complement strand
AAGGTCAATTCGTTTCAGGCTTTTGAGTTTTTATTCCAACAAGTTGTCGCCGAATCACGGGAGGAACTTCGGTCTATGGATCATCTCAGGGTTGGCCCTGGTCCCGCTTCTGGCGGCATCGTCTGCCTGGGCCCAGTTTCCGACGACCCCGCTCGATCTGGGCACCCTCAATCCCGGGCAGACGGTCACCATCGAGTTTGAGGTGACGGTCAATGACCCCCTTCCACCCGGCACGACTGAGGTGACAAATACGGCTACCGTCACGGCTGACGGTGGGATTAGCGAGATGGTGCAGGTGACGACGGATGTAGAGATTCCGATTACGGCGATGTGTAATGGCATGCTGGCCACCATCCAGGGCACCCCTGGCGTCGATAACATCATTGGCACCGCCGGGGCGGATATCATCGCCGGCTTAGCCGGCAACGATACGATCAACGGCCTTGGCGGCAACGATGTGATCTGTGGGGACGCGGGCGACGACCTGATTGTCGGCGCTGAGGGCGATGACACCCTGATTGGCGGTGCGGACAATGACAACCTGCAGGGCGGCTTAGACAATGACAACCTGCAGGGCGCGCCGGGCGACGATGTCCTCACGGCAATGAGGGGAATGATCTCCTTCTCGGCGGCTTGGGCAATGATCAGCTCCGCGGAGCCGAGGGCAACGATGAACTCCGTGGCAACGCGGGGAATGACCTGATGATCGGCGCCGATGGCAATGATCTACTCATCGGCGCTGAAGGTGAGGACACCCTGCAGGGTAACGACGGCGATGATACCCTGCGGGGCGTCGGCGATAATGATCTCCTGCTGGGTGGTGCGGGCGACGATTTCCTCAGCGGCGGCGAGGGGGATGACGACCTGCGCGGCAACGATGATAACGATGAACTCCGCGGCAATGAGGGCAACGATAGCCTGCGGGGCAACGCGGGGGATGACCTGTTGGTCGGTGGCGATGGCGACGATACGATGATTGGCGGCCCTGACACGGATGACTGTCGAGGCCAAGGCGGCACAGACACCGCCGCCCAATGCGAGACGGTCACGGGTGTGCCCTAATCGTCCTGCTTGGACACCACGCCTGATGCCACGCCCTCCGGACCACCGTGTGGCCTAGGCGGCGGTTTCCCCTGGGAAACCGCCGTAGCCATTTGGCCGGTTAGCCACGGCGCTATCGCCCTCTACACGGAACAAAGCCAGCTGTACCGGCCATTATCTCGCCATGACACGTTGTGATGCAACTTCTTACTCCCCCGTTCGTCCAAGCAAGAGGGGAGGGGTAGACGGGCGCATCCCCGCGTCCGCAGCAGGGCCCCTGGCCAGGGAATATGGCGGCCGTGCATGGCGTTGTCGTTGCCATCGCACGTGGCCGCATGGCTCGGCACCCTCGACAATATGATGCCTATACGGTCAACTGTCAGCGCTTAGCTGGGCCTGCATGTTGCAAAGCTGAAAGCGAACTGTTAGGAGCGAACAGCTCACGCGGAGGCAAGATATATCAATCATTTTAGGACATTAGACGTCAGCGAGAGAATGCCTTATGATGCGGTGCCGGCCATCCGGTGCTGTGCCTGGAAGCGCATAGGTTAGAGCAGGGGCGTGTGTCTGAGGCCGTGAGACATCGGCGATACACATCGCATGTTTCTTGAGACAGGCATGAGACGGCTCTGCGGCCATACGAATGTGACACGGTGTCAGGAATGCTGACACCGTGTCATATGAATACGAGTCGCAATGCCTGCTCTAACCCTGGACGCGTGTGTACGATGCCGAGAAATACTTCCGATATGTACCTCGAACCATAATCGAATCCCATGCTGGCATATATTTTGCTCATCTCTGGTGCTTATTGCACAGTGCCACCTGGATGGTTGCATCATACCATCTTATAGAAGGCGCCGCTTGTGGAGCAATGGCAACATCGGGCAGCAACTATGCCTAGCCTAGGGTTTTCATACAGGAGAGAACCTAGTGAACAACGAAAAGCAACAACTTGTTATGGATGTCATGGATGGTAATCCAGGCGCCTTGACGATCATTCAGCGCTTGATGTATTTCACGGCGTGGTATCCGCTTCTGCATCATCTCAAAGCCAAGGGCTTGGTCGGTAGCGCCTTGTGGCGTGCGGTGAAGGATGATTATGGGACGGATTGGATGCAATTTGCGTCGGTGCAACTGGCGCAGATGGGTCTACAGGCGCCTTCGATCACAGATGTCGCAGCTCCCCCGGAATGGCCTCGCTGCAACTAAAGCCAGACACGAACGAATGCGGACTGCGGACGGTGCACGATCTCCTTTATTCCGCATTCCGCATTCCGCATTCCGCATTCAAGTCACCTGCACCGCACCCCTCTCCGCGCGCAGGGAGAGGGAGATACCGGAAAACCGCATCGGCTTGGGACAAGGGCTTGCTCACCCCCACAGGAGGTGGCAAAATAGAGGCGACCTGCGCATCGTATGGGCCACCTTCTTCATAGGCATGAGGAGACGTCTCAGTGGCTGCATCTGCCTCTCCCGTACCGACTCGGTTGAACAAAAGCTCGAGTACCAACGTCGTGGCCGCAGCATGTGTCATTATCGGGCTCCTCCTACCTGAGCCACTGCGCCGCCCTATCCTGCGCCTTGGTCTGTTTGCCCTGTCGGGCGCCATCACCAATTGGCTGGCCATTCACATGCTGTTTGAAAAGATTCCGGGGCTGTACGGCTCCGGGGTCATCCCGGCGCGCTTTGCAGAGTTTAAGCAGGAGATCCATCGGCTGATGATGGAGCAGTTTTTCAGCCCGGAACATGTTGAGCGCTTCTGGGCTCGCCATGCCTCCGATGAGCCCCAGGGCACGCTTGATTTCGATCCGATCATCGAGGAGACAGACATCACGCCCGCGTTTGACACGCTCGTGTCGGTGGTGGCCAACTCGTCCTTTGGCGGCATGCTCAACATGGTTGGCGGCGCCGCCGCCCTCGAACCCTTGAAAGAACCCTTTGCGGCGAAGATGAAGGAGGCATTCAAAGAGATGACCAAAAGCCCCGCCTTCCAAGAGACGGTGCGTGCCCGACTCCGTTCTGACTCAGTGAATGCGGCGATGATGGACAAAGTCAATGCCCTTGTGCAGCAGCGTCTGGAGGAATTGACGCCGCAGATGGTAAAAGAGATGGTGCAACAGATGATCCGCGAGCATCTGGGGTGGCTCGTGGTCTGGGGCGGCGTATTTGGTGGCCTCATCGGTCTACTCACGGCGGTCATCCCATTTTTCTAATGTCCGCGTGGAAGGCCCGGGAAACGCTATGCACGATCTGGCCCAGACACCGCTGCGAGACGTGGCCGGTCTCTTTCTCAAACTCGGCACACTCGCCTTCGGCGGACCGGCGGCGCACATCGCCATGATGGAAGACGAGGTCGTCACGCGCCGGCAGTGGATGACGCGGCAACAGCTCCTGGACCTGTTAGGCGCAACGAACCTGATTCCGGGGCCGAATTCCACTGAATTGGCCATCCATATCGGCTATACGCAGTGCGGTTGGCGCGGCCTCATCGCCGCTGGAACCTGTTTCATTCTCCCGGCCATGGGGCTCGTGTGGGCGCTCGCCGCGGTCTATGTACGCTATCAGGCCATGCCCGAGATGGGGTGGCTTCTCTACGGCATTAAACCCGTGATGATCGCCATTATTGTGCAGGCGCTATGGCGGCTGGGCCAGTCTGCGGTGAAAAATGTCCTGACCGGCGTGGTGGGTGCCGCCGTGATGGTCCTGTCACTGGGCGGCTGGCCGGCCATCCTGTTGCTCCTCGTCGCCGGGCTGACGGTGATGCTGGGCGCTAACTGGCGGCGCGCCGGCACGACGGCAACAGCTCTCGTGCTCTCCGGGGCGGCCGTGCAACCCGCCGGACAACTCGTGGCGGCCGCGACCGCCGCCCCAGCTTCCATGACCGCACTTTTTCTATTTTTCCTAAAGGTGGGATCGATTCTCTACGGCAGCGGCTACGTCCTGTTGGCCTTCTTGCAGCATGATGTAGTCGAACGCTGGCACTGGCTCACCTCGCATCAACTCCTGGATGCCGTGGCGATTGGACAGCTGACGCCCGGCCCTGTCTTTACCACCGCGACCTTCATCGGCTACCTGTTGGCTGGCCACATCGGCGCCGTCGTCGCGACGCTGGGCATTTTCTTGCCATCCTTTCTCTTCGTTGCCGCCGTCAACCCCTGGGTGCCGCAATTGCGCCGGTCGCGCTGGACCAGCGGTTTTTTGGACGGAGTCAACGCCGCGTCGATGGGCCTGATGGCCGTCGTCTCTTGGAAGCTGGCGTCCACCGCTCTGGTCGACTGGGTAACCGCCGGATTAGCGCTCATCGGCGGCATCGTGCTCTTCCGGTTTCGGATCAATTCCGCTTGGTTAGTGCTCGGCGGCGGGGCGGTAGGGCTCTTGGCTCACCTCGTTGGGTAGCGGGCCTCTCATGCTGTGGGATGTGTCTCCTGAGATGGCGCCGCATAATCCCAATAAGCGATCTGCTCTGATAACGTTTCTGCCTCTGTATCGGGAATGTATTGCCCTAACCGCATACGTGCATCATTGATCGCCTGCACTAGGTCAGGGGTTAGATACGCCACTAAGGCTTCCTGCAAGCCTTGCTGCTTACGGCTATTTCCTGTCTCTCTGGCTTCCGCAAACGATGCGCCCATTTGATCAAACGAGACGGCCAGATTTTCCAAAATTGTCCATACTGTCACCACGTCATCTTTGGCTACTAAAACCGTCTCTTTCCGTTTCATGTGCCGTGCTCCTTACCTATTTTCATAGCCTTGCGGATGGCGTGTGGACAAGTCCACATCCCCCTGCAGGAAAAACTCAGTTGCTCCCGTGAAGCGATTTGTTTGTTGCAACAGCTCTTCGGAAAAGGCGTCGAATTCGACATAGGCGTTGCCCTTTCCGCGTTTGAGCATATAGGTTGCTTCTGCCTGACGTCGGCTGAGCGGTTGACGGCTTGCTCGTTCGACGAAGACCCTGTGCTGATCTCTGGCAATGATGCATCCATCAACCAATATGCGCTCCTTACTGCTCGTTCGGGTGTAATGTCGCACTCGTATGCGTCTCTGTTCCGTTTCGGCCATGCCCTACCTGTGAGAAAAATTTCGCTGTCTACCGACCGCATGAGAGCCCGTGGTCCACAGGTTTGCATTTTATAGTATCCGAACATAGCCGTTACCATCAACATATGGGTGCTCGCGCAATTGACGCTGAGCGGAGCCGCTGCTACACTCGCTGCCGGGCAGAATATTCATTACATCTTGATCTATACATGGAGGCATTATGATTGGTGTTCTCACCCACCATTGGGCCAAGCCCGACAAGGTCGATGAAGCCCGCACGCTCTTGGACCGCAACGGCGAGGCGCAAAGTAAAGCGCCGGGATACGTCAGCCGTCAAACCCTCATTTCCCGCTCCGATCCGACCAAAATTACCACGCTGGTGGTGTGGGACAGCAATGATATTTATGATGCTTGGCGCGCCAGCCCGGAGCGGGCGGCGGTGATGACCGGCGCTGATGTGTTGTGGGCGCAGCCTACCGAATCCGAACGTTTTAACGTCGCCGACTGACGAATGCGGAATGCGGAATGCGGAATGGGCGATGTGATTTATACGGAGCGTGGGGGGCGTTGCTCCAGCTCCCGGCCTGCAGGGCTGACATAGATGTCTCCGAATTGGAGGATGCGGAGCTGATCGGTGGGGACGGGGGTGAAGACCGTGAGGCGTTCCTGCGCAAAGTCGATATGGGTGAGGATGGCGACTCCTCGTCCATGCTGGCGTTGATTGGCCACGCCGCAGAGCAGATGGCGTTCAAACCCTGCCGGGAGCAGAGTGAGATTCGGCTGCGGCGGTGTGCCCGGGTCGGCGACGGCCATGACGCCCTCAGCGGTGCGTTCGGCATAGCGAAAGGCATCATGGGGGATGCGGGTGCCGGTAAAGAGGCGGGAGCGCTGTACCGTGATGCGCTTCCAGGGCAGTGATACCGTGCGAGCCGCCGCAAAATAGATGGCAAACGCACGTTCCCGATTGGCCCGGCGTTGTTCCGGCGTTTTCGTCACGGCCCGGGGGGAAGCGCTAATTCGGAGTGTACGGTAGTGGCGGTAGGGCGTGAGCACGGCGCTCAGTTCGCGGCCACGGGCAATGGCTACAATGACATCCGGCCGGATCGCTTCAATTTTATACCCTTTCAAGATGCGTCCGATGCCATGTACAAATCCGGTCGTGTTGATGATGACGCGCGGCGCCCGGGCCGCATCTACCAGTTGCCGGGCGCCGAGCACCGCGGCCAGCAGATGCCGGGCAGGGCTCACAGCGCCAACGAAGTACCAGGCTGCGGGCTCGGCTTGCGTCAACGACGTGTCGCGCTGCGGATAGCCTAAGGTGATCGTGGCGGGCGGACCGATATCCTTCTGTCCGACATCGGCATCGACGACGGCAACGCGCTCCCCGGCGGCGAGGAGCGTTTGGCTGAGAAACTGGCAATAGGTGCTTTTGCCGCGATCGGTTGCACCGATGACGAGAATGGTGCGCCACCGGTGTTGCTGGATCTGGGTTGCTGACCAGACCCAGGATGATGGCATATCGATCGCATGCGGCGCGGTATCAGGAGGGCTATTCATACAAGGCACTCAAAGGCACTAAGTGCTCTGAAAGCGCGACACATGAAACGCGCTGATATCCGTTGCTGACGCCTGGCCCAGCATCATCTCCGCCACGATCTTGCCGCTGTAAGGACCCAGGGTCAAGCCAGTTGGGCCATGTCCGGTGGCCAGAAAGATCCCTTCCACGCCCGGCACGGTACCGAGAACCGGCATGGTATCGGCCGTGTAAGGGCGTAAGCCCACGCGGATATCGTGAATCTCGCCGGGCGCCAAACCGGGCGCCACCCGCAACGCTTCCCCAAGGACCTCATGCACGCCGGCAGCGGTCGTCACCGGGGCAAATCCCGATCCGGTCTCCCGGGTGGCGCCGACGGCCACCCGGTGGTCGGGCCAGGGGACCATGTAGTGCCCATGAAACGCGCTGATGATCGGCCACGTCGAGGTGTCCATGTCCGGGAGGCGCAGATGGATGATCTGGCCACGCTGCGGCGCCAGGGGAATCTCGATACCGAGTTGCGCCGCAAAAACCTGCGACCAGGCGCCCCCGGCAATGGCGGTGACCTCGGCTGCCAGGGTTTGCCCCGCCATCACCACGCCATTGACGGTCCGGTTGCGCATGACGAGCTGTTCGACGCTGCCCGGTTGCAACGTGAGGCCGCGCTGCGCCGCCGCGCGGCTCAGGGCGTGATTCAACAACCGGCCATCAACGCGCGCCGCGCCGTGATGATAGATGGCGCCGTACACCGGCGCTAGCGCCGGAAAACGTGACTGCGCCTGGCTCGATGAGACGGCGTGCAACGCCTCTGGGCTGGGCTGGCCGCGGCGTTCTTGACGCGCAAAGACGCGCCGCTGCGCCGCCTCGAAGGGTTCGCGTTCATCATCGGAGACCGCCACCAGCAAGAGGCCGCACTGCGCGTAGCCCGTATCGTGCGCCTGCTCCGCCTGCAACTGCTGCATGAGGACCGGATAATAGGCCGCCGCTTCGACCGCCAAGTTGAACCAGCTCTCCGGATCACGCGAATTGGTCTCGGGCGATAGAATCCCCGCGCCCGCATCGGTTGCCCGTCCCGTGTCGGCACGGTCGATGAGCAGGGTCTTGGCCCCGGCGCACACCAGATGATAGGCCGTCGACATGCCGACAATACCGCCGCCGATAACAATGGCATCATACATCGTTCCCAATCCTTATCATGCGACCAAGACATCCGATCCTGCGGTCGGTCGAGGGTAGCATTCCGTGCGGCAGCTCGCAAGACCGGGGGTTCGTGTGCTACAGTCGTGCGACTGCTGCAGCACCGATAAGCAATGACATGAAAAGGAGGCCATCGATGACCCGAACGACGATCGATCTCTACAGCGACACGATGACCCATCCGACGCTTGAGATGCGGCGTTTCATGTGCGAAGCGGCCGTAGGAGACGAGCAAAAAGGCGAGGACCCAACGGTGAATGAGCTCACCGAGACCGTGGCCGAGATGCTGGGCAAAGAGGCCGCGGTCTATCTCCCCTCGGGCACCATGTGCAACGAAATTGCGCTGGCGGTGCATTGTCGTGCCGGTGATGAAATTCTCATGGATCATACAGCCCATCCTCTGAATTTTGAAGCCGGCGGCCCGGCGGTTCTCTGCGGGGCGACAATTCGTCCGGTGCAAGGGGTGCGCGGGGTGTTCACCGCCGCCCAATTGGAAGCGGCGATTCGTCCCCCAAGCCGGTACCATCCCCGCTCCCGTGTCGTGTCGATCGAGCAGACCTCCAACATGGGCGGTGGCGTCGTCTGGCCGCTTGACACCATCCGCGCCGTCTGTGATCTGGCGCACCAACAGCACTTGCTGACCCATATGGATGGGGCGCGCCTGTTCAATGCGGTGGTGGCCTCAGGCGTGTCGGCCAAGGACTATGCGGCATCGTTTGATTCGGTCTGGGTTGACTTTAGCCCGAAGTTCCTCCCGTGATTCGGCGACAACTTGTTGAAATAAAAACTCAAAAGCCTGAAACGAATTGACC
>CBCXVS010000304.1:0-8649 GCA_965178525.1 uncultured bacterium | reverse complement strand
ACCGGCCACCACACCGCCGCGGCCAGGGTGCACTGCGTCAGATAGACACCGACCACACTGAGCCGTTGGGTTGGGGCCACATTGAGCGTGTTGGCCATGACGCCGGCACGCAGCATCAACCGCATCCAAGGGACGCCACGGTCGAAGATATCGGTCTTGAGGAGTCCCCACAGCGTCCAGCGTTTCAGATGCGTCACCGTGACCCGCTTGTCCAGCACAATGCGGTATCCGGCGCCACTGATCCAGGTGCCGAGTTCGATGTCTTCAATCGCCGGACGGCGGTAGCGCGCCTCGTCAAAGCCATGAAAGGCCAGGAACACGTCGCGTTTCATCGCCCCACAGCCGCTCCAGAAGGTGCTAATGCTGCCGTCGCAGTGCTGATGCACATAGTGATGGAAGACGTTTTTATACTGCGAGAGGAAATTCGGGGCCGTAGGGGTGTCATCATAGGTGCCAATGACGGCATCGAGCGTGGGGTCGGCAACGAACCGTTCGGCGAGGCGGGCCAGGGTATCCGGATGCACACACACGTCCGCGTCAATAAAGACGACAAAGCGTCCACGTGCCTGGGCGACGCCGCGGTTACGGGCCCGAGCAGGCCCTCCGGGTCCGTCGATGCGCAGATATCCCAATCCGTACAGCCGCACGACGGGTTCGGCAGGCGGCTCGGAGCCATCGTCGACGATGAGGGCTTCAAAATCCGTGTAGTTGGAGGCGGTTAGGGCGTCAAGACAACGCGTCAACAAGTCGGCGTCATTGTAGACGGGAATAATCACCGAGAGCATGGGGGACGCCGGGGCGATTTCCTGGGTGGATGTCGCACGTGATGTCGTTGCCATCAGTCCAATCCTGTGCGGTCCGGGACACAGCCCAGCGCCTTTTCCCGGTTCGACGTAGGGCCTCGGAATTCCCGTTCTCTCTTCTACTCATGATAGATAGCCAAAGTATATCATGACATCTTCGGAATGCTGTAAGAAGGTATGTCGATCATCCTCGTTGAGCTGCGCCATCTGATGCTGATTGACATTTTTTTGCAAGAACTTGTCGATTTCTTGCAATTCACACCAATATAATGCCTTATGTTCGGAGGTCCTGAGGGTGTAGGCGCGCGAGCTGTCGGCACGCATCGACGCTTTGGACTGCAATCGCACGGTCGCATGACGGTTCATGTCGAGATTGGCAAAGTGATAGATATCCAACATCGTGGTGACCGGATTCGCAATGAGATCTTCAAAACGGACGATGGTGTAATTCTCCATACATTGAGAATCATGGATCATCTGTTTACAGACCTTGTTGTACATGGCGCTAAACTCATGGACAGGTACGCCCCGACGCTTAAATCCTTCACATAATGCTAAACCATTTCGGACAAGACCGATAAATCTTGCATCAGGATACATGTTGGCAAGTACTGATGTAGCAAACGTCACACCATTTACATTTTTTCCCAATATACGTGCCGTCATAAGTGATTTCAAATAGGGAGAGCACATGTGCAGCTGGGAATTTTCCCGATATGCTGTTATTTTATTTATAAAGAATACCATATCGATATAATGCATCATCAAATGAGATGGCAAATGAGGCATGGATAACCGTTTCGGCCAAAAGATATTTTGCCGTGTCAAAATCAATATGGGCGCATAAAGGATTCTGTTTAACCATTTCTTGACCGGCTGCTCATGTCTACCCCAAAATACTTGGTGGGTTTCGCCATCTAATATACAAACACTGGGATGTGACGCCAGTAGATTGAGCAGGATATTAGTGCCGCCGCGTTGAAAGCCATTGATAAATATCGGTGATTTATTGATCATGAATCGTCTAGCCGCGAGAAGGAGACTGGGTGTCATGCTGCCCGGATGCGCAAGTTGCGGCAACCGGCACGCATCTCTTGCGCTGTCGTATGCCAACGATACCATTGTAGATGGTACCCACGCTCCAGCCGACAATAGCACCGAGGAGGGTGCCGTAGAAAAGCCCTATGATACTTCCGGCCCAGGTGACCGAATAGCCGATGAAATAGTACCTCAGCAGGTTCAGATGCGCGCCCACATCGGGACCGCCCTTGATGAGCAGCCACGCGGTCATGACAAAGAGCCCGACACCGCCGAGCACGGCACAGACGACCGCCAGTACGCCAGCCTGGAGCCGGGCGATGGCTCGACTTGCCTCGATGGCCCGAGCATCCTTTGTGGACCTGGCAGCGTCTATCGGTCTCACATCCGGCCCAGGAGATGACGCTGCGCCCTAGCTGCACGTTGCCGCAGCAGGAAAGCATAGGCATCCATACCCCAATTCCTCAGCCCGGCTCCGACCGAACCCAGGACAAAGCCCCCTGCCGCCGCCTCGACGAACCCGAGGAACGCGCCAAACCACGTCGCCTGGAAGCCGACGAGGTAATGCGACAACAAAGAGAGCGTTGGGCCAACGACCGCCACGCCCATCGCCACCGGGTCAAACTTCGCAAAAGCCGTGTCGAGCATCGCCTCAGGCGTCATCTGTGGCTCCGGAACCGCCGGCACCACGCGGGTGGGGACAAAGCGCGCCGCCGCGGCATCGGTCGCCTGGCCGTCTTCCTGGTAGCTCTGCTCCGTGTTCACCGCCCAGACGTCGTAACGCTCGCCCATGATGTTCCGGGCGGCATAGATTCCCGTCAGCATGGAATGGTCTTGATTGTTATAGCGGTGCAGGCCATTGCGGCCGATCGTCTGCAGATTGGCAAAACGTTCCAGATAGTGACGCACCGTGGTAATGCTCGCCTGGTACTGCGGGTCATAGACCGGATACGCTTTGCGCATCCGCACGACGGTGCCATCATCGACCTCGCCGGGTTCCACCAAGCCCAACTGCTGGCATTCCCGGATGCCGAGATCGACGAGTCGCGCTTGTGGCCAGCGCCATTCCGCATCTTGGTCCCACAAGAAATATTCGAGCCCGAGTGAGGTGCGGGAGGGGTCCGGCACCATCTCGGGACTCCAGTTCTTATAGTTCTGGATCCGCCCCATCTTCACGTCCGGGGTATGGATGTAGATCCAGTTGTCCGAAAAGACCTGGTCACGCTTCACGATCAGGACGACGGTAAGATAGTCGCGATAGCGCAGGCGATTCGCGGCCTGTACCACCTCGTCCGGCGGCGGCGGGTCCAAGGCATGGATCAGCTCCCGGAGCGGCATGGTCGAGATCACCTGAGCGCCCTCGTAAACGACCTGTTCGCCCGCGTGTGTGCGCCCGTAGACCGCTTCGACACGCCCGCGCCGGTGCCGGAGCCGCTCGACCCGTATCCCGCGGCGGGTGTCATGACCTTGGGCGCCCAGCAGGGTCTCGCAGCGCTCCCACATCATCCCGGGTCCCAGACGCGGATAGTGGAACTGATCGATCAACGTCGTCACCAGTTGCCCGTCCTGGTCGTGGCCGTTGCCGAACAGGGTCTGGCGCAGGGCTTCGTGCAGCGAGAGGTTTTTGATGCGCTGCGCCGCCCAATCCGCCATGATCTCGGTGCACGGCATGCCCCACACTTTTTCCGTATACGTCTTAAAAAAGATGTCGTAGAGCCGGTAGCCAAAGCGGTTCGAGACCCATTGTTCGAAGTTGGTCTCTTCGGCGCTGGGAAAGGCTTTGGCTTTGGTATAGCTCAGGAGGATGAGCAGGGCTTCGACCGGTCCCAGACCGGTGAGGGCATTGAACGCCTTGAGCGGATAGTCAAAGAAGTGACGGCGGTAATAGATGCGCGACAGGCGCGGCCGCAGCAAGAAGTCCTCGCCCAAGATCTCGTGCCACAAGTCGTTAATGAGGGGCACCTTGGAAAAAAAGCGATGGCCACCGATATCGAAGCGATAGCCCTGATAGGTGACGGTTCGCGACAGCCCGCCGACCTGGTCGTCGGCTTCGAGCACGGTAGGCCGCATGCCAAGCCGGGCCAGCTCATAGGCAGCAGTCAGGCCGGACCGGCCCCGATAATCACCACGTCTGACATCGCACCACCTGTATAGGTGTCAAATTTCCCCTCGCTTTTGCGGTTGCAGGAGGTCCAGCACCCGCCTGACGCCTCGCACGTCGTCCTGCCACTCTGCGAATGCCAGGCACCCGCCGAAGACCAGCACAAATACACCTATTTTCAGGCCCAACATGTGCCAGAGGGACATCGAGACGCCCCCTTCCACGGCAAGTCCAATGCCGATCGCAGCCGTGAGCGCCACCAGTGGCCAACCCGCCAGTCGACAGAGCGAAACGTCCACCGTATCGCGTAAAGGACGGTACATATAGCCGATCCCAACTAAGAGCATCCCATTCACAGCGAGGGCCACGCCATGAATGCCGGCCAGATAGGCTCCCAGGATGACCGTGGGAATAAAGAAGAGGGTCTGGGCAATCGTGGCATGGCGCAACACCTCCGGTTTACCCACGGCAGAAAGCAAGTTACTGACTAACAATGCGAGACCATCCAAAGCTTGGTAGACCAGCAACAACCGAAAGGCCCACAACATCGGAAGCCATTTATCCCCGATGACCAGACGGATGAATTCCGGCATCAAGAGCGCAAACAGACCTGCCCCTAAAAAGCCAAGGCGGAGCATCAAATAGGTGGCCCAGAAAAAGGCGGCGGAGAGCTGCTGGCGGTCCCGTTGCAGACAGGCAAAGGCCGGTTCGAAGACCGTCACGAGGGGATGACCCAAAACCCGGCGCGGAGATTGCGAAAACGCGTAGGCGGTGGTGTAGTATCCGAGGGCTGTCTGCCCAAGGGCGGTGCCGACCCAAGAGTCGTCAAATGTGCTCAGCAGATAGCTCAGATTGGCACGAATCCAGAATGATTTCCCGAAGCGCCAAAACAGCTCGCCAGCCTCCTGCGTCCAGCCAAAGCGCGGCGGCCATCGCCGATACAGCCCCCAGACACACACGCAACGGGTGAGGACCTGGCTGGCGCTTTCGGCCACGAGCGCCCACACGCCCCAGCCGAGCCAAGCGCAGAATGGCGCCATCAGGGTCATCGCAACAGAGGCTGCGACCTCTGTCCGCGCCAAAGCATCAAAAGCCAGTTCTTTGCGTAGGAGCGTTTCTTGCAGCAAGCACAACGCGCTCAGACCAGAGATCAGTGCGGATGCGACGACAACCTGACCCAAGGCCGGTATGTGCGGATACAGGCGTTGCAAATAAGGTGCCGCCGCCAGTAAGAGGACGACTTTCAGACCGTTCAAACCCACGGCCACGCTAAAATACGTGGCCTTAAACGCGTCTTCGCCTCCCTGGTGATGAATCATGGCCTTATTCATCCCAAGGCTATGGAGGTTCGCGGCCAGACCGCAGAAGAAAGCGGCTAAAGCGACGGCCCCAAAGTGTTCTGGCAGGAGTAGCCGCGCGAGTAGGACCGACCGGATAAAGCCCAGGACAAACGTGACGCCTGCTGCAGCCCCGCTGTAGAGCGACCCCTGTAGGATTTTACCAGTGAGGTCGGCCATCCGATTTGATGATGCGGGGTCGTTCTCCTGCAATGACAATGTCCTTGTGTCAGGTACCGCAGTGATCGGCATGGCGGCCAGCGATCCCTGCCGTATCAGTCCGGCGCCATCGCTTGTGCCCATCGGTGTATGACATTGAGAAGATGTTCCTGACTCCACAAGAGCGTGAAGGTATGATTGGCCCCGTGAATCATCTCCATCTTGAAGGACTCGTGTGCGTTCCTCTTTTGTCTCTGATCACCGAGCATCACACGGAAGTAATCTAAACCCTCATCCCCTTCGGCATACACATGGAGCAAGCGCACCCCGCGTTCGCCTAAGGCCGCCACCTCGGCGCCAACCTCGTACGCATCACCGGACATGGGCCGCTTCGGCGTGAACAGTCGGCTGAGCTGTACGCCCTTCAGCGCCAGAATGACACGCCGGATGTCGCCTTGTCCCGTGAGGGCTTTTAACCAGTTTTTCGCCCTGAAGGAACTGCGAAAAATAATCCGGCAATAATGCCGCATCAGAGCCTGATGTCGGATCGCAGCCGTACGCGCCGCGTTCGCACCGTGCAAATGCTCCCGGGCATTGATCACCACGGCGCCCACCACGCGCGCATCGCGGCACGCCAAGTGAAACGCCGCCTCTCCCCCTGAACAAATGCCTATCAGCACAAAGCGTTCCATGCCACGCGCCTGCTGCAAATAGGTCATGGCCTCCTGCGTCTCGTTGACCACACTTTGCGCAAACGGCATGGAATCGGCACGCACGGTGCTGTCGCCAATCCCGGAAACATCAAATCGCAGGACAACAAACCCCAATACGGCCAAGGTCCGGGCCATTTTGACGTAGAGACGATTGGGGCCGACACGGTGAAAGAGTCCGGCGTTCAAGAGAATAACCGCCGGGAGGTTTCGGCCTTTTTCCGGCTCTGCAGCATCGGTGACGATGCCGACGAGGGAACTCATGGCGCCAAACTGCACCGCTTCTTCTGTCAACGATAGACCTCAGTTATCCAAGCGACCACCGCCTGCAGAATCGGATGAGGAACCCGGATCTTAGCAATGTTCTCGGTCCACATCCAGAGCTGGGGATGCGGCAGGTGTTGCAAAGCCACCTCGGCCCCCGTGCGGTACAGATGCCCCCTCAGGCCGCCGTCTTTGGCGGCCGCTTCCGTGCTTTCAATAACCAGGATATGGTTTGCCGGCTTTTGCCGAACCGCGAGCAGATCGACCTTTTGCAGCTCTGTCCACAGACCATGCGGGAGAGGAAACCCCAGGATTTCCGCGGGCATGTCCCCGGCTCGTCGGCGCTTTGGCTGCACGTGGGCGCGCCGCAGCATGGCCTCATGCGAGCCGATCAATTCCTCAATATAGACTTGGCCACTGATCACCGGATCCCACAGGACCATACCGTCGATGCCGCCCCGTGCAGCTCCTGCCAGCATCGCCAGGGCGCCGCCTAACCACAGGCCAACCAGACAGACTTGCGCCACGCCGCCTCGTCGTCGTATTTCACGAACGGCGGTGGCAAGATCGGTCAGCCATTGACGCATCTCCGCTTCTTCGCAGGCCCCGGCGGAATCGCCACAGACGTAAAAATCAAACCGGAGGACCGGAAACCCCACTGCCGCAAGACGATCCGCCAGTTGCCGAAAGGCCCGGTGGAATCGGATATACTCATCCCCCATCGGATAGCACAGCACTACACCGCCATCGCGCTGGTGGCGCGAGCCTGGCGCATGATAGCAGCCAAAAAGCGCCTGGCTCCCGAAGTAGAAGGGTTCGATGTTTCCTGCCACACCATGCGCCCTCATGGCTGCCCACCTGAGGCGAAGGAGAACGTCCGCTTCACGCGTTGCCAAAATCGTTGGGTCCGGGTTACCGGCGCTGACGGTTGCAGATGGGGTAACTGTGCCTCACCGGCGGCGGCAAGTTGTCCCAACGTTTGGAAGATCAGGTCTTTGGGATAGACCTGCAGCCCGGTTTGCTGGCCGAATCTCGCAATGAACTGCATGGATAACAACGAGTGACCGCCGAGGTCAAAGAAGTTGTCATAAATACTCACCTGCTCCACCGCCAGGAGCGCTTGCCAAATCTCGGCAATGCATCTCTCTAAAGGCGTACGAGGGGCGACCAAGGACGCATCCGGTTCCGGTCTCGCCCGGTCCGGCGCCGGCAACGCCCGGCGGTCCACCTTCCCGGACGGCGTCAGGGTCAGCGCCTGCAGCCGGACAAAGGCTAAGGGGATCATGTATGCCGGCAGCTTTTCTCTGAGGAAAGAGAGGAGATCGCTGACCTCGAAACCCGGCTCCGAGACGACATACGCCACTAAACGCGTATCACCCGGCCCCGCCTCGCGGTCTACCACCAGCACCTGCCGTACCGTCGGATGCTGCCCCAGGACCGACTCGATCTCCCCAAGCTCGATGCGGAAGCCCCGCAGCTTGACCTGATGATCACGCCGTCCCAGGAACGCTAGCGTGCCATCCGCCCGGTAGCGCACCTGATCGCCAGTCTTGTACAAACGCGCACCGGGTGCGGCACTGAAGGGGTCGGGGACGAACTGCTCCGCCGTCAAAGCCGGGCGGTTGCGGTAGCCTCGGGCGAGCCCGACGCCGCCAAGGTACAACTCCCCGGGGATCCCAATGGGAACGGGGTGGCCCTGCCGATCCAAGACGTACGCGTCGACGTTGGGCGCCGCGCGCCCGATCGCAACCTCCGCCAGCGCCGTGCCGGTTTCCGGGAGCGGGGAAATATCGCCCCACGTGGCCACCACCGTGGCTTCCGTCGGGCCGTACGTATTCACTAGGCGCACCGGTTGAGGCACCCGCCTCTGCCATGTTGCCACCAGCTCCGGTAAGGCGCGTTCCCCGCCAATGATGACCAGGCGTACGGATGGCGGAAACGACAGGGCGTCAGCCGCGAGTCTGGCGGTGAGTTCATGCCAGTACGCGGTGGGCAGGTTGAGCACGGTAAGCGACCCATCGTGACAGGTTTGGAGAAAGAGCGCGGACGAACTCATCATGGCATCGTTTCGCAACACCAGCGTAGCGCCTCGCATCAGGCAGGGGTAGATCTCTTCTGCACTCGCATCAAAGCTGATCGAGGCAAACTGCAACACGCGATCTCTAGCCCGAAGTTCCCCTGGCAGAATAGGCGGAGGGTTAAGTAGATCAACAGGTTAGCCCAATTCAAAAGTCCAT
>CBCXVS010000303.1:0-8743 GCA_965178525.1 uncultured bacterium | reverse complement strand
CCCACGATCACACCTTGGCGCTCCTGCACCAATTGGATCACGTCTTGTACCGACCCCCCGGTCGTGGTGACATCTTCGACCACGAAGACCCGCTCTCCGGGAGCCAGCTCAAAGCCACGGCGCAGGGTCATGACGCCCTGTTCACGTTCGGCAAATATGCCCCGCACGCCCAATGCCTTGGCGACTTCCTGGCCAATCACAATGCCGCCAATCGCCGGAGAAATGACGGCGTCGATCGCCGTGTCATCCACACCCTCGGCCATCCATTGGCCCAGCGTCTCCGCGTGCCGGGGATATTGTAACGTCCTGGCGCACTGGACATAACGTGCACTGTGTTGGCCGGAGGTCAAAAGAAAGTGACCCTCCTGGAGTGCCCCGGTCTTATGGAGCAGTTGCAGTACATCCTCAGCAACCGTTGGCATGCCGCACCTCTATTGCGATATTAATCGAGTTCGTCTTCGGCTTCCTCTGCCTCCGCCTGCCGCTTTTCGATGCGCTTGGCCACGAGAATGCTCACGCCGTAAAGCAGTAGAGTCGGCAACGCCATGAACGTTTGGGAAATCACATCGGGGGGTGTCAGAATGGCCGCGACAATAAACGTCAGGACCACGGCATAGCGAAAATTCTTGATGAGGCCGCGCGATGAAAGCAGGCCGAGCTGGGTCAGAAACGTTGTCACCATCGGCAGTTGAAACACGATCCCGAAGGCGATCATGAGGCGAATACAGAATCCGACATAGTATCCGACAGAGAGCTGCGCTTTGATATCGGGACCGGCAAAACTGAGGAGAAACCGTACAATGAGCGGCAGGATGCAATAGAACAGGACGCCCCCGAGGTAAAACAACGCGGTCGAACCAATGATAAACGGAACCGTGTATTTCCGTTCGTGCTGCAGCAGACCCGGCACCACAAAGCGCCAGAGCTGATACAAAATCACCGGCAACGCGAGGAACAAGCCGCACAGAAAACTGACTTTCAGGTAGGTCAGGAATGCCTCGGCAGGCGCAATGATCTGCAGCGGCACCGTGAGCGGGGGGCCAAGAAAATTGGGTGGCTTTTGCAATGCGGCAATAATGTAATCGGAGAGCGTATAACACAAAAGGAAGCCGATACCGAGAGCGATCACACAGGCAAACAACCGCGACCGCAACTCCGTCAAGTGTGCGGTCAACGGCATCGGGGTATCAACCATGGACATCACGCTCCTCAATCGTGGTTCGCACCCCCGTGGGATCGGCAAAGCGTTCTCGGAGTTCGTCTGCCACCGCCTTATTGCGGTTGACGTCTTCCTGGCGTTCAATCGCCGCGATATCCTGCCGGATGGTCCGCTGAAAATCCTCGCTGGCCCGGCGCAATTGCCCGTAGATACGGCCGACCGTGCGCGCCACTTCGGGCAGCCGCTGCGGTCCGAGGACGAGCAGTCCCAAGACCAAAATCAGAATCAACTCCGGCAAACCGATGCCGAACATAGAGACCTCAATAGCGCGAAGCTTGCGCGGTGCGCGCTTCGCTAAAGTGAGAACCGACAGGAGTGGATACGCCGCTCCTGAACATCGTCGACCACGTGATAAGGCGGTTTTGTCCCGGCACGTAGTATAGCAGAAGTCAGTCGAGATGTCGTTGCTTCCATCCTCTTTATCCCACATCCCACATCGTCCCGGCGTCACCACGCTCCGAACGGCTCTGCACGAATCCGAGATCACGATCAATGGCCTCGGTGGCTTGTTGGAGAAGCTGGATCACATGTGAACGCAATGGCGGATACTGCTTTTTGATCGCTTCGAGACGAACGAGGCGCTGTTGAATGGGCTCCCAATCGGCCTCGTGGCGGGGGCTAAACCACCCGTCCAGACGCCGCGCCTGCTCCGTGAACCAACGGATGTCAGCGGCGTCACGGACGTCAAATTCTCCCAAAAGGTTATCCATACGCTCGCGAAACCGATGCCAATGCCCCTCGAGTTTCTCACGCATCGCTTCGGGCATCGCGTTTGGCGCCGTACCGGCAGCGGCGTGCAGCGCCAGGGCTAAGCGTTGGTAGGCTTTGGCTTCACGCACGAGCCGCACGCGTTCTTCACATTCGCGGTGGTAGTGTTCGATCAGCCTCGGATCCTCGGTCAAGCGCTGCAACTGCTCGGCTTCACTCAAACGCTCTAACTGCTCCAAAGCCGGCTCATAGACCATCACCACCCGTTGCAGGAAGTCGGTGCGGCCTGGCACGCCTTGCCATAGCGGATTCAACCCCACTTGCACCATCCCGCCATCGTGGATCAGCGGCGCCACCTTGCCCCATGGCGCCTCGAAAAACGGAGCCATCCAGTCATGCGGGTAGGGACTGCTGATCACCAGCGCCAAGGCCACATATTTGAAGTCATCCGGTAGACGGCCCTGCACGGATACCTGATGTACGTAGCCTCGGCCGAGTTGGCCGCGCTGACGCAGTTGCAACAGCTTCTCCACCTGTTCCTCCGCGCTCCAAGACGGCCGTAACAGCTTTGGCACACGTCCTTCAATGGTCAGAGGAATTTTGCCGCCAAAGGGCGGTAGCCACGCCACCCGTTGCCGAAACGCGGCAAATTCGGCAGCCGATGGGTAAGCCGTTACCCAGGTCGGATGAAACGCTAACATGGCGTGCAGAAGGGGGGCCGAAAGCGGCTTGAACACCGGGTCAGCGGTAACGAGGACGTCCACGAGCACATCGGTCAAAATCTGCGACCCATCTCCCCACGCCTCCCGCCATGCCTGCACCAACGCGGGCGCAACGGCCGGCCCAAAGTGCTGCAAGGCTTCGGTGATCGCTTTGCGGACATGCAGCGGCAGCCGCGTCTCCGACAACACGTTGATCAGCATGGGGACGGCTTGCGGATGCCCAATCTGTCCCAATGCCACCGCCGTTGTGCCCATACAATAGGAGAGCGCTTGCATCCGCTTCCGGAGTCGATTGACCCCCACCATGCTCTTCAGACGCTTGATCTCGGTGCTGGGCCTTCCACCTCCGATAAATCCATCCTGTATCAGCTCGGCATAGGTTTGCTGCCAGGCGGCATGACTGTGTTCCAACACCTTCATGAGGGGCTGTACGCTTTCCGTATCGCCCCTCGTCCCTAAAGCGGTGGCCGCAGTGCCGCGGACCGACACGCTCGTGTCTTGTAACGCTTGGATTAAGGCGGCTCGCGCCGTTGGGTGCTGGAATGCGCCCAGGGCAAAGGCCGCCGCTTGGCGTACGTCCTCCTTGCCCTGCCACAGGACGTCTCGCAAGCCTAGGATGGAGGCAGAGCCGATTTCCGTCAAAGCCGCCACCGCCGCTTGCCGGATGCGTCCGTGTTGATCCCGGACCGGCAGGATCCGGATAATCGGCAGAATGGCTTCAGAACCTTCTCGCCGCAGTTTTACCAGCTTCCTGAGATACCACGGTACCCGAAACACTCGGCGCCACAGCAGAAAGAGGAAGAAGCCAATCGCAGTCCCAATGGCAAGCCACCAGCTCATGAGATATATCCCATTGTCAAGGTCATTCAGTACCTGGACAGAATAACCTTTATACATTTCTCCAGAGGAAAGATATAAATTTAATTGTGTTTCGTGACTTACCGATGCCTGCGGCCGTCATGGCCGGGTACGCGGCGGCCTGATGTCGTCCTTAGCATTTTATCATGGATGGAGATAAGCTCATAGGCTCCACATATCCATTTGCCGCGTGGCCAGGGTCAGGGCACATCCGTGGGCTAAATTGTGTGCAAAAAAAGATGAAAAAGGACTCCGCGAGGGACGCGAAGAAACGCGAAGCGGAGGTTGTATCGGGGGGAAATTGACACGCTGCAGGGAATCTCGTACTATCAGAGGCACATGCAGACCGCAGCGTGTGTGACCTGTTCGCCTCATGTTCTTCAGGCCACCAACGTCAATATAATAGAGCCCAAAGTCCACTGTGCTGGGAGGCGCCATGAAGAGTTATCGCTATTCAAGTTGGGATGGAAGCCAGGATCCGTTCGCAGTGGATGCGGATGACCTAATGGATGCGATGTCGGATGAGTTGATGTCGCATGGCGATCTCCAGCGCGCGCTGCAGAACCTGATGCGGCGTGGCATGCAGGGAAGTATGGGCAGCGGCTTTGAGGGCATTCGTGAACTCATGGAACGTCTCAAGCAACAAAGCCGCGAGCGGCTTGAGCGGTACAACCTCGCCTCGATGATCGATGAACTGAAGCAGCGTCTCGAAGAGATTTTGCAAATGGAGCGTGATGCGCTCGACGGCAAGAAAGCGTCAGGGCAAGAAGGCGCATCGAGCCAGCAAGGCGAGACGCCGGCGGGAGATATGCCGGGGAGTGAGTCGGGAGGCGAGGCGGATACCGAGTCTGCCGGGGTGTCGGCGGGGCAGGATGGCCAAGACGGCGCACGTGGCGAGCAAGGCCCGCGGGGCCAACAGGGCCAGCAGGGACGGGGCCAACAGGGGCCGCGCACGGGGGGCGACCGGCAGGATCGGACCCAGTTCCTCGATGCGCTTCCGGACGATTTTGCCGGTCAGGTGAAAGCTTTGAACCAGTACGACTTCTTCGATGCCGACGCGCAACAGGCGTTTGACGAATTGATGGACATGTTGAAGCAGCAGGCGATGAACAACATGTTTCGGGAGATGGCGCAACGCATGGCCGAGATGACGCCGGAGGAGATGCAGCGTCTCAAGGATATGTTGGCCGATTTGAACCAGATGCTGGATCAGCAAGTCTGGGGAGAAGAGCCGGATTTCGACGGCTTTATGCAAAAGCATGGGGATATGTTCGGTCCCAACCCGCCCCAGAGTCTGGAGGAATTGGTGCAGCAAATGGCCTCGCAGATGGCGCAGATGCAGTCGCTCTTCAACAGCTTGCCGGATGAGTTACGGCAAGAACTGCAAGAGATGCTGTCGTCCGCTTTCAACGATGAGCAGTTGGCTTCGGAACTCGCGGAGCTGCAGGCGAATCTGGATTTCCTCTCGTCTGATGAACGCCAGCAGTATGAGTTTTCCGGTGAGGAGGCGATATCGCTCGACCAGGCCATGCGGCTGATGGACGAGTTGCAAAAAGTCGATCAATTGCAGGAGCAGCTCGCCGATGTCGGACGCCAAGGCACACTTGAGGATGTGGACGCGGAGGCTCTGGAGCAGATTCTCGGCCCGGAAGGACGGCAAGAGCTGGAAAAGCTGCGTGAACTCGAACGCCGGCTCGAGGAGGCGGGGTATCTGAAGCGCAAGGGGGACCGCCTGGAACTGACGGCCAAAGGCATTCGCAAGATCGGTCTGAAGGCGTTGCAGGATATTTTCAACCGCATGCAGATCGGCCGTAATGGTGGCCACCGCGTGGATCGCCGGGGCGTTGGGATCGAGGCGACCCACGATACGAAGCCCTATGAATACGGTGATCATTTTAATTTGGATCTGCAGCAGACCGTGATGAATGCGGTACGCCGGCAGGGGAAAGGCACGCCGGTCCGGATGCAGCAAAACGATTTTGAGGTGTATCAGATCGAGGATCTCAATCAGTGCTCGACGGTCTTGATGTTGGATCAAAGCCGCTCGATGGGGTTCAATGGCTGTTTTGAAGCGGCGAAAAAGGTCGCCATGGCACTGCATAGTTTGATCAAAATGCAGTATCCCCGCGATAATCTCTATATTATTGGCTTTGCGGAGATGGCGCAAGAGCTGCGCCATGAAGATATTCCAACCACGACCTGGGGCAGTTACGTTCCTGGCACCAATATGCATCATGCCTTGATGATTGTCCGCCGGTTGCTTGGGAAACAGCGCTATGGCCAACGCCAGGTCCTCATGATTACGGACGGTGAACCAACCGCACACCTGGAGCAGGGCCTGCCCTTCTTCCATTATCCACCGACTTGGCGCACCCTCGAGCAGACGCTCCTCGAAGTGAAACGCTGCACGAAAGAAGACATCATTATCAATACGTTTATGATGGAACAGGATCCCTACCTGATGCGGTTCGTCCAGGAAGTGACGCGGATTAATCGTGGCCGCGCCTTCTTTTCATCGCCGCGCCATCTCGGTGAGTACATCGTGACGGACTACATCAGCAACAAACAGCGACGGAGGATAGCATAAAATCTATCAGCTATCAGCTAAAAAACATGGCGAGGCAGAGGCTGATCTTTGCTAAGGACTTCTCTGCTCTCACAGACCATTTCAGGTCTTCTTGAAATTAAGCTGACGGCTGATAGCTATTAGCTATTAGCTAATTTAACTTCTGCAAAAAACCGAGCATGGCTTGAGCGCATTCTTCCCCATGTGTCATAAAGACATGATGCCGAGCCTCCTCGTACTCGACGAGCTGCGCATTGGGTATGGCCTGGTACATGGCTTGGGCATCGTCATAGGGCACGGCAAGAGATTTACCAGGGTGGAGGATGAGCGTTGGCACGTGAATCCGCGTACAGAGCGTGGACACATCCACGTCGGGGAGAAAGCGCAGAATAGCGCGAATGACGTCCGCATCGGTTTGCCCGACCAAATCTGCGAACCATTGGATCAGCTGCTGATCATCTTTGTCCGGGTCGAAGCGCAAGTCTGCCCGGTTGAGATACCAATCCTTGACACTCATCTGCTCCAGTTGTTCCGGCCAGCGCCGGTATTCGTCCTGCGCCGGTGCGCTATAGCGATAGGGTGTAGAGCAGAGCGTCAGACTCGCGATACGATCCGGGTAGTCGTTGGCAAATTGAATGCCGATGAGACCGCCTAGCGATTCCCCTCCCCAATGGACACGTTGCACCGCGAGCCGGTCGAGAAGAATTTTGGCTTCGCGCGCGAGGGAGGCCAGTGACCATTCGTAACCTTGACGTGGCGGGTCAGAGCGGCCATGGCCACGGCAATCGGTCCGCAAGACGCGATAGTGTCGCGCCAGGACTGGAACCCAGCCGTACCACACGTCCACCGAGCGACCGAGGCCGTGGTACAAAAGGACGGTCGCCGGTTCTTCCCACGGATCGCAAAAGTCATCGATATCATAATACGTCAAATATCCGTCGACATCCCCGGTAAGCATAGCCTATCTCTCCTGCAGTATACGTGCTATCGTCTTGGCTGTTGCCTCTTACCGCTTTATGTGGTAGGTGCACGATGACCTTGGGTTGTATGCGAGGTTGCGATATTTGTCAAGAGGGGATTCACTGCTGGGAGGCCATACATGGATTTATTCGATTTACGTGAAAAGGTAGCGATTGTTACCGGAGGCAACGGCGGACTCGGCCGGGGTATGGCACTTGGCCTGGCCGGGGCGGGAGCCCGTATTGTCATTGCCGCCCGCAATGCCACGAAGACGGCCGACACCGCCGCCGAATTTCGCCAGCAGTACGGTATCGACGTGCTCGAGCTGCAGGTTGACGTGTGCCGGGATGCGGATGTGCAGGCGATGGCCGAGGAGACCGTGCGCGTCTTTGGGCGTATTGATATTCTGGTCAATAACGCGGGAACGAATATCCGTAAGGCGCCGGAAGATTTGACGATAGACGATTGGCAGAGTGTCATCGACACCAATCTCAGCAGCGCTTTTCGGTGCTCGCAAGCGGTCTATGAGCCTATGGTGCGCGGCGGCGGCGGCAAAATTATTAACAATGGGTCGATGTTCTCACTCTTCGGCGGCAGCCATGTGCTCGCGTACGCGGCGAGCAAAGGCGGCGTCGTACAACTCACGAAGAGTCTGGCGGTAGCGTGGGCCAAGGATAATATCCAAGTGAACGCCATTTTGCCCGGGTGGTTATACACCGACTTGACTCGGGGCGCCATCCAGCAGTTGCCGGAGTTGCACGACCGCGTGCTGCAGCGATCGCCCCAAGGCCGTTGGGGCCAGCCGGAAGATTTGGCTGGGACCGCCGTGTTCCTCGCCAGCCGGGCCTCGGATTTCGTGACGGGGGTCGCCCTTCCTGTCGATGGCGGCTATTCGGTCATGGCGCCCTAGAAAATGCGGAATGCGGAATGCGGAATGCGGAATAGAAAACTTTTTAAAACTACGATCCGCAGTGCGCAATCCGCTGTCCAGGTGTTTAACGCCAGCGCGAGAAGTCTGGGGGCGTCGTTCCAAGAAGGCTGCGGCGCCTTCTTGCTGTTCCCCGGTGCGAAAATAATTGGGGGCTACCATGCTGCGGATCTTGTCGCCGGAGCCCCGCAGATAGTCGAATTCCGCTTCGTACGACGCTTTGAGAATTTTGAGATAGGTGGGACTCAAGGCCAACAGGTCGCGGCACCAGCGATCGACTTCCGCATCGAGCTGGGCGTAGGGCACAACCGCGTTGGCCAGTCCCCATTCATATGCCTGCTGGGCGCTATAGCGCCGGCTGAGCATCCACATTTCGCGGGCGCGTTTGTGCCCCACCACGTGGGATAGAAAGCTCACCGTTTCACCACTAGCCGGGCTGCCAACGCGTGGACCATTTTGTCCGAAAATAGCATGCTCAGCCGCTATCGTAAAATCACAATGATAGGCCATATGGTTGCCGGCACCGATCGCATAGCCATTCACCCGGGCGATTACCGGTTTGAGACATTGCCCAATGCGGTCGTTGATATTAAAGGGAATCCGTTCTAGGCCACCTTGTGCTTCCCAAAATACATCGCCACCGGAGCAAAAGGCATTGCGGCCGCTGCCGGTAATGACCACGACGCCAACTTCGCGGTCGTTGTGGGCGTCCTCTAAGCCGAAGTTCCTCCCGTGATTCGGCGACAACTTGTTGAAATAAAAACTCAAAAGCCTGAAACGAA
>CBCXVS010000302.1:0-8796 GCA_965178525.1 uncultured bacterium | reverse complement strand
AGTGAGTACACCTCCTCGCCGGTGCAGCAGGCGGGCACCCACACCCGTATAGCGCTCCCGGCGGCCGCGCGCTGCAGAAGGTCGGGAATCACCTCGTGCTCTACCATGGCAAAGGCGTCCGGATCCCGAAAGAAATGCGTCACGCGGATGAGCAAATCGTGCACCAGGTTGTGCCGCTCCTGCGCCGAGGCGCGCAGGTGGCGAATGTAGTCGTCGGCGTCGGCGACGCCGACGATACCCATACGGCGTTGAATGCGCCGACTGATGGTGGGACGTTTGTAGTGGGTGAAATCCGTGCCGTGCTCCTGTCGTAACAGGGTCACAATCACCTCCAGTTTGTCCTTTCCCGTCACGGCCACGTCCGTGGCTACCGCCGGCTCTGTCGGGAACGGGTATTGGACGTATCCGAGCAGAGCGTGGGACATCTGCGCAGGCGGCAACACCTGGTCGGCCAATCCGGTGGCCAGGGCGCTGCGCGGCATGCCATCGAACCGCGCCGTCTCGACGTCTTGCACCAGGACCAACCCATCGTGCGCTTTGATCGCACGAATGCCCCGCATCCCGTCGCTGCCGGTGCCGGACAAGACAATGGCGATGGCTCGCTCGCTCGCGTCCGTTGCTAAGGAGGTAAAGAAGGTATCGATGGGAAGATGGACACCCCGCCCGGAACTGGTGGGGTCGGTCAGATGCAACGTGCCGTCCGTGATGATCATGTCCTTGCGCGGGGGAATGAGATAGATCGTGTTGGCCTGCACCATCGCGTCGTCCTCGACCCGCACGATATGCATCTCCGAATGCCGGGCCAGGAGTTGATCCATCAGGCTTTTGAAATCGGTCGACAAATGCTGCACGACGACAAAGGCCATGTTATTCTGCGGTGGCATGTGCGCAAAAAACGTCTCCAGGGCTTCGAGGCCGCCGGCGGAGGCGCCGATGCCGACGATGTGGGAGGGCACGGCGCCTGCTGTGTCCTGTGGTGCGTGCTCGATGGCTCTTGACGGAAGGGAATCTGACGTTGGCTCCGTGTTCTTGGGGACGTTTGCGTGCTGTGCATCATCCATCGCATCTCTCTTTCCTGCCCCACGCTGGGGTGCATAGAGGGGAGTACGTTCGCTCATTCCGGACCTATAGGAAGCCGTATCCGTGCACGGATAGACAGCAAACCCCGCCACGACCTCCTTTGCGCCAGTGCGTCATGCCGCGGACTGGACTTTTCGAGGTTCATAAACTTGTAAACCCTAAAAAAAAACCAACCATCGCTTCTACCAAAGGCCCTGAAAATCCAGTCGAATTAATGACGCGATGGCGTAAAGGATCTGTTCGCGGGGTGTGCCCGGTCAATGCGAGCGTGGCTGGTTCGGGCATGGGCGAGCACATCCTCAATGAGTTGAGCCATCTGTTGGGTGATGAGGTGGGCAAGGGTACTGAGCTGTTCCTGACCCTCTGTCGATAACCGCTCTCCCTCATCTTGTTGCAGCAAGTGGCAGAGGGTGGCCATACGGTGCAGTGGGGATTTGAGGTCATGCGAAGCGGCCCGGCTGAACGCTTCGAGGTCCTGGCTGGCCTCCTGGAGCTGGGCATTGAGCGCCTCAAGCTCTTGGATCAATGTCTGATGGCGGTCGTGGGCTGCTTTCGTGCGCACGGCGGTCTGGACCCGCGCCGCCAAAATCTTGGAGTTATAGGGTTCGGTGACGTAATCCTGCGCGCCGGCGCTCAATCCGCGTATCACGTCCTCCTCTTCATACAATGCCGAGAGCATAATGATGGGGATGGGCGCGAGTGCGGCGTCGAATTTTATACGGCGACAGACTTCGACCCCATCGAGGTCTGGCATCCTAACATCCAGTAGAATGACGTCCGGATGCTCGTTGGCCGTCCGTTCCAAGGCTTCGACCCCTCCAGCGGCTGCTATGACCTCATAGCCCAAGTCTTGGAGCGCATAGCACAGGAGCTTGAGATTATCGGGCCTATCGTCCACCACAAGAATTTTCGCCATGAGCCATCTTCCGCCTTAGGCCACAGAGAGCAATGATGTCATGGTGTCAAGCAACACCGCTTTCTCAATCGGCTTCGTCATGAGGGCCGAGACACCCGAGTTGAGAATACGTTCCTCTGAACCTTTGATGGCATGCGCGGTCACGGCGATGATGGGCAGCGCGGCCAACTGTGGATTGGCGCGTATCCGTCGCGTGGCTTCCATCCCGTCCATCCCGGGTAGCGCTATATCCATCAGGACGAGGTCAAAGCGTCCTGACTCAAGCATGTCGAGTGCCGCTTCAGCCGTCTCAGCAATTTCCCAACGATAACCCGGATCTTCCAGATGCCAACCGATGAGCTTGGAATTGTCGGGATTGTCTTCAACCACAAGCACACCCACTCTCATGTTGATACCTCCAAGGACGCCGCATCCGACGTCTCCAATACACGAGCGCGGCGGGCGGTGGTATGGGCATTTAAGAGCGCCATAATGACCTCCACGGTATTATTGTGTCCCTTCATGAGGACGATCACACCCCGGGAGCAAAGCGCATCGATTTCAGCTTCTGTCAGCGTTTTAGCTGTATACACCACAACTGGAATGTCTGGTCCCGTTGATTCCTGCTGTAGCGTGTCCAGCAGCGCATAGCCATCCATCTCCGGCATGATCAGGTCCAACAGCATTGCAGACGGACGTTCGCGCTCAAGCATATGCAGGGCCTCACGCCCATTAGAGGCGACCGTGACATGGACCGGGTGGTCTTGAAACGTTTCGATGAGGAGGGTTTAGGTCTCAGGGTCGTCTTCAACAATGAGGATATGGCGAAGGTCCTTTAAGAGAAGTTCTCGAACCGCATCCAGAAGCGTCATCCGCTCAATCGGCTTGGCAAGGTACTTCTGTGCGCCAGCTTGGAGCGCACAGGCTTCGCCACTATTGACGGAGACGATCATCACGGGTACAGTTGACAACGTCGCGTCTTCTTGTAGCGCCTTCAGCACATCAAAACCATTTTTTCCGGGCATCAGGATATCAAGACAAATCAAATCTGGGACATGCAGGCGGGCTTGGTTCAGGGCGCTATCACAGCCATCGGCTAACACCACCTGGTATCCCGCATCCCGGAACGTCCTCTCCCATAAGGTCAAGACATCGGGCTCATCATCCACACACAGGACAGTGACCCCGCTTGGTGCACGAGGCGCGCCCTCCACCTTCCTTCCCTGGAGCGAGTGTCGCCGTCTTGGTGGCCGCCTGTGGTGGCCGTAGGGCAACACCACCGTAAACGTGCTGCCCTCTCCAACCGCGCTTTCAACGCGAATGGATCCCCCATGAAGACGCACATATTGTGCACAAAGGGTCAGGCCTAATCCGGTGCCACCCACGCGTTTTGTGACCTCCGTATCCAGCCGTGTAAACCGATCAAAGAGCCGGCTTTGTTCGGACTCCGGTATACCTGGACCCGTATCGCACACGGCGATCTCTACCACCTCGCCCAGCTTGGCGTCATGGCGACGTGAGGCCCTCAGCGTGACGGTGCCACGCTCAGCGTATTTGATCGCATTGGAAACGAGATTCATCAAGATTTGGTTGACTTTCGTGCGGTCGGCTTCGCACGTGAGGGATTCATCGGGAACGTCAAGTATGAGTTCAACGGGCTTGGTGTTAATGAGCGCCGTTCCCTGTGCGAACCCCTCACGCAGCACCTCGACGATATCAAATCGCGTGAGGGTGAACTCCATTTTACCCGCTTCAACCTTGGAGAGGTCCAAAATGTCGTTAATCAGCGTGAGGAGATGCTTGGCGTTGCGGTCGACGGTCTCGAGGGCATCGACGTCACGTTCCGGCAGGGCGTTGCGCTGACGCTCTAGGAGCATGTCGGTAAAACCGATGATGGAGTTCATGGGCGTGCGTAATTCGTGGGACATACTCGCCAAGAAGCCGCTTTTGGCTTGGTTGGCGTTTTCGGCAGCCTGTTTCTGTGTCTCTAATTCCCTTGTCATCTCTTTGGCAACCGACACTGCTCTCTTTTGTAGACTATAGATAGAAAAGATGACATAAAAAAGGAGTATGTCAATGGTAAATCCTACAATGGCAATCATCTTTGGTAAGTGTGTTTCACCAACGGTCATATAGTTTGATTTCGTATTTATATATAGTGTCCAAGGCCGGCCTTGGAGTTCAAGCTGAATGTTTTTCGCATATGTGGGGTTGTGTGCTTTTTCTGATAGATGTAAGCTATGATTTGAATCAAATAATAGAGTGTCTGGCGTCATTTCTGTTCCGTCAAAAATTTCAAATTCATAACTTTTGTCTTCTGAACCGAGAATCCCTTTCATGAGATCGCCAGCCCGAAAAGGGCTATAAACCCAGCCGATAAAGGCTTGGCGTCGTTCTTCCACGGTCTGAGTCGGCATCTCGTTTTGATAAACGGGCAGATACGTTAAAAACCCCCGCTGAATATCCTCTGTGGTTTCTTGGACGAGTGTGATGATACCTGAGGTGGCCGCGATGCCTTCATCTCGGGCTCGGGTCATCGCGGCACGGCGCATATCGTTTGACCACATGTCATAGCCAAAGCACGTTTCAATGGTCTGTATTTTCTTTATCTTCTTTAGTCACAGGAATGCTAAATCCGATACCCTGTATGCCCGGCCAATGCACATTAATATCTAAAGTTTCGACGTACGCTTCCCATTCTTGACGGCTAACCCACCCAGAAGCATTGAATAACCCGACGCCACCCCATAACACTTGTTCATACACATTCATCCGGTCTCTGATGGCGTGGGTGATTTCTTCAACACGAAAGTCGAACCGATCCCGCGTGCGTTGTTTGGCGATATTGTTTGATACCCACCAGGCCACGACCGTGAGAATCAAAGACAGACATAAAATAATCCATGCGGTAAATGGATTGTGTAGTGTCGTGATCGCCTGGGCATTGATTGTCTCGACGAATGTGGGTGAAGTCAGCTCTAACAGGCTGCCCTGAACGCCTGCTCCGATGCCGGCGATGTGGGAGGGCACGGCGCCTACCGTGCCCTGTGGCGCGTGCTCGATGGTGCTTGACGGATGGGTATCTGATGTTGGCTCCGTGTTCTTGGAGACGTTTGCGTGCGCTGTCTCATCCATCGCATCTCTCTTTCTGGCCCCGCTCTGGGGCGCGTGGGGGAGGAGGTTCAGCTCATTCTGGGTTTATAGGAACAAGTATCAGTACAGGCATATGACCGTATACAAGGGGAAAACGTTGCTCTGAAAATGATACCCCAGAGGATTTTTTTGGACAATTATGGATAATGACGCAAGACCGTTCCGGATGAACACTGGGTGTGCGCATGAAAAAGAAAGCCTACCAAACGATTGTTTGTTTTTGCAGTAGAAGTGTGGTACAATGTCCGTATCATTGCCGCTTTCTGGTCACACCCATCTCAGCGCTGCAGCAGACCACGACGAGACGACAGCCCGTATGCACGCCTCTGTCCCATGTCTCTGACAGCCGTGATGAGCACTGTCGGCGGATAACCGTGCTTTTGTAACAGGGAGGATATCGATCATGATCATGCGTATTACCTGGGGCAAACTGCAATCTGGCAAATGGGCCGAATTTGAACAGGCCTATCACAACACCGTGGTGGGGAAGGCGATCAAAGGTCTACAGGGGCGCTGGTTGGCGCAGGACGTGCAAGACCCCGACGGCGGTTTTGCCGTGAGCCTGTGGGATACGGCCGCGGATATGGAGGCATATGAACAGAGTGAGGCCTATCGGCAAGACATTCTGCCAGCGCTCGAACCGTTTTTTGTGGGGGAATACACGACCTATCGTTGTGACGTGAAGTATTCGCAATAAGGCCGATTGCTCGCCGGCATGGCCGCACACCCGACCCGGTTCGGGTGTTGTGACCATGCCGGCTCTCTCCTTTGCCGTGGCGGTGAAGACGGCCCTTCCCGGCCTGATCATGACGTGTTTGCCCCCACCCTCAAGAGGGTGTCGGCCTGCTGACCGTCCGCGACGTTCCTGCGGCATCGGTTCATACGGGTCCTCCATGTATGTCGGCCGGGATTTTTTTGGAAAAAAATGAACTTTTTTATCTTCATGCCTGCTCTTTCATGCCTACAAGTACCGAAAAACAAAGCGTATATGTGTGTTTTGAGGTTCGGGTTTGGGTGACTGTTTGATTGCTTGACAGTGTTTCGTATACAACTTATAGTTTCTTTCACAATCAGTTTGGTAATTGTATTCACATTTGCCATTCAGAATGGGAGATGATACATGCTGTATTTTGTGAGGCTCTTCAAGTTCCCATTATAAGGCTCCTCTTAGTATGGGATATTGACTGAGAGGAGCGTTGTCTCAACAGGTTGCATAGGTGAGTCATAGGCTCATAGGATTGTCTTTAAAGTAGAGTTTTATTTTAGACATTCAACATTAGAGAGTGGTTTGATAATGAAGATGAGAGCCTGTATGCAAAGGTGTCTGAAGTTTCCGTAGGGTAGCTCCTCCTCGTCACAGGCATCGTGGCGGGGAGGGGCGAGGTAGATATGAAGAGGGAGAATCCTGTTTGGCCCCGGCAGCATGCTGGAGTATTCCGATGCCGCTCTGTGCTTCCTCCAGCGTGTACTGGGTATTCGTATGATGCCAGCGGATACCTGTCCTCCTTGGCTCATCCTCTCCGCTGTCTTGCTTTGCCTTTTTGCTTCGAGCGGGCATCTGTATCACATGGGTATACCGATGCCCGCATCGTTTCCAGCATATTCTTCTAAAAGCTGCCCTCGCCTCGCCACCATCGCGTCACTGTCCGCCATTGTATCCTGGTTGCCATGATGACCCTTGATCTCCTGGCCCGCGAAATGGATGACTTTACCGCTCCACAGCCTATCAAGTCATAGATTCTCCTTGGCTGGCATTGCCATCAATACGTCCATACCTTCAGGGCTAACTATCACAGGCCACGTGGCTGCTGAATGTAAATCGTTATAAATAGGTGTTGAGCGATCAAACGTTCACCCAAATACAGTTTATATACAAGCGCGATGCATAATTTAATATGAGAATGTAAACAGACCATGGAATACGAGAGAAATTGTTCAGCGATTTTCATGTATGATTTATCAGCGATGTTAACATTCCATAAAGCTTTTTTGGGTGACTGTCAGGGCTAGCGCATTTGAACTCGTAAGTGGTTTAAAATCAAAGAGTTATGATTTCCAAGCGAAAACACTAAGTATTTGATTTTAAAAGGATTGCGCCTAAATGCGCTAGCCCTGGCCCTGGTTTGTCGCTCTTGACACGGAGATTAGACTCCGTTGTACGGTACTCGAAGAGAAGGAAGTTTGTGGGCCGCACCGTCTTTCCAGGCCAGTTCGTGCAGCTCTCCGCCAAAGGCGGCGCCATCTACGCCTCCTGGCCTGCGCCTCTCTCGAGCAATCTCAAGATTTGGCTGGCCGGTGACAGCGGCACCGATGTTCTTGGAGAACTGTACGCCAAGGTGGTGGAAGGCCCCCATCAGAACGCCAGGAGTTTTACGGTCCGTTTTACCTCGGTATCGCCTTCGGTTGCCATCTACTTGCAGAGGCTCCTCGCCGCCATTTCTCCTCAAAGCGCCGCGTAACATGCAGACCCCGTCCGGGTCCTTTTGCCAGAAAATTTTAGGTGACCGTTTGGTTGCTTGACAGGATGTTCAGGAGCATCTACAGTCAGCCTCCGTCAGGCGGCATAGAGCCATGTCTATGCCGCCTGACGGATAGACCGAAGGAGCTGGAGCCGTGAGATGTCTATCTTGCCTCCGGAAACATGATGCAACTTATATTGTCCAAGTATTGACGTGTATCACATGACGTCGATGAGGCAGGAGTGACGAGGAACGCTATGAGCCCTCGAAAGATACGCCTAGGTCTGATAGGCCTCGTCGCCGTGGTCGTCCTAGCCCTGGGTTTCTGGTCTCTGTATAGACCGTCCCCGCTATATACCGGTCCGGTTGAGAAACTCACCATCGCGGCTTATGCCGGAGGAGATGGCGCTCTGGTCTATATCGCGGAGGCGCAAGGCTATTTTGCCGAGAACGGGCTGGAGGTGACCATCAAGGATTATGAAGCCGGGAAACTGGCGGCGGATGCCCTGTTGGCCGGTGAGGCGGATGTCTCGACCTCTGCCGATTTTGTGTTGGTCAGCCAGAGTTTTGCGCACGCCAATCTGCGCATCCTCGGTACGGTTGCCCTCTCGGATAGCAACGAACTGGTGGCCCGGAAAGATTGCGGCATCCACGTCCCGGCGGATTTACAGGGCAAGCGAATTGGCGTGACGCGGAAAAGCGTCGGGGAGTTTTATCTGGGGACCTTTCTGACCTTTCATGAGCTGTCGATGCAAGATGTCGAGATTGTGGATCTCAAACCCTCGGCGCTGGTCGAGGCCATCGCATAAGGGGAGATCGACGCGGCGCTGACGTGGAATCCGAACGTCTTTCATATGAAGCAGCGCTTGGGCGCGCATGCCATCAGTTGGCCGGGACAGAGCGGCCAAGATTTTTATTTTATCCTCATCAGTAAAGACGAGTGGCTCCGAGCGCATCCACACGCCACACAACGTCTCTTGCGGTCGCTGCTGCAAGCCGAAGATTTTGTCAAAAACCACCATGACGAAGCGAGGACATTTGTGGCGCGTCGATTTCAATATGATTCGACCTACCTCGACGCCATTTGGCCCAAATTGCAATTCATGGTGACCTTAACGCAAGCGATGCTCGTGGTCTTCGAAGACCAGGCACGATGGCGTATTGAGAATCGTCTCACCGAGCAGACCACCGCGCCGAACTATCTCAAGT
>CBCXVS010000301.1:0-8871 GCA_965178525.1 uncultured bacterium | reverse complement strand
AAGGCAAACTGACGATAGAGCTGACCGGTGAGTCCAGGGAGAAAAGCGGCCGGGATAAACACCGCCATGAGCACCAACGAGGTGGCAATCACTGGACCCGACACTTCCGTCATCGTCCGCAGCGCCGCGTCCCGGGGACTGAGGTCATGCTCATCCATCAGGCGGATGACATTTTCGACAATGACAATGGCGTCATCGACGACAATGCCAATCGCCAGCACCAACCCGAATAGGGTGAGCATATTGATCGAAAACCCCAGCAGCCCCATGACGACAAACGTGCCAATCAACGACACCGGGATGGTGACGGCCGGGATCAGCGTGGCGCGCCAATCCTGAAGAAAGAGAAAGATAATACAGAAGACCAACGCGGCCGCGATCAACAGGGTTTCGTACACTTCGTTGATACCGGCTTGCACAAATTTTGTGATGTCAAACGGAATGGTATAATCCATACCCTGTGGGAAGGCTCGCTTCAGCTCGTCCATCGCCTGGCGGATCTGCTGGGCGACATCGAGCGCATTCGCCCCGGGAAGCTGAAAAATGGCGAGACTGGCGGCCGATTTGCCGTCCAGCAGCGAAAACTGGTCGTAACTTTGCGCCCCAAGCTCCACCCGCGCCACGTCTTGAAGCCGGGTCAGACGGCCATCGTCGGCGGTTTTGACAATAATCTGCTCAAATTGCGCCACGTCACTCAGGCGGCCGAGGGTGGTGACCGTATATTGAAACGTCTGACCCGCCGGTGCCGGCGGCTGGCCAATCTGGCCGGCGGCCACCTGGACATTTTGCTCGCGAATGGCGTCGATCACATCCTGCGTCGTGAGGCGGCGCGACTTGAGCTGGCGCGGCTCCAACCAGATGCGCATGCTGTAATCGCTGCTGCCGAAAATCGTGACCTCGCCGACCCCCCGGATCCGGCTCAACTCATCTTTCAATCGCAACGTGGCGTAATTGCTCAAATAGAGACTGTCGTATTGCCCGTCCGGTGCAAACAAACTGACCAGGAGAATAATATTGGTCGACTGCTTCTTGGTGGTGACGCCTTGTCGGGTGACCTCCTCAGGCAGCGATGGTTCCGCAATTTTGACGCGGTTTTGCACCAACACGGAGGCTTGATCGAGATTCGTCCCCACCTCAAAGGTAATGGTCAACTCGTACACGCCATCACTGGACGAGGTCGAGGCCATATACAACATGCCTTCGACGCCGTTGACCTGCTGCTCGATTGGAGCGCCAACGGTTTCGGCAATGACTTGCGCACTGTCGCCGGGATAAACGGCCTGCACCTGCACAGTCGGTGGTGTAATCTCGGGAAATTCGGCAATCGGCAAGCCGCCGAGCGTGACCACCCCCGCAATGACGATCATAATGGAGAGAACCGTGGCGAAAATGGGGCGATCAATAAAAAAGCGGGAGAACATAAGCGCTATCTCTTGATGCGAGGGTTCGCCGGATTAGGGTTGAGCAATTATGGAGATGGGGTTGAGCGGCCCGAGAGTTGCGATACCATTTCCTGGCGTTCGGGGTTGACGGTCGCCCCTGGCCGCGCCCGCAACAGGCCCTTTACCACCACCCAATCCTCCGGCTGCAACCCCTTCTCAATCACCCGCATGCGATCCATCGAGGCGCCAACCTCAACCGGGCGGTATTCCACCACATTTTCCTCGTTGACCACGAGAACATAGCGACCGCTCTGGCCCGCGCCCAAGGCGCGCTCCGCGACGAGTAGAGCGGCTTCCCGTTGGTCGATGGGGGCGCGAATGCGGACGAACATACCCGGTAAGATGACATGAGGCGCGGGATTGGCGAAACTGCCACGCAGGAGAAAGGTGCCGGTATTGGGATCAACACCCTGATCGACGAAATCGACCCGGCCGGCGTGGGGATAGCCGACTTCATTCGCCAGGCCGAGGTGAATCATACCCCGCTCTTCTCGATTCGCCTTCGCCGCAGCCTGTTTCTCCTGATGTCGCTGTCTTAAGTGCAGGAGATCCCGTTCGTTCAGACTAAAATAAGCCCAAATCGGGTCGTATTGCACCAGCGTGGTCAAATGCGTCTTGTCGCCTGCTCCCACCAGATTGCCCACGCTCACCAAATTGCGCCCGACCCGTCCACTGATGGGTGCCCGGACCTGAGTATAACTGAGATTCAGCTTGGCTTCCTCAAGCACCGCCCGTGCCGCCGCGACATCCGCTTGCGCCGTATCCCGAGCGGCTTTGGCTTTGACAAAATCCGCCTTCGGCGTTGCCTTTTGCTTATACAGCGTCGCGATGCGCTGATAGTCTGCCCTGGCCAATTCGCGCTCTGCCAGTTTCCGGCTCAGATCGGCTTGCGCCTTGTTGACCTGGGCTTGAAACGGTCTGGGGTCGATCACATAGAGCAAGTCGTCTTTTTTCACGTCGGTCGCCGCTGCAAAATGAACGCTTTGTAAAAAACCTTGCACGCGCGCCCGAATCTCGACGCGTTGCACCGCCTCAGTGGTTCCGGTGAAGTCGAGATAGTCGGTCACATCGCGCTGGACCGGCTGACTGACGGTGACCGTGGGCGGCGGTGGCGCCACATAGTCGTTGGCGGGTTTACAAGCGCCGATCGTCATCGCGGTGAGCATACTCATGAGAACAAGAGCGACGGTTGTCCATGGTTTAGGCTTGACGGGTTTCATCATCATGCCACCTCATGTTTGCGACCGGGCTTCAAATGACCCCCCAAGCGCCAAATGCAAATTGATGCGCTGTTTCAAACGCTCCACTTGCACTCTGAGCAAGTCGTTACGCGCCGCAAAATACTGCTTTTTGACCTAGTTCAGGCTCAGAAGATCGATCTCGCCCTCGTTGTAGCGCAGCTCCGTAATGCGGACGGCCTCGGCTAACTCCCCGACGACGCTCGTGAGGTGATCTTCTCGGACTTGCAGGATTTGTTCATTCGCAATCGCCGTTTCCACCTCCTGAAACGCTTTTAACGCCGTGCTGGCGTAGGCCGCTAAGGCTTGTTCTTGCTGCGCCGTGCTGATGTCAACATCGGCTTGGTGCCGGCCGCCGTCAAAAATCGGCGCGAGCAGATTGGCGCCAAGAGACCACGCAATATTGGATGGGTTGAGGAGATTCAGGAGAGAGCTGCTCGCCCCGCCGAGGACGCCAGTCAACGACAGACTTGGGAGCCGGGCGGCCCGGGCGGCTTGCGCCCGGTTAAAGGCCGCCGCCACTTGGCGGTCCCTCGCGACCAGGTCAGGCCGTCGCTCTAACAACTCGGATGGCAACCCGGCTGGCACCGGGCCGGGCATCGGGGCGAGTTGATTGGCAACGTTCAACTCGGCGGCGGGATAGCGCCCTAGCAGAACTTCCAGGCTGCGCACCGCCTCCTCTAAATTGCCTTGATTCCGCGCGACACGCTCTTGCGCCCGCGCCACATCCGCCCGCGAGACATTGAGATCGACCTGAGACACGGCGCCCGCGTCAACCCGCGAGGGCCAGTTGTAACTGATTGCCGACGGTGACGAACCACGATTCGGCTACTTGGGCGGCGAGCGACTGGCGGGCATACTCAAAATCCGCCGCGGCGGCGATCGCATCCAGGGCTTGCGCTTGCGTTTCACGGCGAATCCGGCCCCAAAGATCAACTTCCCAAGACACCTGAAGGCCCAAATTAAACTGGCTCTTAACGCCGCTCGAATTCACCGTGCCGGAACCTTGGGGGCTCGCGGTCAGGTCCACCGTCGGCAGCAGATTGGCCCCGGCTTGACGGGCGCGCGCTTCGGCTTCCGCCACTTTGGCGGCGCTGCCCTGCAGGTCGCGATTGTTCCGTAAAGCTTCCTCAACGAGCCCGGACAGTCGCGGGTCTTGGAAGTTCGAGAGCCATCCGTCATCAACTAGACGCGGCTCCGTTTCTCCTCCAGCTTGCCACGTCTTCTCAACCGGTAGGGCCGCCTGCTGTCGAGCTGGCGGCGCCTGAGGCGTGGCGCAGCTAGCGAACATGGCGACCACGCCAACTAGGAGCAGACTGGGAACGAGTCTAAAAAGTCGCATCATGTGGTTCCTATAAATCGGCTCGCGCCTCACCTCTTAGCGGCTATGTGCTTGGTCAACTGCCTCTCGCACGCCCTTGGCCCACTTGTCAAACTCATCCTGACCTACCCCTTGACTGTCGGTACGGATACGAAGTTTAGCGCCTATTTTTGCGCGCCTCCCCAGATGGTGTCAAGGGGGATCACGGCGCCAGGATGTGGTATGATCGAAAGAAAGCTTCTTTGAATGAGGTAACCGGCCTGACCACCAAGGAGTAGGACGATGGCAGAAGGCACTGTAACGCGAGGCGACCCGGAAGCCTTGCGGAGTCAACTCAACGGAGGCGCCTGATCAAGGAGAAAGAGATGGCAATCATAACCGAATCTCCAACCCAGGCGGTCGCTCTCCACTGGCCTCTAAGCGATGAGGAGTTCTCCAAACTCTGCGCGCTGAATCGAGACATGCGTTTGGAGTACACCCGTACAGGAGACCTCATCATTATGCCGCCAACCTCAAGTGAGACAGGCGAGCGCAACGCCGAATTGACGGTAGATTTCGGCATTTGGAACCGCAGGACCCGCGCCGGGCGCCTCTTCGATTCGTCTGCCGGTTTTACCTTGCCCAACGGAGCTAAGCGTTCTCCCGATGTCTCATGGATCAGTCATGAACGATGGGATGCACTCAGCGACGATGACAAACGCGGCCTCGCCAAAATCTGCCCGGACTTTGTCTTAGAACTGCGATCGTCATCGGACAATCTGCGCGTGCTCCGGGACAAGATGCAGGAGTACCTCGACAACGGTGCGCGGCTAGGGTGGCTCATCGATCCTATCGAGCGCGTGGTGTATGTCTATCGGTCCGGAGAGGTTGTGGAGCGCCTTGAAACGCCTGGGGAAGTCTCGGGGGAGCTGGTCTTACCGGGGTTTGTATTAAGGCTGAGCGCAGTTTGGCCTTCATGATCACACAGAGAGGCTAGTGGCTTAAAAAAGTGTCCGCTTTGGCTTGACCACAACAGTGAGCCCCTCTTCTCCTGCCTCAACCATCAACTCCTGAAGGTTTGCGCGGAGGTTCCCAGTCCGGGCTGAGCATCAGGGCAACCGTCCATGGGCACTGAGCGGGCAGGTGATCGAGATCAACCCCTCTCGCGGCTTCGTAGCGGCTGACGTCATACGCGCTTTCTACAATCTGCTCGGGGTAACCGCGCAGGCTGGGCACTTGTGCCATACGCTGTAGAAGTTTGACCCGGGCGTTACGAGCTGAAATCCGCCAACCGCGTTGATCCCGGTCAAAGTCTACATCAGAGGCATAGGTCAATTTGAGGAGGTGCTCGATGAGGCGCTCCAAATAGCTGCGAATCGCGTGCTCATCGGCTCTCGCCAAACCCTCTACCTCCTCGATTAAAGCATCGAGATCGATCTCTTCAAACCGCCGCTCACGTAGTAACTGCGCGGTGCCGCGAGCCCATGCGGCCATATCCGTATCGTATAATTTACTCATGACCACGCCCCATCTCGTAGACTCTGCCAGGCAGTGAGGAGGTGCGCACGCCACCGGTGCGCTCTAGGGTCGTCCCTGGTTGGCTTGCCATTCAATATCCGCTAAGGACGCGAAGGGGACGAATGGGTCTTGGTTCTTCGTGACCTGTGCGTCCTTCGCGGATAAGGAGGCTTTGGATCGCCTACTCACTCTTGTGGAAGAGATTCAAGGCCGAACCCAGCCGGAACCACTCCAGCTGCGACTCGCCAAAGCTGTGGTTGAGCTGTAGATTCTCCGTCGAACCGTCCGCGTGCGTCACCACGCAATCCACCGGTTTGCCGGGCGCCATGTCCGTCAAGCCGACCAGATCAAGGCGATCATCCTCACGGATCTTGTCGTAATCGGCGGCATCCTGGAAGGTCAAGGCCAACAGCCCTTGCTTCTTCAGGTTGGACTCATGGATACGCGCAAAACTGCGCGCGATGACGGCCGCGCCACCCAAGAGCCGGGGCGACAGGGCCGCGTGCTCACGGCTGCTGCCCTCGCCATAGTTGTCATCCCCCACGACCACCCACTTGACGCCCTGGGTCTGATAATGCCGGGCGATCTGGGCGATGGACTGCTCTTCCTCTCCTGTCAGAATATTCTTGCCCTTGCCCGCCTCACCCGTGTAGGCGTTGGTCGCGCCCATAAACATATTGTCGCTGAACTTGTCCAGGTGTCCACGAAAGCGCAGCCAGTAGCCGGCGGGCGAAATATGGTCCGTGGTCGTCTTGCCCTGCGTCTTCATGAGCACCGGCATATCCGTGAAGTCCTGGCCATCCCAGGCCGGCCACGGCTGCAGCAATTGCAGCCGTTCGCTCTGCGGGGACACGGCCAGCTCAATGCCGCTGCCGTCGGCCGGGGGCGCTTCATACGACGAGCTGCCGGCCGCGAAGTTTTGCGCCGGGACTTCCGGTGCCGGCTTGGGCGGCTCCAGCGTGAAGGTTGTGCCATCGGCTGCCGTTAGCGTATCCGTCAACGGATTGAAGGAGAGTTTGCCAGCGATGGCCAAGGCCGTGACGATTTCCGGACTGCCGATGAAGTTCATGGTCGTTGGCGCGCCATCATTGCGCCTGGGGAAGTTGCGGTTATACGACGTCACGATCGTATTCGGCTCTGCGGTCTCTTCCTGCGCCCGGCGCCACTGGCCGATGCAAGGTCCGCACGCATTCGCCAAAACCGTGGCGTCAATGTCTTTGAGCGACTGCATTTGGCCGTCGCGCTCGATCGTTGCCCGCACCTGCTCAGACCCCGGCGTCACCATGAAGGGGACGGTCGCCTTCAGACCATGGGCTTTGGCTTGCTCGGCCACGTCTGCGGCGCGGCTCATATCTTCATAGGACGAATTGGTGCAGCTGCCGATCAGCGTTGAACCAATGGTATCAACAAAATGATTGTTGGCGTCGGCAATTTCGGCCGCCAGCTGCGAGATGGGCCGGGCACGATCGGGCGAGTGCGGACCGACGACATACGGTTCGAGGATCGAGAGGTCCAGACGCACGACGCGGTCATAGTAGGCTTCGGGATTCGCCTCAACTTCCTCGTCCGGGGCCAGCAAATGTTTGTATTGTTCCGCCAACGGCGCCAAGTCGCCGCGATTCGTCGCCTTCAGGTACGTCGCCATGTGCTCATCGTAGGGGAACATCGACGTGGTGGCGCCCAGCTCAGCGCCCATATTCGTGATCGTCGCCTTCCCTGTGGCGCTGATGCTGCGCGCCCCGGGGCCAATGTACTCGACGATAGCATTCGTCCCGCCGGATACGGTGAGCGCGCCTGCGACATAGAGAATGACATCCTTGGGCGCGGTCCAGCCGCCCATCTCGCCGGTCAAATACACTGCGATATGGCGAGGATAGAGCACCTCCCACGGCAGTCCGGCCATCACCTCAACGGCATCGGCGCCGCCCACGCCGACGGAGCAAGCCCCTAAGCCGCCGGCATTCGGCGTGTGCGAATCGGTACCGATCATCAGCTCACCGGGGAAGGCGTAATTTTCCAGCGCCACCTGGTGAATAATGCCTGCCCCAGGCCCCCAGAAACCGGCGCCATACTTGGCCGCCGCTGAGCGCAGGAAATGGTATACCTCGTTGTTTTCCTCGAGCGATTCCCGCAGGTCGGCCACACCCTCAACGCGGGCTTGAATCAGATGGTCGCAGTGCATCGTGGTCGGCACGGCCACCGTCTCTTTTTGCGTCTGCATGAATTGCAGCATGCCGGTCTGCCCGAGCACATCCTGCAAGATCACGCGGTCGGGGCGCAGAAACAAATAGCTTTCGCCCGGCGTTATGTCCTGGTTCTCCGGGTTATCCAGATGCCCGAGCAACACCTTGTCCGCCAGGGTGAGCGGCTGGCCCAACCGCCGCCGGACAATTTGCAGATTGCGCGCCATCGTCTCATAGACGTTGGACGCCATTTCAGGGGTCGATTCGATGGTTACCATCTTCCTATTCTCCTTCCTCATAGTCTTAACCAAAATTTATCCCAGAAGCATCGTCAACCGCATTGATGTCGCGTTGAAAGCCGTCAGGTTCGTCTTGGACAGCTTCAGGCGCCCGTTTCAAGAAGTCCATGTAGCTATCTGAATACATCATATTGTGGAGACTTCTCCGGCGGTTCCATAGACAAGGATTGCGACTCCAAGAACCAAAGAAGATCTTCTCGATCCGGTTCAGGCCAGTGTTGCAGAAGGTCTTTCAAAAACAGTTTGGCTCTGGGAGTACCAAATGCCCACAAGCCAGCAAAACCTATGTGCGAAACAGAGACTGTGCTGCCCAGCAATCTTGCCTCCGTATTTTTTGGATCCCTGATTGCATCGATGATCTGGTCGACAAGGGCCTCGTCCTGCCCTGAACGGCGCGCCAGTGTGGCCAGAGCACGGGCCCGTACAAGTCTGGAACTGTTGTGAAGCATGGCGAGAAGTTGCTTTGTTGGCACGTGGTCGAACGCTTCGTCTCGCAACAGAATATCATCTCTCACGGGATTTCTCCTAAAATTTCACGTTTCACTCTCCTCATGATCTGCAGAATTTCCCGTGCAGATTCATAATCCCGTATGCTTCTAGCGAATTGGATTTCTTCCCTATAGGCTCTAAATTCCATCTCCCAGTACCGGTGAGGATCACGCATATATGGACCAAGTCCAGGGTAACCAGCGTCGCGAATGTCCCTGAAATGACGCATCTCATGCCGTAGAGCTGCGATCGACCCGTCCGGATCAAAGATCATGCGTCCCGGACCATCTTTTTCCGGGGAGTAGGCCATGGCGCCGGAACGGAAGTCAATAGAGTTGTTCCTCAATAGCATAAGATCAGGTTCCCTAGCCCAGCCCAGATGCCCACCGAATCATCCTCAAA
>CBCXVS010000300.1:0-8906 GCA_965178525.1 uncultured bacterium | reverse complement strand
GCATCTGGGCTGGGCTAGGGAACCTGATCTTATGCTATTGAGGAACAACTCTAGTAAAGATCTGACCCCGATCATGTACGTGACGCCCGTGCCTCGAACCCACCTCATCATGCACTGCAGGCGACTAGCGACAGCGTACGTTGATGGCCGTGCGTATGTCGCTCCAGGTCGCCCGGACCTGAGCGCGAGCGTTATACAGTTCAAGCTTTTCTTGACAGCTGCACACGTATAAGTGTGCAGTCAATTCATGAAGAAACGCGACTTAGAGAAAGCTCTCCGTCAGCTTGGCTGGACGGTTTTTGCGCCACGGTAGGCGAGATGACATCTGGACCGATGGTGAGCGTGAAGAAGCCATACCGCATCACGCTGAGATTAACGAAAACCTGGCGCGAGCGATTCTTCGACGAGCCACAGGGGAAAGCTAACATGCGATTTTATGGCAACGTCTACTAAGACGGAACGTTTTGGCTGGCTGAGGTGCCGATTCTTGAGGCCATAACACAAGGGCGCACCCGCGAGGAAGCTTTCACCATGGTTGAGGACTTACTGGAAACCTTGGCAAACCGTCCGGGGTTTTCGGTCAAGGTACATCCAGGCCAACATGGTGATTTTGAAGTGAGCTCGACCGACACTCAGGGCATGATCAGTTTGTTATTGCGTCGGCAACGTGAGCGGAGCGGGCTCTCATTAGCTGAAGCGGCTCAGCGCCTGGGCGCCAAGTCACGAAACGCGTATGCGCGATATGAGCGTGGAACGTCAATGCCGACTGTGGAGAAGTTGACTGAACTCCTCCAGGCCGTTTTTCCTGGTCACGATATCGTCGTACACATAGTGTTGTGATCTAACTCAACAGGAAAAATGGGATTATGGCGGAAAAATAGGGTCAGAACGCATGTCTCAGAAAGAGGTTATGTCAGGCATGTGGCAGGGTCATTCGGCATCAAATACGGCGTCAACCTGTACGTTAAAGCCTTCGAGTAGCACCGAGGTCGCTTGTGAACCCCGCCTGAAGACGCCGTGCTCGATGTAGGTCTCCCGTTCCAGGTGGAGCACCGTGATGGTTGCATCCCGTGGGTCGCCGATCCAGTATTCGGGGATTTGCGCTTCGGCGTAATCGTTTCGTTTTTCGACGAGGTCGCGCTCGGGCTTGTCCGAGCTGACGATTTCGACCACCAGGTCAGCGCCCAGCCAGAATCGATTCTGGCGCCGAGGATCATCGGCATGGCGCAGTAGCAACATATCTGGCTCACGAAACTTGCGCTCGCGGATTCTGAGACGCAAGGGAGCGAATAAAACCTTCCCACCGATGTGCTGAAGAAAGCCGAAAAACACCTGATAGAGATAGGCCAAAATGGTCTGGTGTGCATCGGTTGGCATGGGCAGCACCTCGATGTAGCCGTCGGTGAACTCGATTAAGCGGTTGCCTTGTTCGGTGAGCCATAGGTATGCTTCTTGACTCCACTGGCCCTGCTGTGGCAGGAGCTGAAGCACGAGGTCGTCAAGCTGTTCCTGAGTGGCGCTGACAGTTGAGCTGTACGTCTCCAACGGCATGGCCGTGCTCCCGATGATCACGAGTTTCGATGCGTGATAATGATGGAATATGTAACGCATTTTTTCCTCTGTGTCCACCGTTCGGCACAACCATGCCGTCCCGTCCGCCTTAGAGCACTCTTCCGGGGTGTCCTCTCCCCTTGCATTGCCGCGATCAACGTTGTATAGCTGGTAACCCCTATGCGGCGGGCGATAACGGATGCACCATCTGTCCAGACATCTTAGAGGAGCTTTGCATGCAACTGCCAGCGGTGCTGGATCTATCCAACAAGGTGGTCATGGTGACGGGAGCCAGTCAGGGGATTGGCCGCGGCATCGCATGCTGTGTGGCGCGTTGGGGGACTCGGGTGACGTTGGCCGCACGGAACGCCGAGCAGTTGCAGGAGAGCGCGCGCTTGGTGCAGGCGGCGGGTGGTGAGGCGTGTGTGGCGGTGACGGATGTCACCCAGGCCGATCAGATCCAAAAGATGGTGGAGGCGACGCTGGAGCGTTTCGGGCAGATCGATGTGCTGGTGAACAACGCTGGGATCATGCTCCTGCAACCCTTGATGGAGATCCGCGAAAGCGCCTAGCGCAACGTGTTGGATACCAACTTGACGAGCCTGTTTCTGTGCAGTCAAGGCGTGGGTGAGCATTTCATTGCGCAGCAGCGTGGGGCGGTGATTAGTATTGCCTCACACTGGAGTTTTATCGGCGTCAGTAACGCCGTGGCCTACTGTGCCAGCAAGGCGGGCATCACCGGTTTTACACGCGCCTTGGCTGTGGAGTGGGCACGCCACAACATCACCGTCAATGCGGTGGCTCCGGGTTTCACCGAAACCGCGATGAATGAAGAAGCCCGCCACGATGCGCGCATGCCCGACTATCTGCTGCGCCAAGTCCCGTTGCGCCGCTTTGGCGATGTCGAGGAAGTGGGGAACTTGGTGGCGTATTTAAGCAGTGATGCCGCCCGCTTCATCACGGGCCAAACCATCGTCATGGACGGTGGCCAGATCATCGCCTAAATCCGCGTCTTGCCGCTATCCAAAAAGAGGTTGATTCTCGCCTGTTTTCCGCCCATAGTGGAGGGCTGAGAACGGAGGACTGAGAAATAAAAATTGGGGAGATGGTGTGATGAAAGCTGCGGTATTCCGCGAGGTACTTCAACCGCTCACGATCGAAGATGTCGATGTGAGTGCGCCCGGGCCGCATGAAGTGCTCGTGCGCACGGTGGCGGCCGGCGTCTGTCATAGTGATGTGCATTTCTATCAGGGGCTCTATCCCACGCCAACGCCGATTGTGCTCGGGCATGAGTCCGCCGGCATTATTGAAGCGGTGGGTTCGGAAGTGCGTTACGTCAAGCCCGGAGAGCCGGTCATTACCTGTTTATCGGTCTTCTGTGGCCACTGTGATTACTGCACGACTGGCCGGCCCAATCTGTGCGACCGGGAGTCGACACAGCGGGGGGATAACGAGCCGACACGTTTGTCGCAGCAGGGGGAGGTCATGCATCAGTTTGCCAATCTCTCCTCGTACGCCGAGCAATTATTGGTGCATGAGCACGCGGTGGTGAAAGTGCGGGAAGACATGCCGCTCGACAAGGCGGCGCTCATCGGCTGTGGGGTGACGACGGGCATGGGCGCGGTGATCAACACCGCCAAGGTGCCGCCGGGCAGCACGGTGGCGGTGATCGGCTGTGGCGGCGTGGGCCTCAGTGCGGTGCAGGGGGCGGTGATTGCCGGGGCCGGGCGTATTATTGCCGTGGATCGGATCCCCTCCAAGCTCGAACTGGCGCAGGTTTGTGGCGCCACCGATCTGGTGAATGCCGCCGATGGCGACCCGATACAGCAGGTCAAGGAGATGACGGGTGGGGGCGTGGAATACTCTTTTGAAGCCATCGGCCTGAAGCAAACGGCGGAACAGGCATTTTACATGCTGGCCAAGGGTGGGACGGCGACGATCATTGGGATGATCCCGGTGGGTACCAAGATCGAGCTTAATGGCCCCGACTTTCTACGCGAGAAAAAGATCCAGGGTTCCAGCATGGGCTCTAACCGCTTCCGCGTCGATATGCCGCGTTATGTCGATATGTACCTGAGCGGTAAGCTTAAACTCGACGAAATGATTTCCCGTGAAATTACGCTGGAGCAGATTAACGATGCTTTTGAGGCGTTGCTAGGAGGAGAGGTCGCCCGGCAGGTCATCCGTTTCGGGAGCTGAGGCATGGCCCGACCCTCTCCCTGGCCCAGGGCTGATAACTCAATAGGCTTGACTCAGGTGTTGCGGGGAGAGGTTTTAAAACGACTCGCCAGGTGCTTGCTCATCGGGTAGGTGATTCATGTCACCGCGTCGAGGTGTGTTCCGTCACAGAATAAATGGCGAACCTCAGGGTAGAATCAGCCGTGACACGATCAGCCGTTCTTCTCGAGACGAGCTGATACCTGGCATTAGGGAATCTTCTCAGTGCTCAATCCGTCTCCAATTTTCTAGGCGTGACTCAACGTGACGATTAAAGATTGATAATCATACTGTCATCAAGTATATTGCCGTGAATATTGATGGGTGGTCATCTCTCCTCCCAATCTCAGATGGTGAACATGCGATCGGGTAGTGCCCATCTCAGCGTGTAAGGCGATGATATGGCTCTTCGACGTCTCGTGATGGTTAGCCTGTTGCTGTTTTTCGGCGCTACAGCCGGTGGGCAGTGCGTCTCAGCGGCTGTCGCGCCAACGCCGCAGGGAACGCTACATGTCGTCGATACCCACCCTTGGAGCCAGATCGCCCCTATTTTTAATGTAGTCGAGCGCCTCGTCGACATCGACGAGGATGGCCGTCTCGTGCCCGGACTCGCGACCGAGTGGCACTGGCGCGACGGCCGTACGCTCGACATGACGTTGCGCCAGGGCGTCACGTTTCACAATGGCGAAGGCTTTGATGCCGCCACGGTCGATTTGAATTGGCAAGCTTATGCCAAGCTTCGAGAGCATGGGGGCGAGGACCTGTTTTGGATGGCTTTTCCCGAGGGCTCACACCTCAAGACGCTAGACGCTTACCAAATCCAGTTCCGGTTCTCCGAGCCCGATAACGAAGCTCTGGTGCGGTTGGCGATGATGCACATCGTCAATCGTCAATTCTACCGCACCTTGCGATCACTCGATCGATACTGGGACACGCTTCGCAGTGCTGGGCCGTGGGGCACCGGGCCGTATAAATGGGTTGAAGGGTTTGATATCGGGACACGGCGGTCATCGCGCGTGGTTCTCGAAGCCAACACCGCATATTGGAATCCCGACCGCTTTCCCCGCCTTCGCCAAATCGTGTTTGCGTACACCGTCGATCCCAAAGCATCTGTCGCTCACATCACCCAACGCGAAGGCCAAGTGGATCTGCTCACCATGTTGAGTCCCCTGGCCACGTTGCAAGTGGCGCAAAGCGCTCATGCCAAGGTGATTAAAGAACGTGGTGGCCTACAGAATCAGTTCGGTCTTTTCAATATGCGACACCCCAAGAGCCCGTGGCGGGATCGACGCCTTCGCTGGGCGATCAACCATGCCATCAACCGCACCGATCTGATTCAATACGCCGCCAAAGGCAATGGCATACCGACCCCCGCTCTACTGCCGCCACAAGCGCTGGGATACGACTCCAGCTTGCCGCTGTACGCGTTTGATCCGGCCGAGACCAAACGGCTTCTGCAGGAGGCGGGCTACGCCAATGGCCTATCGGTCACCCTCATTGCACCCGAGACCTTTAAAGCGTCTGCGACTGTGATTAGCAAGATGCTGGAACAGGCCGGGTTTAAGGCACAGGCGCAGCTATTGCATGCCGACGACTTTCGGCAGCGCCTGAGTCGACACGGTGCCGCCGCGCCTGCCCAGCAGCCATTACCAACGGCATCCGCTGAGGAGCCACCGACATGGGATATCGCCTTAGCCACCACCGGCGTGCTGGGCGCGTTTGCCGCCAGCTTTCCCGCGCCCCTCTATCGGGTCTACGCGCTTGATGGGCGTTTTGACTGGGTACATGAGCGACCGGAACTCGCTGCGCTCTACCAGCGCGTCCGGGGGACCCCTGAGCCCGATCAACAAGCTCAGTTGTTACGCCAGATGGAGCAGCATACGCGGAACCAGGCGTATTTTTTGTTCCTCTATGCCCCGATTCAGCTCTATGCCGTGAATAAATCGGTTGAGTTTGAGCCACATGCGTCGGGCTTGTTGATCTTTGGAGACACCCGTATAACGGATGCGCACTGGTCTGTACGCCCGCCAGCGATGCAATAGGATCAAGGCGACTTCCAGGGGATGGGCTTTTCAAGGTAGGAGATGGGCATGGAGCAAAACTCAACCTCGCTTCTCCGTCATTTCAACTTGAGCCAGAAGATGTTACTGCTCATTGTTCCGCTGATCGTCCTACCCATGCTGGCCTTGGCGACCATGGGGTTTTTCGCGTTGCGCCATATGGAGGCCAAGGCGAACGCCAGGTATCTGAAACAGCGCGAGAATGACCTCCGGACGATCGCGGAAAACCCGGCCTTACAGGGCTACTTAAAAAACGCCTCCTACGGCCTAGCTGAGGAAGCCGAGGTGCATCGCCAACGCCTGGGGCGCTTCTTAAAGCAGTTTGTCGACCGCAGCAATAGTATTGAACGCGTCTATCCCCAGGTTCGCTATGTGGATCATCGGGGCGTGGAAGTGGCCAAGGTCGTGGACGGCGAAATCAGTAGCGAGCGGACGTCGCTGGCTGACGAAGCCGGCATGGTCATGGAGTTTGGGCCGCTCTATCCCGACTCGCAGCTCTACCTCGACCTCGGCCCCGATGATGTCCACCTCATCGACGGCCCGATGCTGACCTATGCCATGGGCGTCTATCAGCAGGCGAAGGACAGTTCAAATCCGCAATTTCAAGGGGTTCTCGCCCTGGATTTTGTTCCCCTGCAGGACTTCAGACGCACCACGCAGTTCATGATTCGGGCCCTGATCCTGGTCGCCCTGATCAGTTTGGGGATTGCGCTGGTGCTGACCATTCGGCACGTGCAGCACGTGACCCAGCCCATTCGCGACCTAGCCGAAGCGGCTGGACGCATCGCCACCGGACAGCTCGACGTCCGCGTCGAGATACCGGCCCAGGACGAAGTCGGCCAATTGGCCCAGTCGTTTAACGACATGGCCATTAGCCTCGAAGCTCATGAAATGGGATTGCATCGCAAAGTGGCGGAGACCACGACTTTGTATGAGGTGAGTCAGGAACTGACGAAACACGTGGATCTCGACCCGATCCTCAATTTGATTGTCGAGCGCTCGCAACATCTCCTCCAAGCCGACGCCAGCCTGCTAGCGCTGCAGCAACCCGACAGCGACGCTTTTTCCGTGCAGGCATGCAGCGGCGCCGTCGCCGATTTCTTCACCACGACGCGCTTTGAATCTGGTATTGGCCTTGGCGGACACGTCGTGGCTACGGGCTTGCCCATTTTAGTGGGTGATTACACGATGGACTATCCGGATAGTCCATTCCGAGAGATGATCCAGGACGCCGGTCTGCGCGCCTGCCTGGGGGTGCCGCTCAAAACTCAGGAGACGGTCATGGAGGTGCTCTATGCCGTCAGCTATACCCCGCAGCAATTTCAGGAGGACGATCAACTGCTGCTGAGCGCACTTGGCGATCAAGCCGCGATCGCCATCGAAAATGCCAGGCTCTACGCCCAGGCACGGCGGCATGCTGCCGAATTGGAGGCGAAGGTCGAAGAGCGCACGCAAGCCCTAGAAGACGCCAATCGCCAGCTTGAAGACGCGTCCCAGCACAAATCGGAATTTCTCGCCAATATGTCCCATGAGTTGCGCACCCCGATGAATGCGATTATCGGCTTTACCCGGCTGGTGATGCGCCGGGCGAAAGCTGTCTTGCCGGAGCGGCAATATGATAATTTGGGCAAGATTTTGACCAGTGCTGAGCACTTGCTTTCGCTGATCAACAACATCCTTGATCTCTCCAAAGTCGAAGCTGGACGGATGGAGGTACATCTCAGTCGCGTTGACTTGGCGCCTCTCATGGAGACGTGTGTGCGCACCGTGGAGCCGATGCTCAAAAGTGATCGGGTTGAGCTGACGCATGCGTGCCACGGCGCCGTGCCGATGCTGGTTACCGATGAGGAAAAACTGAAACAAATTATCATGAATCTCCTCAGTAATGCGGTGAAGTTCACCGAACAAGGCGCGGTTACCGTCACCGCACAGCATCGCGGCGGTGTCGTCGAGATCGCCGTGGCCGACACCGGTATCGGCATTCCGGCCGAGGCCTTGGACCGGATCTTTGAGGAATTTCTCCAGGTCGATAGCAGCAGCACGCGTCAATATGGTGGCACCGGTCTCGGCTTATCGATCAGCCGGCACTTAACCCACTTATTAGGTGGCGAGTTGGCCGTGCAAAGCACGATTGGGGAAGGCTCAACCTTCACGATGACGTTGCCTGTGCAGATCTCAACTGACGCTTTACCCGACCTCGATCAACCGGTCGTTGACACCCAGGTACAGGACCATCATCCGGCATCCGAGCCGGATGGGTTGCGCCATACGATACTGGCGATTGATGACGATCCGAACGTCATTTACCTGTTGCAGGAAAATCTGGCTGAGGCCGGCTATCACGTGGTGGGCGCCTTGTCCGGAGCAGAAGGGTTGAAGAAGGCGCGCGCCTTACACCCCTTTGCGATTATTCTCGATATTCATATGCCTCAAATGGACGGCTGGCAGTTTTTACACGAGCTCAAGGTCGATGCGGCCACACGGGATATTCCGATCATTGTGCTCTCCATCGTGGACCAGAAAAGCCTCGGGTATCGCTTAGGGGCATTCGATTATTTGCTCAAGCCCTTTGAGCGGGAAGCGCTTCTGACGACGCTGCACCGCGTTCCACTCCAGCGCCAGCGGCTGCTGGTGGTAGACGATGACCCCCAGATTACGGATCTGGTCCAACAGTTGCTTGACGGGGAAGGATATGAGATTACGTCGGCGCACGACGGCCAAGAGGCGTTGGACATGATCGCGTTGCAAGCGCCCGATGTGATTCTGCTCGATCTGATGATGCCCAAAATGGACGGCTTCGGCGTCATCGAGCAATTGCGGCAGGAAGCGAGCGCTTGCCAGATTCCCGTGATTGTGCTCACGGCCAAAACGCTCACGTCGAATGAAGATGCACGCCTTAAACAGCGCGTGCAGAGCGTGATGCACAAACAAGGGTTCGAGCGTGACGGGCTGTTACACGAACTGCAGGCGGCGCTGCAAGCCTATCAGCCTCAACAACCCGACCCACTAGGCCGAAGTTCCTCCCGTGATTCGGCGACAACTTGTCGAAATAAAAACTCAAAAGCCTGAAACGAATTG
>CBCXVS010000299.1:0-8950 GCA_965178525.1 uncultured bacterium | reverse complement strand
TCAATTCGTTTCAGGCTTTTGAGTTTTTATTTCAACAAGTTGTCGCCGAATCACGGGAGGAACTTCGGACTAGACCTGATGGAGGATATTTCTCCAGGACCCAATAGATTATTCATCGTTCGCGCCTTTTTTTCGAATTCTACGCAGCCAGATTGCACGGGCCGTGAGACAGTAGAGAATTTCACACTTGAGACGCCAGTCATTGTGAATTTGAATTGTTCTTAAAGCGACGACAGGACGACAGAGGGTAGGAGTTTAGGCATATGTAGAGTCTGGGTCTAGGACACCCAGTAACCCTAAAAAACAGGGCGAAGGCACATGGGTACATTTCTATTTTTGTCATGTGGGCAGCGGACAATCAGAATGACGCGTGCGGTGGCTCAAGCCAGTTTTCCAAGGTCAGATCAGGAAGGCGATCGAAATGGGTCGTATTATTCGTCACGACGGTCAGTCCATGACGCATGGCAACGCTTGCAATCAACAAGTCGATGTCGCCAATGGGGCGACCGCCGCGGCGCAAGAGCGCCTTGAAGCGACCAAACTGCTCCGCCGCAGTCTCATCCATGAGCAATACGTGTGGACGGGGGGGCGAGAGAAACGTCCGTACCCGCTCGACGTTAGCCGCCACGCGTGTGGAATGATAAGCCCCAAAATAGAGTTCCCCCACGGTCGCGACCGCGATCGCCAACGTCTCGATCCCTTCCGTTTCCACCCGTGCCTTAACGCGGGGATTGCCGTTGAGGAGGTAGATGCACATATCTGTGTCTAACAGATAGTGAAGTATTGGGCTCATGAATGCTCTTGTGGAAAGAGAGCCGCAGCGCGATTCGAGACCGTCCGAGCGGCATAGATATCCGCGATGATCTCCTCAGGACGCCGCGTGTCTTCCCAACCGCCACATTTCGCCAAAAAAGCCTGGGTCGCATCTTCTATAGGCGTCTCGATCCACCCTTCAGCGAGATCAGCGCGTAAGGCCACAATCTCGTTTGCCACGGCTTCTAACCGTCGTAGGGCTTCTTCGCGTGTAATCATGGGTATCCCTTTTTTGGATGTCTCACCGGGTCATCAGTATGGGCCAAATCGGGCTGAATTTCAAGATCAGGAGAGGTCGAGGGCAGGGAAGATGCACGGCAGGTGGCCTACTGCTCCCGTAGCTGTTTCAACAGTTCCTCGTTAAACGGATTTTGATTGGCCTGCAACATCCGGATCCACTCGCGACGCTGACGAATCGGTGCTTTCGGCCGACCGTTTCCCAGCCCCCTGTCGACATACCGTTGCAAGTCCTCAATAGCCCCCGAGTAATCCCCCGTCAAGGCCTGGGCAACGCCCCGACTCTCCCGACAGGCATCGTGATCCGGTTCCAATACCACCGCTTGTTCACAGGCCGTCATGACCTCTGCCGCAAAACCCCCAAGGCTTCCGAACCAACACAGCGCATGCCAATCACGCGCCGATATTTCCAGATTCGGGTCGTTTGTCTGCGCTTCCCGAAAGGCGGTCATCGCAGCCGGGATGTCACCCTTTTGGGCCAACGTCCGCCCTTTGTCGACGAAAGCCGGAGCCGCGAGACGGCGCGCTTCTTTTTCCGGATGAAGAGCAAGGTCCGGAGCAAAGCTCAGGGCTTGATTGAAGGCAGTGATCGCGCCATCGATCTCACCCTTTTGGGCCAACTCCCGACCTTTGTCGACGATAGTCGGGACGGCGAGACGGCGTGCTTCTTGCGCCATGGCGCCATCCGAATCTCCTTGCAGCGCGTGTTGGAGTTGTGCAATCGCATCGTCCACCTCAACATCGCCGTTTTTGATCTGTCTCCTGACGTTGTCGAGAAATTCGGGATGTAGGGGACGATTGCGACAGGTTTTACGGTAAGGTTCGTCACTCAGAAAGTGCTGCCATTCCTTATGACCAAAGTTGCGCCCGGCGGATCGGCAAGCGATCCGAACCAGATCGTCGATGCCGACTAACCACAGCCGTACCGTCCACAGCCGCACCGTCGTGTCGCCGCTCGCCGTGGCCAGAAGCTGGCCATCGGGACTGAAGGCGACACCAAACACACCATCGGTATGGCCACGGAGGACGCGGGGCTCCGCGGTGCGATCACGCCAGGTCCACAGCCGTATGGTATTGTCCCAGCTCGCTGTGGCCAGAAGCTGGCCATCGGGACTGAAGGCGACGTCAAACACCGTATCCTCATGGCCGTTGAGGACGTGGGGCTCGGCGGTGCGATCCCGCAGGTCCCAAAGCCGGACGGTGGTATCTTCACTCACCGTGGCCAAGAACTCGCCGCCGGGACTGAAGGCCACGCCAAACACCGGAGCGGTATGGCCGCTGAGGACACGGGGCGCCGCCGTGCGGTCGCGGAGATCCCACAGCCGGACCGTGTTGTCTCGACTCGCGGTGGCCAGGGTTTGGCCATCGGGACTGAAGGCCACGCTCGAAACACTGCCGGCATGGCCGCTGAGGACACGAGGCTCGGCGGCGCGGTCGCGGAGATCCCACAGCCGGACCGTGGCGTCCTTACTCGCGGTGGCCAGGGTTTGGCCATCGGGACTGAAGGCGACGCTATACACCGTGTCGTCGTGGCCCCTGAGAACTTGGGGCTCGGCGGCGCGGTCGCGCAGGCCCCACAGCCGGACTGTGGCGTCCTTACTCGCCGTGGCCAGGGTTTGGCCATCGGGGCTGAAAGCGACGCTATACACCGTGACGTCGTGGCCCCTGAGGACACGGGGCGCAGCCATAAGATCATGTAGGGTCCAGAGCCGTACCGTGTGGTCTCCGCTGGCCGTGGCGAGAGTTTGGCCATCGGGACTGAAAGCCACGCCAAACACCCGGTCGTCATGGCCTCGCAAAGCGGTGCTGGCGATTTTCGCGATGGCCGTGCGCAATACCTTCGCAGCCGCCGGTATCGCAGCCGCCTGCCCGGCTTCCACGCCGAGGAGTAGGCTGAGTGTGGGTTGAGACACCAAATGTTCTTTCGATTCCGCGGCAAAATAGCGCACCAAGCGAACCAGCGCGACCCGGCGTTGTTCCGCGGCGATCTGGCGCTGCTGCTCCGCAATCTCCTGTTGCCGTTTGGCCTCCTCGGCGGCTGAAACGGCGGCTTGCCGTTGCGCTTCAGTGTCCTTGGCGGCGGCTGTGGCCTCTTGCTCTTTTTCTTCTGCATATGCTTGGGCGCGTTCCGCTCGCTGCTGGGCGGCGGTGGCGGCATTTCGTTGATAGACCGCAGAAACGGCGAATACGCTGGTCACCAGCAGCAACACGCCAATCGCGATGGCGATCCGTCTGGATTGCCTGGCGGCTCTCGCCTGCTCCTCAGCTCGAGCCCGCTCGGCTTCGGCGAGCGCTCGGGCCTGGACCAGTTCACGTTGGCGTGCTTGCTCCGCCTGGTCCCGCTGTCTGGCCTCCTCGGCTTCACTCGCCTCAAGAAACGTCATCGCCAGTTGATACGCATCGCCATAGCGTGCCGCCCAGGCGGCGGTTGGATGGGCTTTGGCTCTTCACTCTCGTGCACTCTCCAGATCGACGCCACGCCACAACTCGGCGCCTTGCCCCTGCTGACGCCGCTTCGCCGCGTCTTCCAAGCGCTGATATTGGCGCGCCGATTCCGCTTCCGCGGTCACCCAAGTATTCAAGGTGTCCCACTGACGAATCAAACTCTCGTGACTGATATCCAGCGTCGTGTCCGCACCTAACGTCGTCGGCTGTGGCGGCATGAGAAAGTTGCGTCCCGGGCCTCGGAAAGCATCCACCACCGGTCGCACGGCCTCGACATCGACGCCGGCAATGGCGGCGACTTCATGGAGTTGCACCGGCCGCCGGGTATCGCGCTGGTCCGAGCCGCGCTCACACAAGACGCGAAACATCACCTCGGCAATGCGCTGTTGCGCCGAATCGAGATCGTTGTACAAGATCTCGTCACAGGGCTTGGAAAGCGCTCCGGTCAACCCGCCCACGTTTTCATAGTCCGCCACGGTCAAAACGCGTGTCGGCGCTTCATCGATTGCCTGTGTCCACATCCGCATGAGCGCATGTTGCAACACGGGCAGCTGATCCGGTTCACTGCGGAGATCATTCAACAGGCGATTGACCAGCGACTCGTCCAACTGACCGTTGTCCGCCAGGGCCGGCTCCACGATGGCGGCGCGATATTGGTCGCGTGTCAGACGCGGGGTCAGGAGTTGGCTGTCATTGACCGCTTCAGGCAAATCGGGGAACAAGGCGCAATCCCCAATAAAGTCCGAGCGCATGGTGATGACCACGTAGATCGGCGCCTCCGACTGCCCGGCCTGCACCGATGCCAGCAGCAAATTCACGAACGCATCGGCATCATTGACATTGGCGGCCTGTTTCCGATAGCGAAAGATTTCTTCAAACTGGTCCACCACCAGCAGCAAATTGGTGTCCTCGGGCAGGCGGCTCTCCTGCACCGCCTCCACCAGACCCAACGGACCGCGCCGTAGGATAGCTTGCAATGATGCGGCCTCAGGGGTGTTGCGGCGCTCACTGCCGAGCGCCGCGTCCTGCAGCAGTTCCGCGGTGAGGTGATCGAACGGGGCACTGCCGGGCCGCATGAGCGTCATACGCCAGTTGGGCTCGGCCTCGAACAGAAAGCCCTGTTCGAGGGCCGGAATCAGTCCGGCCCGCACCAGGGACGATTTGCCACAGCCACTCGTCCCGATCACCGCGAGAAAGCGGTGATCTTCCAGCCGCGCCAGCATGTCGGCGATCTGTGCTTCACGGCCGAAAAACAGGTGCGCTTCATCCTGCTCAAAGGGCCGCAGACCCGGATACGGTGACGACGTGGTCATAAGCTGGGCTGCCTGTGTTTGCACCTCATCTAGAAACTTGATCAAGGCGGGCCGGTCCCGGTAGGACACCTGGTGCAGGTTCGGCAATCGGATACCGAGCTTCGGCTTGTCATCCGGCGGGCCGATGTAGACCGCACAGAGTGGGGCGCGTTGTTTTTGCTTCAGTAAGATCTGACGATAGACCCGCAACTGATCCCGGACCCACCGCTCTTCACATTGCCCGTAAACCACCATGAGGCCATGATAGACATACAGTTCAATCAACATGTCGATGTTGTCGTTTTCGTCGGCCATCTCAGACCCAAACCCCTGCTGGTCAAGCGTGTCCTGGATCATCTGCGCGACCTGTTCGTCACGGCTATTGGCATTCACCAGAACATGGGCGTCATTCCCCTCAATGGCGGGTAGCGTTTGCTCCACTTCCCACTTTCTGACGGTGTTGATGATCTCGCGCTTGAACGCCTCGAAGTCCATCACCATGATATCGGCGCGCGCAAACAGCTCATGGTCTCTGGCCGACGCGACATCCAGCTCGGGACTGTGCCAGCGCAATATCGGCGTGCCTTTTGCTTCCGAGACATCCAGCTGCAGACCTTCGTAACCCGTTCGCAAGCCGGACACTCGGGGGGTCACATAGAGCCCGAGCAATTGCACGAACAGCAGACTCTGATCGAGATCGGCTTCCATGGCGGCGCGGAAGGCTTGTGGTGTCCGGTCGTAATGCGTTTCCGGCAACACGCGAATGTCGGCCTGCTGCAACTGCCGGCGGATATTCTCACGCAAGTCTTCGAAGTCAGGGGTAGCTTCCGCGAGAAACACCGCCGGGGCGTTGTCGGCGGGTTGCGGCCCTTGGACGGCCTGCTCTTCCGGGGCTTCCTTCAACGCGAGGAGTTTGTCCGCCAAGTCCTGGCTCAGGTCGTCTAACTGCTGAAAGTAAAAGCGCTTGTCCGGATCATCGGCAGCGGGCGTGCCCAGGATATGCGTGGCGGCATCCATATTGGCCTGCTCGAAAAACCGATGTCCACGCAAACGATGAAATGCGGCCGGCCAGTGGTTGGGATCGAGGTTGTCCAGACGTACCAAGACGATCCGTCCGGTGGCATTGCCGGTTTGTGCCGCTGCTTGCAGGAACAAGTCCAACTCTCGGCGGCACCACTCGGAGGTCGGATAACTCTCGGAAAGAAGGACGAGCAGCGTGGCGGACTGAGTCACCGCGTCGCGGATGTCATCAAGAAACGGTTCGCTGCTGCTCAGACGCGGTTCTCGCCAGATGTCGAGCTGATCGTGCTGAAGTTTTTGTAGCAATACCCCCCTCAAGTTGGCAACCAGTGTCTCGACCCACCAGACGACGTCCCTGTCGAATTGTTTATTGTCAGCGTGGGAAATCCGGGCACGAACGCAGACATACTTATACCTTCCCAGCAACCTCAATGGTCAGTCCCCAACCTGCCTCGCTATCTATTAGTGACGCTCAAGACGAATATGACCGTAAAAAAAGGGCTTGATTAAGTCGATTGACGTCGGTACGAGCTAGTCGCACAACCATGTCGTCAAGCAGAGTCGCATCCACGAAAAGCGTACAATAACGTTCCTTCTCTTCATTTGCAAGGATAATTTGGGTCACAATTGCCCAGCCTACGCTTCCTCACAATGCGTTGCATGCGGTCGGTGTGGAACACCACGTTGTGATGCCTATGTTAGTGTGGCCAGAGTATATCATTTGCCATGTATAGTGTACATTCTGTCGTGTGGATAGGTTCCGACCGTGTACGCGCCAAGATCGGAGCCAAGACACGCGATGTTGCCATCATGACGGCTGCGATGGACATCTGCTGTCCGCGTCAAATGGATCCCGCATAGCTTAGCATGACGGGACATGAGAAACTTATGGATTGCGTGGGGATTGCGTGGAGATTTTGTGAGGATTTTGTGAAATCGCCATTTTGGCGAGCGGATACAGCTCGTCTGCGGCTCAGTCGGCATCCGCTGTGTCAAAATCTGACATCGTCTCGCGCAAATCCGCCAGAAAGAGCGGATCATGGGCGGCTTGGGTTATGAGATCGAGTTTGTCACGCTCATGCGGGGGTTGTGCGCGTTGTTCGAGAATCGCTTTCACCAAGACATATTCTTCCAGCGGCAAAATTATCCCAATGGGATTGCCTTCTGCATCAGAAATAAATTGTCGTTTGAGTCCGGACATGGTTGTATACCTTAGGTAAAGTTCGCCATTGATGGACGTCATTATATCGTGTCCCGGGGCGCTAGCAAAGCGCTCTCTAGGGGTGTATCGTCTGGATGGCGACGTCGATATCGGGCATGATCGTGGCGATGAGGCGCGTCCTGGTTTGTGATTTTGCTTGACATGCTACCGTATGGTTATCTCCTTTTTCATTGATCATTCTTGTGTATGCCGCAAAGGACGGGAACCAATGGCATGAAATCTCCACGGAAGTATCAAGAAATCCCCACGAAATCCCTATGGAATCCTTATGTTTCTAATGTCTGATTATGGTAAACTCTGGGCTGCAAGCGAACTTCGAACACCCGGTGGATGCATCCAACTACGCTCTTGATCAACTGATGAGCGACATTGGAAATGGCCAGAGCTGAGGGGGACCAAGCCATGATGCTTCCGTGGGCACAAAATTGCTCTCTTTATGCGAGATGCAAGATGAGGTGCGCGAGGGATGAAGGCACCGATGCTGATCGTGGTGGTGTTGCTTCTAGCTGGCCATGCCTTGGGGATGTACGATGGCTCCGTGGGACAGTCGCTGATCAAAGAGGGGAAGGGCTGGGGAGGGTCGAGTGGCGTGTCGAAGGGGTTGGATGGCGTGTTCAAGAGGGTAAGATGCCGACGTCTGGCACAACGCGTGGAGATGGGACCTTTAAGATTCCTCTGCCCGACGTTTCCGAGTGGAAGGATGGCAAGCGCCTGGCTGTAAGCTTTGCGAGTGCGGGATTTGAGCAGGTCCATTGGATTTTACATGCCGATGCCGCTAGCAAGCTGGGGTGCAGATACCTCACGGTGAGGTTAAGGCCTAATAGAAGAGAAGAACCCACACCTGATCCGGGCGACATCGATACGCTGGATAGCCATTATCATAGCGAGGGTCGCTGAGCTGTCGCAGTTACTTGGGGTTCGTGCATCGGACATGGTCGAGTCTTTCCAAGAAAACGTTACCGATCATCTCCAGACGTTGCCGGTCATACCGCCACCGCAAGATATCACGGCACCGGAGGATGTCCTCCTCGAATGGATGCGTGACTTACAGGTCGAGCCGCATGAAGCGAGGAAAGTATGGTCGTTTGGCGTCTATCTCGAAGCTTTGGCAATGATCAATAGCCGTGTCGTGCCTGAGACATCTAATAACGGTTGTATCCGTTTTGACTACCGGATAATACCGTTGCAGCAAGATTTTGGGCTCGTGCGCGAGGTGGTCTATCATCCCCGGCCTGCGAAGTCACTGAGTGATGACGACTATGAGGAAATCAGCAAACGGTGGGGATTCTACACGTTGCTCGCGCTCTGTGTACGTGAAGTGCTCGCATTCGATTCCGGCAAGTCCTCAGGGGACCGTTCTGGGCTTGAACGGGTACGTGCCTATTTGGTGGCGGAGCGTTCTAAATTAGGTTCGAACGAACCGATCAAGTCACAACTTACCCAGAAGTTGCTTGAGATTGTCGACAAGATGTTAGGGAAAGGAAGAGGGCGTTCTCTGTTGCAGAAGCAACTTGAGAGGCTACTGCGCGGTCAATGAGGAATATGATGAAACGTTTGAGCCTTCTTTACATATGGTACAAAAGCAGGAAAATCTCTCAGCTATTTGGCCTGGCATGAACTGTTAATGTCTATTGGTTACCAAAAAGATATTCGTGTTATTTTTATAAGTACTTTAGAAGAAAATCGTATTAAAAAACTCGAGAAGAGTCGCCACAAGATTGCTCTTGAAATATTAAAAGATTATAATGCATCAATGATATTATGGGGAGAGACTAATATTAGACGAAAAGATGGAAATACGAAAATTACAGTGAAAACTTTTTTAACTATTGACCCGGAGACTATTAGCCGCAATTTGTCCTTATTGACAACATAGGAGCTGAAGGGAAGGCATATCTTTTCCAGGCTAAGTTGCCAAAAA